>DATMEB010000092.1:0-41491 GCA_035557095.1 Nocardioidaceae bacterium | reverse complement strand
CGTGGGGCGGCGCGCAGCAGGCCATGCCGTCTACCAGCGCGTCCTAGAGTCGTCGTCGCGCGTCACGGTGGCCTCGATCAGCCCGTACGGCCGGTCGGCGGCGTGGAAGACCTCGTTGGGGTTGTCCAGTCCGAACGGGCTCAGGTCCACGGCGAAATGGTGCTTGTTCGGCGCGGACAGGCTGACCTCGGTGATCTCGGGATGCTGCTCCAGCACCCGCCGGCCCATCTCCCACAGGGTCTGCTGCAGCGCCAGCGAGTGCACGGTCGCGAACTGCTCCAGCAGGATCCGGCGGACATCCTCGTAGGCCTTGTCCCACTGCACGTCGACGCCGCCGTAACGCCACCGGGCGACCAGCGACGTGGCCAGCACCCGGTCACGCGTCTCCGGCAGGGTGGTGTACCCGTCCTTGAGGAAGCCCCAGAACTCCGAGCCGGTGGACTTGAGCAGCACCAGGTCCTTCAGCCCGGACACGACCTCGGTGCGCTGACCCTCTCCCCGACCGTCGACCGTGACGGCCGTGGTACGCACCTCCTGACCGCTACGGGCCCAGGCATGGTCGTGCTCGCGGCCGTCGACGCTGATCCGCTGCCAGGAGTACTCCTCGACCTCGACCCGGGCGCTGTGCACCGGTTCGACATCGGCGACGAAGTGCTCGGCCAGGTCGAGCGCGTAGCGCTCGATCTCCGCGATCCCCTTCTTCTTCGCGTACGCGAAGGCGGTGTTCTTCTGCGAGTCCGTGGGAAGCACATTGGCCTGGTCGCCGCGACGGTACGCCGCGGCGAAGTCGCCCTGCAGCGTCGTGGTCACGTTGACGTCGCGGATCTCGTGCCGGCTGCTGTCGCGGTAGATGCGCACGACGCGGCTCTCCGACTTGCCGTACTGGTTGGGTCCAAGGACGATTCCCATGGGTCAGCTCCCTCGGTAGGTGGAGAACGAGAACGGCGACAGCAGCAGCGGCACGTGGTGGTGCTGCCCGGGGTCGGCCAGCGAGAAGGTCACCGTGACCTCGGGGTAGAAGCCACGCTGGCCGCTGGCCTGGTAGTACGCCGCGGTGTCGAAGCGCAACCGGTAGGTCCCGGCCTCGAGTCGCTCCGGCCCCAGGTCGGCGATCCGCCCGTCGGCGTCGGTGCGCCCGTCGGCCACTGTGGAGCCGTCGGGGCGTTCCAGGCGCACCGGCACACCGGCGGCCGGTCGCCCCAGCGCGACGTCGAGAACGTGCGTGGTCACCGCACTGCGGGCGGCCGTCATGCTGCGGCTCCGTCCTCGACGAGCCGGACCAGCCGCAGCCGGTTGATCTTGCCGAGCTCCGCGCGCAGGACGCGACGTTCGGTCGCGGGGTCGTTGCGCAGCCGCCGGCGCAGGACCGCCAGGAGCTCCCCGGCGTCCATGCCCGTCGCGCAGACGAGATAGACGTGGCCGAAGCGCTCCTCGTAGGCCCGGTTGCTCTCGGCGAGCGCGGCCCGCGTCTCGTCCGGGGCAGCGGTCACCCGGCTCTGCTCCCGGCGCGACCACGACCCGCCGGCGCCGGACGGTGGTTCGCCGATGCGGGGGTGGCCGGTCAGCGCCTCGTCGAGGTCTGCTTCCCCAAGGCCGGCCAGCGCCGCGTCCGCGGCGGCGTACAGGGCCTCCTCGTCGACGTACGGCCGGCCCGCCGCCACCTCCTCGGCCCAGCGGCCGGACGCGCAGCACCGGAGCAGCAGGTCCTCGGCCTCCGGCGCTGCCATGGCGTTCAGGGCGTCGAGGCCGGGCGGTTGGCGTACTGCCATGGATGACTCCTCGGTCGCGTCAGTTGTCGTACTCGTGGTCTAGTCGCCGAGCCGGTGGAAGCGCTGCGTGCGCGCACTGGCGATCGGGTTGGCCTCGGCCACGAGATCCTCGAACCGATGGTTCGCAACCTTGGCGATCTCGATCAGCGCGGTCGCGTGCTCCTGCGTGTCGGAGTTCTCCATCCTCGCCCACCCGCTGTGGAGGATCTGCTCGCGGCGGTCCATGTCGCGCACACACACGATCAGCGGGATGCCGAACCGCTCGCGGTAGGCGGCGGTCAGCCGGTCGAACTCCTCGTAGTCGTCCGGGGTGAGCCGGGTCAGCCCCGCCGCCGACTGGTCGACCCGGGAGTCCTCGCCCTCGTCGCCGACCGCGACGCCGTCGGCCCCCAGATCGGGGTAGTGCGCCATCAGGTCACGCTGCTCGGAGTGCCTGCCGGAGAACAAGGCCTCCTGGAAGGCCGCGCGCAGGTCGTGGGTGTCGGCGAACGGCCCCTGGTCGAAGGCACGCTGTACCACCCAGTCGGGCCCTTGGAACAAGCGGCCGAACGTGGCCACGAACGCGGCACGGCCCATCTCGTTGACCTGGTCGAGCCGCACCAGACTCCGGCCCTGGCCGGGCTTGCCCGCCACCGCCGGCCCGAAGTCCCTGCCGACGTGGTGGAAGACGATGTTGAGCAGGATCGCACTGATGCTGCCGAGGGTGATACCGCTGCCCAGGATGACCTGCGCCCACTCCGGTACGGCGGTGGCCACGCCGGGCTGCGTCGTGACCAGCATGGCCAGTCCGACTGCGCTGCCCACGATGATGACGTTGCGGTGGTCGTGGAAGTCGACCCGTGACAGGGTCTGGATGCCCACGACAGCGACCGTGGCGAACATCGCGAGCGCCGCACCCCCGAGTACCGGATGGGGAATGCCGGCGACCACGGCACCGGCCTTGGGCACCAACCCGATGAGGATCATGAGCACGCCCGCGGCCGCCACGACGTAGCGGCTCTTCACCCGGGTGAGCCGCACCAGGCCGACGTTCTCGGCGAAGCAGGTGTAGGGGAACGAGTTGAGCACGCCACCGACGGCGGTGGCCAGACCGTCGGCACGCAGCGCCCTGCTGATGTCGTTGCGGCCGATGCGCTTGTCCACGATCTCCCCGGTCGCGAAGACGTCACCGGTGGTCTCCACGGCGGTGATGAGCATGACCACGATCATGGACACGACCGCGGCGAAGCTGAACTTCGGCCAGCCGAAGTAGAACGGCGTGGTCACACCGACCCAGTCCGCGTCGGCCACGGCACCGAAGGAGGCGTCGCCCAGCGACCAGGCGACCAACGTGCCGGCCACCAGGCCGACCAGCACGGCCACCGTCGCCATGAAGCCCTTGAAGACGCGCTGGATGAGCACGATCAGCAGCAACGTGCCCAGCGCGTACGCCAGGTTGCGGCCGTTGCCGGGCTGTGGGTGCTCCCCTCCCCCAACGGCGTCCAGGGCGGCCACCGGCAGGAGCGCGATGCCGATGATGAGGATCACCGAACCCGTCACCACCGGCGGGAAGAACCGGATCAGGCGGCTGAAGAACGGGGCGATCAGCAACGTGACCAGGCCGGCCACGATCACAGCGCCGTAGATCACCAGCAGGCCGTCCGTGCCGCCGCCGGCGGCCAGGCCGATCGCGATCATCGGCGACACGGCGGTGAACGTGACCCCCTGTAACAGCGGCAGCCTGACCCCGATCTTCCAGAAGCCCACCGACTGGATGATCGAGGCGATCCCGCAGGTGAACAGGTCGGCGTTGATCAGGTGGACCAGCTGTTGGGTGTTCAGGCCGATCGCGCCTGCGAGGAGGATGGGGACGATGACCGCCCCCGCGTAGAACGCGAGGACGTGCTGGAAGCCGTAGACGGCGAGCCGGCCGACCGGCAGCACCTCGTCGACCGGGTGCACCGTCCGGCGGCCGGGTCCGTCGACCTGCCTGCGGTTGGCCATGGCAACACCTCGATGTAGGGACAGCGGCGCCGTGAGACGGCCGCGTGTCGGACGTGACGTGCCTCATAGGGTTCTGTACCGGCCGATCCGGAGGCCAGCCCCACGACCACCAACGTTGCCGCTGTCAGCCCGCCGGTTGTTGTGTGATCTGCCAGGCGCCGTCCTTCCTCCCGGACAGCTGCTCGACCAGCAGCAGCAGCGCGCTGTGGTCGAGGGACCCCCCGCCCTGAGTGGTCAACGAGGCCATCAGCTGAGCCACGTGGGCACCGAGCGGGAGGACGACACCGACCTCGCGAGCGGCGGAGGTGACGATGCCCAGGTCCTTGTGGTGAAGCTCGACCCGGAAGCCCGGGTCGAATCGGCGTTCCAGCATCGCGGCTGACTTGTGGTCGAGGACGGCGCTGCCCGCCATGCCACCGGCCAGCACCTCGACCGCGGCCGACGTGTCCACGCCGTACGCCTCGAGGAACACGATGCTCTCGGCGACCAGCTCGAGGGTGCCCGCCACGATCAGCTGGTTGGCCGCCTTCACGGTCTGACCGGCGCCCTCGGCGCCGACGTGCACGACGGTCGCGCCGACGCTCTCCAGCACCGGCCGGGCACGCTCGACGTCCTCGACGTCCCCGCCGACCATGACGGACAGCGTGCCCTGCACGGCCCCGGGCTGACCGCCGCTGACGGGGGCATCCACCACGGCCACCCCGCGCTCACGGCCGTGGTGAGCCAGGCGCACCGACACCTCGGGGCTGATGGTCGAGCAGTCGATGTGCAGCGCGCCGGACCCGATGCGGGAGTAGACCCCGTCGTCGCCGAGCGTCACCGCCTCCACGTCGGGCCCGTCCGGCAGCATCGTGACCACGACGTCGGCACCGTCCACCGCCTCCGCCATGGAGTCCGCACCCCTTCCGGATGCAGACACCAGGCTGTCCACGGCCGGACGGCTGCGGTCGTAACCCACGACGTCGTAGCCGGCCTTGACCAGGTTGGCGGCCATCGGACCGCCCATGATCCCCAGGCCGACGAAGGCCACGGTCGTCATCTGTACCTCCAGCTCTCCTCGCGGCTGCACCGGTCGCCGCCGCGGCGTCCCGGCCGACGGTACGAAGGCGACCGAGCCGCGGGCAACGGCGCGAACCGCCAAGACGGAGCCTGCCGGGACCGCACATGTTGTGGGTTCGCCCAGCAAACGGGTACGGGGGCGACGAGGAGGAGGACCCATGGCACAGCGCGACATCGCCCGAACACTGGTTCAGCGGCATGGCACGACGTTCGCCGAGCAGGCCGGTATCAAGGTCGCCGACAAGCCCTCGTCGCTGTGGCAGCTGCTCGTGCTCTCCCTGCTGCTCTCGGCGCGGATCAGCTCCGACATCGCGGTCGCGGCGGCCCGTGAGCTGAACCGGGCCGGCTACCGCACCCCGAAGGCCATGGGTGAGGCAACGTGGCAGCAGCGCGTGGACGCGCTCGGTCGCGGTCATTATCGTCGCTACGACGAGCGCACCTCGACGATGCTCGGCGACTGCGCGGGGCTCGCGATCGAGCGCTACAACGGCGACCTGCGGCGACTGCGTGCCGAGGCGGACGGAGCGAAGGGGGTCGCCGAGCTGCTGCAGGAGTTCAAAGGCGTCGGACCCACCGGAGCGATGATCTTCTGCCGCGAGGTGCAGGGAGAGTGGACCGAGCTCGCGCCGTTCGTGGACAAGCTCGCGGCCAAGGGTGCTGAGCGGCTGGGGCTCGCGACCACGCCCGGCCGCCTCGCCGCCCTCGTCCCGGACAAGGATCTGCTGCGGCTCGTGGCCGGCTGCGTCCGCGCCGCGCGCGACAAGTCCGTCGTCGAGGACGTGCGGGACGCGGCATGACGCGTCGCAAGTCATCAAAGGACCAGCGGCTCGGGACCTACCGGGGCAAGCGCGACTTCGGGTCCACCGACGAGCCGAAGCCGGCGCGAAAGCGCGGACGGGGGTCGAAGAGCGGCGACCCGGTGTTCGTGGTGCAGGAGCACGCGGCGTCGTCGCACCACTACGACGTACGCCTCGAGGTCGACGGCGTACTCGTCTCGTGGGCGGTGCCCAAAGGACCCTCGACCGACCCGAAGGAGAAGCGGCTCGCGGTTCCCACCGAGGACCACCCGATGGAGTACGCGGAGTTCGAGGGGACGATCCCCGCGCAGGACTACGGCGGCGGGTCGGTGATCGTGTGGGACACCGGGACCTACCGCAACCTCACCGAGCGCAAGGGCGAGGAGCTGTCGATGCGCGACGGCCTCGACGCCGGGCACGTGTCGGTGTGGCTCGAGGGCAGCAAGCTCGTGGGCGGATGGTCGTTCACCCGGACCGGCGAGAACTGGATCCTGGTCAAGCGTCGCGACGACGAGGCCGACGCCCGGCGCAGGCCCACCAGGACCCAGCGAGAGTCGGTACTGTCCGGGCAGACCGTCGACGAGGTCGGCGACGACGAGGGCGACGACGAGGGCGACGACGATGGCGTCGCTGGGAGGTCCGACGGTGGCTGATTCGAAGGAGTGGACCTACGACGGCCACGAGGGCGCGCTGTTCGCGCGCACCTGGCCCAACCCCGACGCGCGCTACGTGGCACTGCTGTGCCACGGGTACGGCGAGCACATCGGCCGCTACGACCACGTCGCCGACGCTATGGTCGCGCATGGTGCGGTGGTGCACGCCGCGGACCACGTCGGCCACGGCCGAAGCGACGGAGAACGCGTGCTCATCGACGACTACGAACCGGTGGTCGGTGACTTCCACCTGCTCGCCGAGCATGCGATGCAGAGCGACCCCGGCCTGCCCGTCGTGCTCGTAGGCCACTCGATGGGCGGCATGATCGCAGCCCGCTACGCACAGCGCTACGGCGGCGAGCTCGCCGCGGTGGTGCTCTCCGGTCCGGTGCTCGGTCGCTGGGACGCGGCGACGAGCCTGCTCGCGCTGGAGGAGATCCCGGACACGCCGATCGACCCCGACACGCTGTCGCGTGACCCGGCGGTCGGCGCCGCGTACGTCGACGACCCGCTGGTCTGGCACGGCCGGTTCCGGCGTACGACGTTGGAGGCGATCGCGCGCTGCCTCGACACCATCGCCGCCGGTGGCGATCTCGGCGACCTGCCGACGCTGTGGGTGCACGGCGAGGACGACCGGCTGGTGCCGATCGACGGCACGCGGGAGGGGATCGAGCAGGTTCGGGGGTCGCGGTTCACCGCGCGGACCTACCCGCAGGCGCGCCATGAGGTGTTCAACGAGACCCACCGCGACGAGGTGCTGGACGACCTGACGGGGTTCGTCGACGGGGCCCTGACCCGCTGACTCATCGTTGCGCGTAGCGCTGCGCGACGACCGAGGGCCGCTCGACCGGCTCGCCGGCGTCGATCGACAACGCGAGTCGCACGTACTGCGCGTGTGTCCAGGCCAGCGGCGTCGCGGACCTGGTCGGCGTCCCCGGTCGCGGCCCGCCCGCACCGGCAGGTGCGCGGTTGTCCCACACCTGCTCGGCGAGCAGCAGACCCTCGTTCGAGGTGGCCGCCATGGCGTCGAGCCGCTGCGAGGCCAGGCCGCTACGCCCTGCGAGCAGCTCGTACTCACCGCGTTCGCCGGCGAAGATCGGCCACAACCGGCCGAATGTGCGTCCCTGACCGAGGTTCCAGTCCGCGCCGCCGGCCTCCTCGCCGTAGCCGTCGTTGGTGAAGCGGTGCCAGAACTGACCGGCCGGGGTGTCCTCGGCGATGACGTTGTCGACGACGTCCACGGAGTTGCGTACGACGGGGTCGTCGGCGGGCTTGATACCGAGCCGCACCAGCTCCAGGAAGCTCGGGTCGACCTGCGTGCGCTGGTCGACGTCGCTGGGGTAGTTGTCGCCCGGGTTGTACGGCGAGGCGATGTCGGGGTCGCCGTTCTTGCTCAGCCGCAGGTAGTAGGGCTCCGTGGAGTGCGGGCCGTTCGACGTCGCGGTCCAGCCGTCGACCCGGGCGGCCCAGCGGTCGGCCACGCTGCGATAGCTTCGGGCGACCCGCGGGTGGCCCGCACGTCCCATCAGGTCGGCCGCACACACCAGCCCGGCCACGCTCGCAGCGATCGTGCCTGGCGAGTAGCCGCTCTGGTTCTCCCAGCGTTCCTGTTCGCTCCACGGCGAGTGGTTGCCGTCCTTGGCGAACGTGATCAGGAAGTGCGCGGCCCTGCGGATGGCCCGTATCGACCGCGGGTCGGTGCGGTCGAGCTGCCAGGCGAGCACGAGCGGCAGCGCGGTCTCGTCGAGCTGGATGCTCGTCCAGTGCGGCTCACCGGTGGTCTCGGTGTTCTGGGGCAGGTGCCCGTCGGGCTGCTGCACCGACATCAGGAACTCCCACGCCCGATGGGCAGCCGCCTCGTCACCGGCCGCGAGCAGCGCGGTGGCGTGCTGGTAGAGGTCACGCGGCCACACCAGGTGGTACGGCCCGGGCACCGGCGCCAGATCCTTGTCGCTGCGCCAGGCCCACGGCATGCTCGGCGACGCGACGAACGCGCCCGGGCTCTGCTTGTCCTCGCTGGCGGCGAGCATCGCCAGCGAGGAGGCGTAGACGTCGCGCTGGTGCTCGGTCGTCAGGCTCCGCGGCATCGGGTCCAGGGAGGCGGCGTACTCGCGCCATCCGGTGCTGTAGGCCTGGGCAAGCGCGGCGAACCCGGTGCGGGCGCTGTGTCGCGCCGAGGCGACCGCGTGGTCGACCTGCCGGCCGTACGCCAGCGTGACCTCGGCGTGGGTCGTGTCGACGCCGTCGACGGGCAGGTGTCCGACCTGGCCGACGTGGCCGGGCCCCGCCTGCCGGTAGCGCTTCGTGAGCCGCTGGTTCGCCGCCAGGTCGGTCCAGCCGTCGCTGCGGCCCAGGTAGCCCGACGACGTCGCGGTGAACCGTGGGCGCGCCAGCAGCGCGCTGGCCGCGGTACCGTCCCGTGCGACCAGGTTGGTGCCGCGCGTGCGGCTGCGGTCGTCGGAGCCGTCCTTGGTCAGCGTCGGCTCGTGCACGACGTACGTCTGCAGCGGCTCGCCGGACAGCGACTCGACCTCGAGGTCGACGACCGTGGACGGACGCGCGGGGTCGGTGACGTACGTGGCCGTCGCCTTCCAGCCGTCGCCGGTCGAGGTCTGGCGGTACGCCGGCACCGGTGCGTCCAGCGGCTCGGTCTGCGTGGGTACGTCTGACAGTCGCTGGGCGAAGTCCTCGCCGTCGCTGACCACGACCTGCAGGGTGCGGCTCGCCGGCGTGGACAGGTTCGGGTAGTACAGCTCGGTGGCACCGCCGTGGCCGAGCGTGTACCAGACCGGGCTGGCCGCCGAGCGCGCCGTACCGAAGCCCTGCTTGTCCGCCGACGCGTAACCTCGGTCGACGCCGGGCCCGCCCGGAGCCTGCCCGTTCGCCGGGGCCGACGGCGGAGCGCCCGCCGACGGGGTCGCGCCGACCGCCACGGCCAGCAGGGAGGCGACGCCGAGGAAAGCAGTGCCGGTTCGCAGGTCCATGCCTACCGGCTTGCCCCGATTGCCTGACGCAAAACGTGGGCCATTCGCGCAATCTCGGCGCGAAGGGGGTGGGTCAGCCGACGCCGACGGTGAGCACCACGAGTGAGTCCTCGTTGGCGACCAGGTCGTGGCGTTGCGGGGGTACGTCGACCAGCGCGCCCTCCGGGATGTCGATCGCCCGCTCGCCGACGTTGAGCACGACGCTGCCGCGCAGGCACAGCACGGTGGCGTCGCCGGGGCTCTGGTGCTCGGCCAGTCGTGTGCCCGCGGTCAGCGCCAGCAGCGTCTGCCGCAGCCGCCGGCCGTGGTGCACGGTCGTGGAGGCGCGGCCGTTGGAGGCCAGTCGCGCCCGTTCGAGCTGTTCCTCGCCCAGTGTGTGCAACGTCATCAGCGTCATGGCCTCATCCTGGCACGCGTGTCCAGACGACGGTTCGCCGTCAGCGGTCGGCGAGCACGTCGCGGGTCTCCCGGGCGACCTCGAGGTCCTCGCGCGCGGCCACGACCAGCGTGTGCACCCGCGCGCCCGGTTCGGTGACGTCGGCGTCGGGCGTGCAGGTCGCGTTGGCCGCCTCGTCGATCGAGACGCCGAGGAAGCCCAGCCGGCGGGCCGTCTCCTGCCGCACAGAGACGGCGTTCTCCCCCACCCCCGCGGTGAAGACCAGCGCGTCGAGCCCGCCCATCGTGGCCGCCATCGCCGCGATGGAGGCGACCAGCCGGTGCAGGTAGACCTCGACCGCGAGTGCGCCCTCGGCGTCGCCGCGGTCGCGCGCCGCGATCACCTTGGCGAGGTCGCCGGAGACGCCGCTGAGCCCGAGCAGCCCCGACTGCGTCTCCAGCGCCTCGAGCACCTCGTCGACCGGCATCCCCCGCTCGCCGCTGAGCCAGGTGACGATGCCGGGGTCGATGGTGCCCGCACGCGTCGACATCACCAGCCCCTCCAGCGGGGTGAAGCCCATCGTGGTGTCGACCGAGCGCCCGCCGTCGATCGCGCACAGCGACGCCCCCGACCCGAGATGGCAGCTCACGGTGCGGAGCCCGCCGACGTCGCGGTCGAGCATCCTCGCCGTACGCCCGGCCACGTAGGCGTGGTTGAGCCCGTGGAACCCGAACCGCCGGATGCCCAGACCGCGGCGCCACTCGCGCGGCAGCGCGTACGTCGCGCTGGGCTCCGGGAGGTCGGCGTGGAACGACGTGTCGAAGCAGGCGGCCTCCGGACACGACGGGAGCAGCTCGCGCACCGCCCGGATCCCGGCGAGCGCGCGCGGCTGGTGCAGCGGCGCCAGCGGGGTCGCCGCGTGCAGCAGGCTCTCGACCCTGTCGTCGATGCGCACGGACTCGGTCAGCTCCCAGCCGCCGTGCACCACCCGGTGCCCGATCGCGTCGAACTCGGCCGTCTCCAGGAACCCGCGCAGGGCCTCGGTGTCACCGCTCCAGTCCGGCAGATGCGTGCTGTCGACCACGCGGTCGTCCCCGTCGACGACCGCGAGCTTGATGCTGGAGGAGCCGGCGTTGACCACCAGCACGCGCATCAGTGCGGCCAACGCCAGTCGAGGACCTCGGGCAGGTCGACGCCGTTCTCGACGACGTACCGCCGGTGTCGTGTGCGCATGTCGACCATGTGCTGGCGCAGCGAGTTTGCCTTGCGGGCCAGTCCGGGCACGCGGTCGATCACGTCCATCACCAGGTGGTAGCGGTCCATGTTGTTGCGGACCACCATGTCGAAGGGCGTGGTCGTGGTGCCCTCCTCGATGTAGCCGCGCACGTGCATGCCCGCATGGTTGGTACGCCGGTACGTCAGCCGATGGATCAGCCACGGGTAGCCGTGGTAGGCGAAGACCACCGGGCGGTCGGTGGTGAACAGCGCGTCGAACTCCGGGTCGGACAGGCCGTGCGGGTGCTCACCCGCGGACTGCAGCCGCATCAGGTCGAGCACGTTGACCACCCGTACGCGCAGGTCGGGCAGGTGCCGGCGCAGCAGGTCGGTCGCCGCGACCGTCTCCAGCGTCGGCACGTCGCCGGCGCAGGCGAGCACGACATCGGGTTCGCCGTCGTCGTTGCTCGCCCAGTCCCAGGAACCGATGCCGCGTACGGCGTGCAGGCCGGCCTCCTCGACGTCGAGCCACGACGGCTGCGGCTGCTTGCCCGCGACCACCACGTTGACGTAGTTGCGGGAGGCCAGGCAGTGGTCCAGCGTCCACAGCAGCGTGTTGGTGTCCGGCGGCAGGTACACCCGGATCACGTCGGCCTTCTTGTTGACCACGTGGTCGATGAACCCCGGGTCCTGGTGGCTGAACCCGTTGTGGTCCTGGCGCCACACATGTGACGAGAGCAGGTAGTTCAGCGACGGGACCGGTCGCCGCCAGGACAGCTCACGGATCGTCTTCAGCCATTTGGCGTGCTGGTTGAACATCGAGTCCACGATGTGCACGAACGCCTCGTAGGACGTGAACAGCCCGTGCCGACCCGAGAGGAGGTAGCCCTCCGCCCAGCCCTGGCAGGTGTGCTCGGACAGCATCTCCATCACGCGGCCGTCGACGGCGAGATGCTCGTCGGTGGGCCGCCGCTTCGCGTTCCACGCCTTGTCGGTCACGTCGTACAGCGCCTGCAGCCGGTTGGACTCCACCTCGTCGGGTCCGAAGACGCGGAAGATGCCGGTGCCGTCGGCCTCCGTGTTGCGCCGCATCGTCTCGCGGAGCCAGGCACCGGCCGCGCGGGTGGGCTCGTGCACGTCCGCGCCGGGCGCGGCCACCTTCACCGCGAAGTCCTCGACCGCCGGCAGGTCGAGGTCGCGGGTGAGCACGCCGCCGTTGGCGTGCGGGTTCATGCCCATGCGACGGCTGCCGGTCGGGGCCCAGGCGGCGATGCCGGCGACCGGCGCGCCCGCGGAGTCGAACAGCCGGTCGGGCTGGTAGCTGCGCATCCATCGCTCGAGCTGGCGGCGGTGGTCGGCGTTCTCGCGCACACCGGGCAGCGGCACCTGGTGGGCACGCCAGGTGTCCTCGACCGGGACGCCGTCGACCTCGTGGGGACCGGTCCATCCCTTCGGCGTCCGCAGCACGACCATCGGCCAGCGCGGACGCTCCCGCGCGGCTCCCCCGGCACGACCCGCCCGGCCGGTGCGGGCCTGCTGCTGTATCGCGGCGATGTCGTCGAGGCACGCGTCGAACGTGCCGGCGAGCTGCTGGTGCATCCGCCGGGGGTCGTCCCCGGCGACGAGGTAGGGGTCGTAGCCGTACCCCCGCAGCAGCTGCTCGAGCTCGTCCTCTGGAATCCGGGCCAGCACCGTCGGGTTGGCGATCTTGTAGCCGTTGAGGTGCAGGATCGGGAGTACGGCGCCGTCACGCCGCTGGTCGAGGAACTTGTTGGAGTGCCACGACGTCGCCAGCGGCCCGGTCTCGGCCTCGCCGTCGCCGACCACGCACGCGACCACGAGGTCGGGGTTGTCGAAGGCCGCACCGAACGCATGCGAGACGGAGTAGCCCAGCTCGCCGCCCTCGTGGATCGACCCCGGCACCTCCGGGGCGACGTGGCTCGGGATGCCGCCGGGGAACGAGAACTGCCGGAACAGCCGTCGCAGCCCGGGCTCGTCCCGGCCGACCGAGGGGTACGTGTCGGTCCAGCTCCCCTCCAGCCAGGCGTTGGACACCACCGCCGGGCCGCCATGACCCGGCCCGGTCACGTGGATCATGTCGAGGTCGCGCTCGCGGATGACACGGGCGAGGTGGGCGTGCACGAAGTTGAGCCCCGGCGTAGTACCCCAGTGCCCCAGCAGCCGCGGCTTGATGTGCTCGGGCCGCAGCGGCTCTGTGAGCAACGGGTTGTCGAGCAGGTAGATCTGGCCGACGGAGATGTAGTTCGCCGCCCGCCAGTACGCATCCACCTGGTCGAGCTCGGCCTTGGACAGTGGTCTGGCCTTCACGACATGCACGTTGTGCCCCCTACCCTGCGTGCGCGGTGGGACACCCGGCGGTGCCCGACTCCTCGAACCCTAGGCGCAGGGTGCCTGACAGTGGTAGGCACGACACATGGATACCGCTCAGCTGCTCACAGAACTCGAACCCACGGTCGAGGAGAACCTCAACCGGCACCTCGGCATGGCCAAGGAGTGGATGCCGCACGAGTACGTGCCGTGGAGCGAGGGACGCAACTTCGCCTTCCTCGGCGGGGAGCCCTGGTCGGTCGAGCAGTCAACGCTCTCCCCGATCGCCCGCACCGCCCTCGAGGTCAACCTGCTCACCGAGGACAACCTCCCGAGCTATCACCGGGAGGTCGAGCGCGCATTCGGACGCGACACCGCGTGGGGCACCTGGGTCAACCGCTGGACCGCCGAGGAGGGCCGGCACGCGTTCTGCATCCGCGACTACCTCCTGGCGACACGCGGCGTCGACCCCGACGAGCTCGAACGCGCCCGGATGGAGACGATGGAGACCGGCTACGACAGCGGCGACAAGCCGCTGCTCCACGTCTGCGCCTACGTCTCCTTCCAGGAGCTCGCGACCCGCGTCTCGCACCGCAACACGGGCCGCTACGCCGAGGACCCGGTCGCCGAGAAGCTGCTCACGCGGGTGTCGATGGACGAGAACCTGCACATGGTCTTCTACCGCAACATCGTCGCCGCGGCCCTCGAGATCGCACCCAACGAAACGATGCGCGCGATCACCGACGAGGTGAAGTCGTTCGAGATGCCGGGCAGCATCATCCCCGGCTTCCTGCGCAAGTCCGTGCAGATCGCCAAGGCTGGGATCTACGACCTGCGGATCCACCACGACGACGTCGTGATGCCACTGCTGCGACAGTGGGGTGTGCTCGAGATGAAGGGCCTCGACGCGGAGGGCGAGAAGGCGCGCACCGAGCTGGTCGAGGCGCTCGAGGCACTGGACGACCAGGCGAGCAGGTTCGTCGCGCAGCGCGAGGAGGCCGCCGCCAAGAAGGCGGCCCGCTCCCGCTGACGGGTCAGGTCACGCCTGGGTCAGCTCCAGCAGCGACATCGCCGGCATCGGCAGCGCGAAGGTTATCGTCACCGTGCCGCCTTCGTCCGCGGTCACCGTGCCGTCCGGCGCGAGGGTCTCGAGCTGGTCGGCCGCACGCAGCGTCCGCCACTGCTCCTCGTCGGGCCAGTCCTGACCGTCGCGCCGGATCTGCGCCCACGTCGACGCGATGTTGGAGTGCTCGACATCGACCCGGTGGTGCACCAGCGTGTGCGCCGTCCCCGGCACCAGGCCGGCCACCCGGACCTCGACGTCGCGCGCCAGCGCGTCGCTGCCGGCGGCCTTGGTCTGGTCCAGGGTCCCGTTCCAGGCGAGTACCGAGACGGTGTCACGGCCGTTGCCGTCGCCGGATCTCGTCGCCAGTGTCTCCACCAGCGAGCCGGCGCCGTCGCCGGTCAGCGCGACCGGCAGCCGGCGCTCGCCCAGGCGCTCCAGCAGCGCCAGCGCCCACCATCGCGGTTTGCGCAGCTCGCCGACCGTGCGCAGCCCGAACCCGCCGTGCAGCAGCGCCGCCGGGCGGCCGAGCTCCTCGAAGTGGTCGGACACGACCCAGTAGCTCAACGACTCGATCCGCCCCATCGAGGAGGCCATCCCGCGCAGCAGGAACACCGCGGAGAACACCGCGTCGCTGACCTCGTTGAAGTGCGTCGGGGTGACGCCCCACTCGGTCCACCAGATGGGTACGCCGGCCCGGTCGTGACGCTCCAACGCGGGCCGGAAGTCCAGCGGAGGGCTGCCGTAGGTGTGCGTCGACACGAAGTCGACCGGCGAGCCGGAGTCGTCGACGTGCGCGAGCAGCTCCTCGACCCAGCCGGCCGCCGCCGAGGACGGCCCGCCGACCTTCAGCCCGGGGTCGACGGAACGAACCGCGTCGGCGGTCACGTCGTAGAGCTTGAGGTACTCCGCGGGCGTACCCGACCAGAACACCTCCAGGTTGGCCTCGTTCCAGACCTCGAACGACCACTCGTCGCGCACCCGCTCCGGCCCGTAGCGCTGCACCAGGTGCGCGACCAGGTCGCGGACCAGGTCGTACCAGCGGCTCCAGTCTGTGGGCGGCGAGACGATGGCGCCGTATGCGAACACGGTCTTGGAGGGGTCAGCGGCCAGGTCGTGCGGCATGAACGACAGCTCGACGACCGGCGTCAGGCCGAGCAACAGGATGTGGTCGTACACCCGGTCGACTCCGGTGAAGTCGTGCACCGGCTCGCCGTCGACCTCACGGTAGACGCCGAGGTCGTCGCACAGGATCGCGTGCGCGCGCACGGTCCGCACCCCGAGCTCGGTGTGCGCCGCACGCAGCGCCGACGACAGCTCCTCGCCGATCGGGCGGCCACCGGTCTGGTCGTCGCACACCGCGTGCGACAGGTGCTCGCTGCCGATCATCGGCCGCCAGGGCCGGTCCAGCTCACCGAGGTCGCCGCCCGCGTCGACGACGACCCTGACCGCCGCGCCCTCGTCCGCACCCGGAGCCTCCGGCGTCGCCGCCACCCGGTCCGACGGCGGCCCGTGCACCGCGACGTCGGACAGTGCGGCCACGGCGTACCAGCGCATCCGCCCGGCCTCGCTGACGGTGTCGGCGTACGGCGGGTGGGGTACGGCGAGGACGTCGCCGCCCGCGTGGTCGAGCGGCTCGAGCACGCCGTCGGCGGAGTCGGCGACGTAGACCTGGTAGCCGACCGCGCCTGGCACGGGCTCCCACGTCAAGGTGACCTGGGCGCGGCCGGCGGAGGCTCGCAGCCCTCCGGGCGGCGGCAGCTCGGGCGCGGCACCGGTGACGGCGCGGCCGCTGGCCTGGCCGATGCGTTGTTCCCAGTCGGCGCGGGCATCGATGGTCACGGTGTCTCCTTCAGGGTGGGTGCGTGGTGCGCGGGACGGCCGTCAGAGCCGGCTCAGCGCGGGGAGGCGGCGAACTCCTCCATCGCCATCAGCGGCCGCAGCCGCCTCTCGAAGCGCCCGCGGGCGACGTAGCGGCGCATGTTGTCGTCGCTGAGGGCGTTGCCGAGGGCGGCCATCACCATGCCCTGGTCGAGCGACAGGTAGCGCTTGGACACCTGGCCGCTGCGCACGGCCACCGCGTCGTAGAAGCCGCCCCGGCCGTATGCGTCGAAGTCCTCGCGCAGCCTGGCCAGGTTGGCCAGAGCCGCGTGCGGGGCGTAGCGCAGGGCGAGGAACGACGCGTGCGGTGTGACCACGCCGTCGCCGTACTCGGTCGGCGCCGGCGAACCCTCGCGGCAGCCCTCGTACGGCTGGTCGACGGCGGTGCGCTCCTGGTCGGAGGTGTAGCCGGGCCCGTCCATGCCGAGCTGGTCGACGCCGTACTCGCGGTAGCCGCCGGCCGGGTTGTTGGACGGCGAGAAGCCCCAGTAGCCGTAGCCGGCCTCATCCATGCCGTGCTCGATCTGGCCGCGGACGTACAGCGGGTGGTTGACACCCCATGAGCGAGGGCCCCACCGCTCCTCGGGCACGAACAGCGGCACCATGAGCGCCTCGAACATGCTGCCGCCCCAGGTGGGCACGACGTGCGTGCCGCGGTACGGCAATGCACCCTCGAACACAGGCACGCCGAGGTACTCGTCCCAGGCGCCGACCGGCCTGGTCTCGGTCCACGCCCAGTCGCAGTTGTCGTCGGGGAACGTCCGGTATGTGCCGAAGTAGTGCTCGCGCGGGATCTGCCCGTCGGCGATGCCGAGGTACGACGCGATGCGCGGCTCGGTGTTGAACGCACCGTAGTGATGGCCGGTGTACCACACGTCGGGGCCGCGGCCGCGGTAGTTGCCCTTCACCGCGGCGGGGTCCTGCGGGTCCTCGTCCCAGAAGCCGCCACGGATCTGTCCTGCCGGTGCGTCCGGTCCGAGCGCGTCCGGGTTGTAGTAGAACCCGAAGTCCATCCGCTCGCGGATCCGGTCCGCCTGCGGGGCCAGCCGCGGCTCGGCGTTGCCGACCAGCAGCAGAGCGGTCGCCAGCCACCCGTTGTCGACGCTGGACAGGAACGGCTTGACGACGTTGCCGTTCTCCGGCCAGATACGCAGCTTCTGCCCGGTCGTCGGGTCGTACCAGTTGTAGAACATGCCGCTGTACTCGTGCCTCTCCAGGCCGGCGACGGTCCGCAGCGTCTTCCGCATCCGGGCGAGCGCCTCGTCGCGGCTGACAAGACCGATGTCGCGAGCGACGACCGTGCTCCAGAGGTACGCACCGATGTTGGTCGGCGAGGTGTACGCGCTGCGGCTCGCCGCGCTCAGGTCGCCACCGACGTTGTCCGCGGGCAGTCCGGACCGCTCGTCGAGCATGGCAACGAACGAGCGCCAGGTGTCCGCGGCGTACGACCGCAGCAGCCGGCGGTGACCCTCGCGCGGCGCGGCCGCGCTGCTGGTTTCGGTGCCGGTCGCGGTGGTCGCGGTCGTGGCGTTCGTGGTGGGTATGGCGACCGCAGTCAGTCCGATCGCGGTCGCGGACGCGGTGAGCGCCGCGGCCAGGGTGCGTCGTACTCGCATGTGGTGGCTCCAGAGGTCGGGTCGGAGGTGTTGGCGGTCCTCGCGCGCCGCGCGCGACCGGTGGTTGGTCCCGGCAGGCCGGCCGCATCGGGGCTGGCCGGCCTGCCGGTGTCTGGGGGCTACTTGATGCCGGTCATCGCGATTCCCTGCACGAAGTAGCGCTGCAGGACCAGGAACACGGCCACGACGGGGACGACGACAACGACCGCTCCGGCGAGCAGCAGGCCGTACTGCGTGGAGTTCTGGCCCACGGAGTACAGCGCCAGCGCGACCGGGAGGGTGTACTTGTCCTCGGTCTGCGCGACGACAAGTGGCCAGAGAAAGTTGTTCCACGAGCCGAGGAAGGTCAGGATCGCCAGCGTCGCGAGCGCCGGACCGCACAGCGGCAGGATCACGCTGAAGAAGATCCGCAGCTCGCCGGCCCCGTCCACGCGGGCCGCGGCGATCAGCTCGTCGGGGAGCCCCAGGATGAACTGCCGCATGAGGAAGACGCCGAACGGCCCGGCCACGAACGGCAGGAACATCCCGGGCAGCGTGTTGGTCAGACCGATGTTGGTGGTGAGCACGAACAGCGGCACGAACGTCACCACGCCGGGGACCATCAGCGTGAGCAGCACCAGCGAGAACACGGTCCGCTTGCCGGGGAAGTCGAGCTTGGCAAGGGCGTAACCGAGCATGGAGCCGAACACGACGTTGCCCAGGGTCACGACGACCGCCACGATCGCGGAGTTGAGGAAGTAGGTCGGGAAGTCGAGCCGGCTGAACAGCTGCCCGTAGTTCTCCATCGTGAAGGTCTGCGGCCACCACGTCGGCGGGATCGCGCGCACCTCGGCTTCTGGTTTGACCGACGACAACAGCATCCAGACGAACGGCCCGATCATCAGCAGGCCGCCGGCCGTGAGCACGGCGTACAGCCACCGCGGCGTGTCGCGGTGCCGCTGGGGCGACCGCCTGGCCGGCTGCGGCGCAGCCTGCTCCGCGGAGGTCAGGGAACTGGCCATCCGTCGCCTCCTAGTCCTTGGTCCGCAACAGCCGGAACTGCACCGCGGTCAGCACGACCACCGCGATGAACAGCACGTAGCTGACGGCGGACGCGTAGCCGTAGTTGCCGAAACCGAACTGGTCGTAGGTGTAGAAGGTCACCGACCGGGTCGAGTCCAGCGGACCGCCCTTGGTCATCACGAACGCTTCCTCGAAGAACTGCAGGTAGCCGATGCCGGTGATCACGCCTCCGAACAGCAGCGTCGGCCGCAGCATCGGCAAGGTGATGTGCCGAAAGCGATTCCACCGGCCGGCTCCGTCGACCTCGGCGGCCTCGCGCAGCTCCGCGGGAACGGTCTGCAGGCCGGCCAGGAAGATCACCATCAGCGTGCCGAGGTTGCGCCAGGCCGCCATCACGATCAGGGACGGCAGCGCCAGCGTGGTGCTGTCGAGCCATGCGGGCCCCTGGATGCCGACCCAGCCGAGCACGTCGTTGAACAGCCCGCCCTCGTCGCGGTAGAGGTACTTCCACACCACCGAGACCGCGACGATGCTGGTCACGACCGGCACGTAGAACGCGACCCGGAAGCCGCCGCGGAAGCGCTTGACGGAGTTCAGGCCGACCGCCGCGGCCAGCGCGAGCCCCATCGTCAGCGGCACGCCCAGCACGACGTACAGGAGGGTGTTCACCGCGACCTTGTGGAACAGCGGGTCGGACAGCAGCTTGGCGTAGTTGTCCAGCCCGATGAACTCCACCGCCAGCGGTGTGCGCAGGTCGGTGCTGCGCATGTCGGTGAACGACATCCCCAGGCTCGACAGCACCGGGCCGGCGGTGAACACCACGAACAGCGCCATGAACGGCAGGGCCAGGACCCATGCCGCGACCGCCTGCTTGCGGCGGACCGGGCCGGCCCCGCGGCGTCGCGCCGGGGGCCGACCACGCGTCGTCGGCGCTGTCGTCGCCTGCGTCATCGAGCGGTCAGCCCGGTACCGATCGTGCCGGCCTGGCTCTGCATGTCGGCCACGGCCTCCTTCGTCGGAACCGCGCCCTTGACCGCCTTCTCGATGTCGGAGTCGAGTACCGCGGCGACCTGCTCCCAGGTCGGGACCGCCGGCGGCGAGGCCGCGTGCTCGAGCTGGTCTCCGAAGACGCTCAGCTTCGGGTCACTGGCCAGCTCGCCGGAGCTCCACGACTCCTGTACCGCCGGGAGACCGCCCATGGTCTGGTACCAGTCGGACTGCGTCTGCGGCTCCGTGAGCCACTGCACGAGCTTCCAGGCGCCCTTGCGGTTGTCGGCCTCGGCGAACACCGCGAGGTTGCCGCCGCCGATGAACGATGTACCCGGCGCGCTGTCCTTGCCCGGGACCGGCGCGACCGAGTAGAGGTTGGGCTTCAGTCCCGCGTCCTCGACCAGGCCGGTGTACCAGGGGCCGTTGATGAACGACCCGTACGTGCCGTCGGCGAAGCCCTGCTCGAGCTCGCCCGGGTCGAGCAGCCGGGTCTGGCTGAGACCGGCGGTGAACAGCGACTTGTAGTACTCGAGCGCCTCGACGGTCGCCGCGCTGTCGATGGTGTACTCGGTCTCCGCGGCGTTGGTCATCTCCGCGCCGTTCTGCCAGGCGAACGGCATGAAGTGCTGCCATGCGCCGGTCTGACCCGGCTGGACGTACAGGCCGTACTGCGAGCCACCCTTGGCTTGCAGGTCCTTCGCGAACTGCGTCAGCTCGTCCCAGGTCTTCGGCGCCTCGTTCCAGCCGGCCTTCTGCGCGATGTCCGTGCGGTAGAACAGCACGCGGGTCTCGACGTACCACGGGACGCCGTACGACGTCCCACCGACGACCGTGGAGTCCCAGGCCCCGGGGAAGAACGCCTTCTCGTCGACCAGACCGTCGGGAGTCGGCTCGAGGCCGTCGGCCTCGGCGAACTCGCCCATCCACGTCGAGCCGATGAGGGAGACGTCGGGGGTCTTCCCAGCGGCGATCGCGGTGGCGATCTTGTCGTGCGCGGACTCCCACGGGACGGCGGTGACGTTGACCGTCGCCTCCGGGTTGGCCTTCTCGAACGCCTTCACGAACTGACCGAGCTCCTCGCCCTCGGTGCCCATCGCCCAGACGTCGATGGTCCCGGTGGCCGGGCCCTCGTTGATGGGCTCACTGGCCTGCGCCTGCGACCCGGTGTCGGCACTGCGACCACAGGCCGCGAGTGCGAGCGCTGCGACCGCGACCGCCGCGGCGGTCCTGACGGGTCTTCTCATCGTGTTTCTCCTGGTCCTACTCGTGGTTGCCACAGCTGGTACGGACGACCAGCTGTGTGGGAAGCAGCTCTTGGCGGGCCCGGGTCGACCGCCGGCCGGCGATCCGCGCGTCCAACAGGCGCGCAGCAGAGGCGCCCAGCTCGCGCATCGGCTGCCGGACCGTGGTCAGGCCGGCGTACCGCGCGGCCATCACGTCGTCCCAGCCGGTGACCGCCACCTGCCGCGGAACGTCGACGCCGGCGGCGCGCAGCTCGGCGAGCACACCGAGCGCGAGCTCGTCGTTGGCGCACACCACCGCGTCCGGCAGGTCGCGGTCCATCAGGTCACGCGCGACCTCGGCACCTGCGTCCTCGCCGAAGCCGGTCGGCATCAGCTGCTGAGGTCGAGGTGCGTCGGCCTCGTCCAGCACGGTGCACAGGCCCTGCCAGCGCTCGGCGATGTCGGGCGTGCTGTCGGGGTCGCCGACGAACGCCATCCGCCGCCGGCCGTCGTCGAGCAGGTGCTGGGCGAGTACGCCGGCGGTGTGCACGTTCTCGGCCTTGACCGAGTCGACGGGGCCCACGGTCGGGCGTGCGAGCAGGACCAGCGGCGTGCCGCGGTCGGCGATCTCGAGGACCACGTCGTCGCTGACCGTACGGCCGAGGACGACCAGCCCGTCGACCCGACCGGCGAGCTCCATCACCCGCTCGCGGGCGGCGTCGCGGCCTTGCGTGGACAGGATCAGCACCGACCGGCCCAGCTCGGCGGCGACCTCCTCGTAGCCCAGCACGACCTCGGCGAAGTACGGGCCGGACAGGTCGGGGAACACGATGCCGTTGGCGGCGTGCCGGCGCTCGGCAAGCGAAACCCCCAGCCGGCTGGGGGTGAAGCGCAGCTCGCGGACCGAGGCGAGCACCCGCTCACGGGTCGCCGGGGTGACGTTCTGGTGGCCACGCAGGGCGCGGGAGACCGTCGCGGTCGAGACACCGGCGTGCCGGGCCACGTCCCGGATGGTCACACCGTCGACGACGCCGGCGCGCCGGCGAGCACGGCCACCGATCGCCGGGGCGTCGCCGGACGGATGCGCGACACGCACGGGATCCTCCTGCATGCGCGCCTCCGCTCGTGGTCTGCCGGTGGGTGTCCCGGTGGTGTGCGACGGTGAATGTAACCGGTTGCTGTAAACGGTTACAACGTGGCACCCTGACGCCCATGCCCGCTGGTGTCAACCCCTCGTCCGCCGACGCGCGCTCTCGCACCTGGTCCGGACTGGCCGAGCGGTCCATCGCGCTGATCGCGGACGCGCAGCACCCGTCGGGCGCCTTCCCCGCGGCCACCTCGTTCGCGCCGTACGCGTTCTGCTGGTTCCGCGACGGGTCCTTCATCGCTGACGGGATGAGCGCGGCCGGCAGGCACGACGCGGCCGACGCGTTCCATGCCTGGTGCGCGGCACTGCTGCGCAGGGAGGAGCCGGCCGTCGCCCGCGCGGTCGCCGCGGCCGAGGCCGGCACGACGCTGCCCGACCATGCCTACCTGCCGGCGCGGTACTCCCTCGACGGCTCCCGGCACGAGGACGACTGGTGGAACTTCCAGGTGGACGGCTACGGCACCTGGCTGTGGGCGCTGGAGCGGCACCTGCACCGCACCGGAGCGACCGCGACGGCGTACGCCGAGGCGATCGAGACCACCGTGCGCTACCTCGTCGGCCTGGGCCGGCTGACCTGTCGCGACTGGTGGGAGGAGCACCGCGACCAGACGCATGTGAGCACGCTTGCCGGCGTCCATGCGGGACTCGTGTCGGCCGTGCGGATGGGGACTCTCGACGAGGCACAGGCCGCGGCCGCAACCGCCGTGGCCGAGGGTGCGAGAGACGACGTACTCGAGCGCGGCACCCGAGACGGGCATCTGGTGAAGTGGCTGGACACCTCCGACGAGGTGGACGGCAGTCTCGTCGCCGTGGGCGCGTTGTACGAGATGATCCCGCCCGACGGCCCGTTGGCCGCCGCCACCGTCGCCGCGGTCGAGAAGCAGCTGACCTCGGCGGCCGTCAGCGGCGTGCACCGCTATCCCAGCGACACGTTCTTCGGCGGCGGGCAGTGGCCGGTGCTCACCTGTCTGCTGGCCTGGCACCACGCGCGTGCGGGCCGCCCCGATCGCGCCGCCGAGCTGCTGGACTGGGTGGCCGGCACCGCCGACGCCGCGGGCGACCTGCCCGAGCAGGTCTCCCCGCTGCTGGCTCCGGAACGGCTGGAGGAGTGGCTCGAGCGTTGGGGCCCGAGTGCGCGACCGCTGCTGTGGTCGCATGGCATGTTCCTGGCGGCCCGGGAGGCTCTGGACACCGCCGCTGACTGAGCCGGGCCTAGACGGTCGCCCACCGACCGTTGAGCCAGCGAGCCCGAGGCCCTATTCGGCCAGCGGGACCGCGATCCGTTCGCCTACCGGCAGCGAGCCGTCGAGCGCGTTGAGCTCCTCGATCTCGTCGATCAGGTCGCGCGGGTCCTCACCGGGTGCGACCCGGGTCGCGATGCTCCACAGCGTGTCGCCGGACTCGACCTGCACCATCGTCACCGGGACCGGCTCACCGCGCTCGCCGCTGCCGGTCGCGGACCCGGACAGGGCGAACACGCCCACCGCCAACGCTGCCGCCAGGAAGCTCAGGAACACGACCAGCCGGCCACGGCGCGTCAGCCGGAGCCCGGCACCGGAGCCGCCAGCGCGCGCGACCCGCGCGGGGGCGAGATCGGGTCGGCCGACGCCGGTGCGGATCGACCTGGTCGCCGGTGCGACTGCCAAGCTGCTCATCTGGAACCTCCGGGTGCCGTCGCGCCGGATGCGCGCGGTGTCGTCTGTCGGGCGTGGTGCCGGTGTGCCGAGTTGTATCGGCGCCCACCGACAGCGCTCGTCCGCCGACCAGGGCGGGTCGAATATCTGTTCGATCGAACGCATGTTCTTATTTCTACACGCCCGCGCCGACAGAGTCACGCATCGCTCGAATGCGTGTTCGATCCCCAGGGGTTCCGGAGCCGGTCAGGGCCGCTGAGCGGCCTCGGCCCTGGCGGCCTTGCCCATGCGCCGGCGACCCTGCCAGCGCAGCACCGGCTCCAGCCGCATCAGCACGCTCGGCGCTACAGCGGAGAGGCGCATCATCCCGCCGCGCCACGCGGGCACGGTGCGAAGGACGCGGTGCGTGCCGAGCATCCCGACCGCGGCCTCGGCGATCTCGCGGGTGCTGAGCAGTCGCCCGCCGGAGTGGATGAGGGCGGCACCCTGGCCGGAGTGGTCCATGTCGGCCACCAGCCTGGTGTCGACGCCGTCCGGGCAGATCGCGTGCACCCGGATGCCGCGACCGCGCAGCTCGCTGTCGAGGGAGCCGGTCAGCGACACGACCGCCGCCTTCGTCGCGGCGTAGACCGACAGGCCGGGCACCGGCCCGTGGCCGGACAACGACGCGACGTTGAGGATCTCGCCGCCGCCGCTCATCGCCTCGACCGCTGCCCGGCAGCCCCAGAGCACGCCGGTGAAGTTGATGTCGACCAGCGCACTGACCCGCTCGGAGCTCTGCTCGGCGATCGGTCCGTCGAACCCGACTCCGGCGTTGTTGACCCAGACCGCGAGCGGCCCGTGTCTGGTGGCCTCGGCCGCGACCACGTGGTGACCGGCCTCGTCGCGTACGTCCTGCTTCAGCCCGGCCGCGGCGCCGATCTCGGTCGCGGCGCGCGCGGCCGCCTCGCCGTCCACGTCGGTGACCACGACGGCGTACCCGTGCGTGACGAGACGCTCGGCGATGGCTCGGCCGATGCCTCGCGCGGCTCCGGTGACGACGGCGGACGACTGTGGGGGTTGGCTCATGGGCGGAACCCTAGCCAGCGCACGCGGGCGGTTACCGGCGGGTATCCCCAGGGCGGCGCAACCAACGGCTGCGCCACGCCAGATCGAACAGGTGTTTGAAACTGACGGTGCGGCGGTCTACCTTCAACTCAAGCGAATCCGGTCACGACAGATGCGGCGGTGAGGTCATGCCGAAGAAGACCCCGAGCAAGGTGCGCGAGCTCCCCGACGGCCCGCCCGACGCCTCCGGGCTGACCCCACGTCAGCGCCGCGTCCTCGACGTCATCCGCAGCTCCGTCGAGAGCCGGGGCTATCCCCCGAGCATGCGCGAGATCGGCGAGTCGGTCGGCCTCACCAGCTCCTCCAGCGTGTCCCACCAGCTGCGGTCGCTGCAGACCAAGGGGTTCATCCGCCGAGACCCCAACCGGCCGCGCGCGCTGGAGATCCTGCACCCGGACTCGCCCGACACCTCCGCGACCACGGCGCCGGAGGCCGTGTTCGACGAGACCGGCATCGGCGACCTGCGTCCCGACGCGACCTACGTGCCGGTGGTCGGCCGGATCGCCGCCGGCGGCCCGATCCTGGCCGAGGAGCGGGTCGAGGAGGTCATGCCGCTCCCCCGCACCCTGGTCGGTGAGGGCACGCTGTTCATGCTCGAGGTCAAGGGCGACTCCATGGTCGACGCGGCGATCTGCGACGGCGACATGGTGGTCGTGCGCCAGCAGCCCGCGGCCGAGAACGGCGAGATCGTGGCCGCGATGCTCGGCGACGAGGCGACCGTCAAGACCTTCCAACGCAAGCGCAACCAGGTCTGGCTGCTCCCGCACAACGACGCCTACGAGCCGATCGACGGCAACGACGCGACGATCCTGGGCAAGGTCGTCGCGGTCTTGCGCCGCGTCTGACCACGCGCGGCGTTCACCGGATCTGGCGTACGTCGACGACGCGCCAGTTCTCCTCCCCGAGCTCCACGGTGTACGTCGCGACGTAGTGCTGCGCCGGCCGGGTCTCGAGCATCAGCCCGTCGGCGTTGCGGATGTTGTAGCGCGCGACGCTCACCCGCGCACGCACCTGCGCCCGTTGCGCCTGCCGGCCGAGCACCGTGACCGCCTCGGCGTCGAAGGACGCGCCGACCAGCTCGCCGCCCTCGGCGTAGCGGTTGTGGATCAGCCCGACCAGGTCGCGGCAAGGGCACTCCGGCCCGGTCAGCGCCGCGAGCTCGTCGGTGTCGCCGGTCTCCAGCGACTTGTTGACCGCGCCGAAGTAGTCCAGCAGCGCGGCGGCCGCCTCCGCTTCGCTCACCGGCTCGCCCGTGGTCGCCTGCTCGGAGACGAGGTCGGCGGCGTCCGGCGTGGTCGCACACCCGCTCGTGGCTACCGCGACGAGGGTCAGCGAGGCGACGACGACAGTCCATCGGGCGAGGTTCGCAGGGTTCATGACGAGGCACGAGGCTACCCTGCGCCGGCACGGCGGACGGCAGCGATGTGGCGACCCGACCGGACGACCCGACCGGACGACCCGACCGGACGACCCGACCGGACGGCGATCAGCGGTTCTGCAGGGCCTCGGTCGCCGCGGCGTCGAGCCGGCGCAGCGCCGACAGGACCACATCGCGGTCGCCGGTGGCCCACATCGGCGGCAGCGAGTCGCGCAGGAACGAGCCGTAGCGCGCGGTCACCAGCCGGGGGTCGAGCACGGCAACGACACCCCTGTCGGTCGTGCTCCGGATGAGCCGGCCCGTGCCCTGGGCCAGCAGAAGTGCGGCGTGCGTCGCCGAGACCGCCATGAACCCGTTGCCGCCGGCCTTGGCGACCGCGCGGGCACGTGCGCTCATCAGCGGGTCGTCGGGACGCGGGAACGGGATCCGATCGATGATCACCAGCTGGCACGTCTCCCCCGGCACGTCGAGCCCCTGCCACAGCGACAACGTGCCGAACAGGCAGGCGTGCGGGTCCTCGACGAACAGCCGGCGCAGCTCGGGCAGCTGTGCCTCGCCCTGGCACAGGACGGTCAGGTGCGGCAGCCGTTCGCGCGCGGCCTCCGCGGCCGCCTCGGCGGCGCGCCGCGAGGAGAACAGACCCAGCGTGCGGCCGCCCGCGGCCTCGGCCAGGGCACAGATCTCGGCCTGCTGCTCCTCGCCCATGCCGTCACGACCCGGCGGCGGGAGCTTGGCGGCGACGTACAGGATCGCCTGGCTGCGGTAGTCGAACGGCGAGCCGACGTCGACCGCGCGCCACGGGAGTACGACGGGTGCGTCCGGGTCGTCGCCCCTGTCGTCGCCCCTGTCGTCGCCCCTGTCGTCGCCCCTGTCGTCGCCGTCGTCCTCGCGCTCGGCGTCGGTGTCGCGATCGGCGTCGCGATCGGCGTCGCGGACCGTGCCCGTGTGCGCGGCCTCGACCACCTCGCTCCGATCGCCGACGTCGACGGAGTGGTCGACGCGCTCCGATGGCTTGAGGCCGAGCGAGCGCGCGAGCGCACCGAAGTCACCGCCGAGCTTGAGCGTGGCGCTGGTGAACACGACCGTCTTGTGCGTCAGCAGCTTGTCGCGCAGCGGGAGCGCGACGTCGATCGGCGCGACCCGCAGGTCGTTGCCGCCCCTGGCCCGCTCGCGCTCGGCCACCCAGATCACCTCGCGCTCGGAGGCCAGGGCCATCCGCTCGGCGAGCTTGCGGACCTCGTCGGTCAGCCCGCGCGCCTGTTGCCGGGCGGCGTCCCCCGAGTCGGACGCCGCGCCGCCCGGGAGGCTGCCGACCTCGCGTGAACCGGGCTCTCTCGGGAACGCCGACCAGCAGGTACGGGCGGTGTCGCGCACCAGTGCGAGCGCGTCGGCCAAGGCGTTGCCGAGTCGCTCCACCCTGCCCGGCGGGAGGTCCTCGATCGCCTCGCGCAGCGCGTCGGCGGCGTCGCCGAGGTCGTCGGCCTCGGGACCGTCGACGAAGTTGCGCGCACGCCGAGCGGCGCGTTCGACCATCGCCGGTGACAGCTCGCCGGTCGCGGCCTGGGTGACCCGGGCGGACAGCTCATGGGCCTCGTCGACCACCACGACGTCGTACTCCGGGATCATCGGCACGCCGTCGATGGCGTCGATCGCCAGCAGCGAGTGATTGGTGACGACCAGCGAGGCGACCATGGCGCGGTCGCGCGCGAGCTCGGCGAAGCACTCGGCGCCGTACGGACACCTGCTCGCCCCCAGGCAGTCGCGATGGCCGACGGAGACCTGCTGCCAGGCGCGGTCGCCGTGCTTGGGCGCGTGGTCACGGTCGCCGGGCTCGCGTTGCCTGGCCTGTTCCTCTGCCCACTCGCGGAGCTCGACCACCTCGCCGCCCATCGTGCCGACCGGCATGTCGACGAGCGCACCCTGGTCGTCTGGCACCCCCTCGCGCACGCGGTGCAGGCAGGCGTAGTTGGAGCGGCCCTTGAGCACGGAGTACGCCGGCCGCTCCCCCAGGAGGTCCTCGGTGGCGTCGAGCAGGGCCGGGATGTCGCGCTCGACCAGCTGGTGCTGCAACGCGAGCGTGGCGGTCGCGACCACGACGCGCTGGTCGTGCAACAACGCCGGCACGAGGTAGCCCAGTGACTTGCCGGTGCCGGTGCCGGCCTGCACCAGCAGGTGCTCGCCGGCGCCGAGGGAACGGTCGACGGCACGCACCATCTCCACCTGGCCGGGCCGGTCCTGGCCACCGAGCGCGCGCACGGCGGCCCCCAGTACAGCGAGCGGACCCGGCAGACCCGAAGACGCTTCCACCCTGGGATCAGCGGGGGCGGGATCGGGGCTGGGCTCAGCGGTCACCGCGCAAGGTTATCGGCCACCGCCCACACCGCAGCGATCACCGCAGCGACACGGCGGGGCACGCCACAGCCCACACGACCAGGCACCAGCACGCGCGTGAGGCGCCAGCCCTCCCGAGAAGGACTGACGCCTCACGACGCTCGAGCGGTGTGCGGTTGCTGGTCCCGGCTACTGAGCGGCCGGCGGGGTCACGAGCAGGACCCCGATCTGGTTGTGCCTCAGCGCCCGCAGCACCGAGATCTTCGTGCCGTACTCCACTCCGTCGTCCCCGGGGTTGCCGGAGCCGAGCGGGGTGGCCAGGCCCACGTCCTGGCCGTACAGGTCCTCACGCGGGTTGCCCTGCGCGTCCACGACCCGGGTCGAGTACGGCTGGTTGTCCCGCGACGGGACCACCACGGAGGCGTCGGCGTCACGGTAGAAGCCACCCTCCTCGCGCATCTCGATGCCGGGGTACCAGCCCAGGGCGTCGGTGAACGTCCGCACCGGCCGCTGCGCGCGGTGGTTCGAGCAGTACTCGCTGTACGGCTCGTCCACGTTGCCCTCGGCGTCGGTGCCCTCGACGCACTCGGTGAACGGGTACGTCTTCCGCAGCCCGAACGCGGCGTTGGACGACTGCGGCCTCGACTCCAGGTTCTTCAGCACCGAGGGGTCCTCGGCCGCTGCCGCGCCAGTGCGCCGCATCGGGTCGAAGTGGCTGTCCACGATCAGCAGACCACCCTTGGCTCCCTCACTGGGAAGTGACGTGAGGTTGCTGGTCACGTGGTTGGTGACGTCCATCCCACTGCCGAAGGCCGTGTCTCGGAACGACACGATCATGCCCGGCGCGTTGTACCTGATCTTCTCCACCTTCCACGAGTCGCGGCTGTAGGTGGTGTCGTAGGCGTATTTCAGGCCCTCGTCGAAGCCGTCGAAGTTGCGCCACTCCGCCAGGTAGAACTGCGCGTTGACCTGCGTGCCGGTGTCGATCCGCCAGCCCGCGCCGGTCGTGTCGGTCCACGTGCCGGTCGCCGCGGTCCAGCCGTTGTCGCCGTTCTCGACGTCGTCGGTCCAGACCTCGGTGCCGTCCGCGGTCACCGACAGGTCGTCGGCGAACCAGCCGCGCTCCTGGAACGCGGCGTCGGTGGCGTACCGCATCCGCACCTGGACGCTCTGCCCGGCGAACGGCGTCAGGTCGACGTAGTGGTGCTGCCAGTCCTCGGTGGCGCCGGTGAGGCCGTACTTCTTGCCGCCGTAGTCACCCATCCGCCCGTTCGGGTCGGAGTAGCCGTCGGGCGTGCTGACCTCGGCACCGCCCTCGTCGAAGACCTTCTGTTCGGTCCAGGTGCTGCCACCGTCGGTCGAGACCTCGACGAAGCCGTAGTCCCAGTCCTCCTCGATGACGTAGTTGTTCCACATCCAGAACCGCGCGTCGGCCGCGGCCGGCACGTCGACGGTGCGGGTGATCGTGTTGTCGGCCCAGGACTGGTCGCTGCCGGTCCACCACATGTTCTCGCCGCTGTGCGGTTCGGCCAGTGTCGTCGTCTTGTCCGGCAGGTTGACGATCACGCCGTCCTCGGTGCCCTTGAGCGGCCGCGAGTTCTGCCCGACCGGGACGACACGGCGCCGGTCACCCGTGTCCAGCGTCAGCGGGTCGGCCCAGCCGAGCACCCACTTGTCCCACAGACCCATGTGCGTCGGCATCGACTGGAAGATCGGGCCGGAGTGCGAGCCGGAGCTCATCAGGTCCCAGAAGTCGATGTCGGAGTCGGCGGCACCGGAGGTGTCGTACAGGTCCGGCAGGCCCAGGTCGTGGCCGTACTCGTGCGCGAACACGCCCACGCCGGAGTCCTCGGGCTGGACGATGTAGTTGGAGATCTCCAGGTCGGTGCCGGGGATCTGCGCGCCGCCGGCGACCGCGGACGAGTGCGCCCAGATCGCGTACGGGCCCTCGGCGCCGCCGCCACCGGACTTGTCCTCACCGGCGTGCACGAGCACGACGTGGTCGATCACGCCGTTGGGCTCGTTGACGTTGCCGTCCCCGTCGGTGTCGCCCTGGTCCTCGATGTCGTAGTCGGCCCAGGGGAAGCTCGGGTCCTGCGCGGCGAGCTTCTCGACCGCGTCGACCGCGAGGGCGCCGGGGCCGATCGGGTTGTCGGGGTGGCCCTGCATGCCCTGCGGCGCGCCGGCGTCCCACTCACCGGTCTCCGGGTCCTGCGCGCAGGTGTTCGCGCCGTACCAGGCCTCGGAGTGGTCGACCGTCACCCACGGGGTGGCCTCACCGGTGACGGTGTAGGCGCCCTGCGACATCTCCTCGTACATGTTCTTCATCGTGTAGCCGGAGATGTCGATGCCGCGGCGACCGTCGGGACCGCGCAGGTCGGGGCGCACGCGCTCGCGGATGCCGCGGTCGGTGTAGAGCATCCTGTCGAAGAAGTCGGAGGAGAAGTCCTCCACCCACATCGAGTTGTTGTCCTCGTGCTCGGCCTCGGCCGGGTTCGGGATGTTGTTGTGCAGGGGCCCGTTCTGGGTTGTGCCGGGCACGCACTCGCGGCTCTCGAAGACCGACTCGGGGACCATCGCGCCTGAGAAGTCGTCGTTGGCCTGGTCGTTGAACTCGACAAGGATCGTCAGCAGCTTGGCCTCGGTGGTCTCCTCGGCGTCCTTGTAGCGGATGTCGCGGATCTGCTGCGGGCTGCGGCCGGTCTTGATCGCGCGGGCTTCGACCCTGGCCAGCTCGCGCGCGGCGACCGGGTTGCCCTGGGAGTACTTCGCGTCGAACTCCATGGCCTCCGAGACGGCGTCCTGTCCGGCGGCGCGGGTCTGGCGTAGGCGCTCCTGGTCGGCACTCTCGTTCTGTACGCGAGGTGCGACGTAGTTGATATAGGCGTCCGACGTGCTGGTGGCGTCGGCGGGCTTGGCACCCGGTTCGACCGATGCGGCAGTCACGCTCGTCCCTGTCGCCGTGAGACCGGCGGCGAGAAGACCAAGAGCGGGGACTGCTACAGCGAGGCGGAACCGAGACACACCGTGGTGACGGTGAGACATCTCTCCCCTTTCGGCCCGGGGAGCCCCCCGGGGTTTGACCGGCGACACGCGGTGGCAACGCGCATCGTGGAGTGGCCGGCAGCACCCCCGATGCGCCGCAGATCGACCACAAAGCGGGTAGACAGTCGCACTTGCTCTTGGCAATAGCAAGATGCCCTGACCGAGCGTTACCAGTCCGTTACGGAACGGGGTTTGCCCGGGTCAGAGGCGCCCAGGGCAGGGTAAAAATATCGGCGCGTCGCCGCCGGGCTCCAGCGGTGACGCGCCGTCTCGTCCAGGCGCCGGAGGGCCGGTCAGCGGGCCGGGGCCACGGACGACACAGGGGACCCAGGGGACACAGAGAACGCGGCCAGCTCGCCGCCGAGGTCGGGGTGGACGCGGGCACGCACGCGGGTGCCCTCGCCGGTGTGCTCGAGCTCGAGGACCTCGCCGTACTCGTGGATCCGGTTGACCAGGTCACCGCGGTCGTAGGGCACGAGCGCGTCGACCTCCAGCGCAGGGCGCGGCAGGTCGGCCTCGACCGCGGCGAGGACGTCGTCGACGCCCCTGCCGGTTCGCGCCGAGACCACCACCGTGTGCGGCTCGCGGGCCTGCAGGCGCTTGAGCACCAGCGGGTCGGCGATGTCGGCCTTGTTGACCACGATCAGCTCGGGGACGCGGTCAGCGCCGATCTCGGCGAACACCTCGCGTACGGCGGCGATCTGTCCCTCGGGGTCGGGGTGCGACCCGTCGACGACGTGCAGCACGAGGTCGGACTCGGCGACCTCCTCCAGCGTGGAGCGGAAAGCCTCGACCAGCTGGTGCGGAAGGTGCCGGACGAACCCGACGGTGTCGGACAAGGTGTAGACCCGCCCGTCGGAGGTCGTGTTGCGGCGCACGGTCGGGTCGAGGGTCGCGAACAGCGCGTTCTCGACCAGGACCCCGGCGCCGGTGAGTCGGTTCAGCAGCGAGGACTTGCCGGCGTTGGTGTAGCCGGCGATCGCCACCGCGGGAATGTCATGGCGACGGCGTTCGGCCTTCTTCGTCGTACGCGCGGTCTCCATGTGCTTGAGGTCCCCGCGCAGCTTGGCCATCCGGTTGGTGACCCGGCGACGGTCGGTCTCGAGCTTGGTCTCACCGGGGCCGCGACCGCCGATGCCACCGCCCTGCACGCCGACGCGACCGCCGGCCTGGCGGGAGAGGTTGCCACCCCAGCCGCGCAGGCGCTGCATCATGTACTGCAGCTGGGCGAGCTCGACCTGGGCCTTGCCCTCCTTGGACCTGGCGTGCTGGGCGAAGATGTCGAGGATCAGGGCGGTGCGGTCGACGACCTTGACCTTGACCCGGTCCTCCAGGTTGCGCAGCTGCGACGGGGTCAGCTCGCCGTCGCAGATCACCGTGTCGGCACCGGTGTCGATCACGGCCATCCGCAGGTCGTCGACCTTGCCGCGACCGACGTAGGTGGCGGGGTCGGGGCGCTGCCGCCGCTGGCTCAGTGCCTCCAGGACCTCCGACCCCGCGGTCTCCGCGAGCAGCTTGAGCTCAGCCAGCGAGTTTTCGGCGTCCTCGGCGGTGCCCTCGGTCCAGACCCCGACGAGCACGACGCGCTCGAGCCGGAGCTGGCGGTACTCGACCTCGCTGATGTCCTCCAGCTCGGTCGACAGCCCGGCCACGCGGCGCAGGGCGTGGCGCTCCTGCAGGTCCAGCTCGCCGCTGTCGGGATCGCTGTCGCCTGCGAGGTCGGCACTGTCGGCGTCGATGGGCTCGCCGATGTGGTCGGCGTACTCGGGGTGCTCGTCGAAGGCAGTCATCTGGTCCCTAGAACAGCGCGGACGCCGGGAGTGTTCCCGACCCATCGATCGTCGCACCTCTCACGACTGCCTGCACCCGCAATTCGGACGAAGCACGCAGGGTTGCGGGGGGCAGCGGGCAGGGCAGGGCAGCGGGCGTGGTCACAGACCAAGCCACCGGGGTTCGGCGTCCCCGCGCACGCCCAGCACCGCCGGACCGCCCAGCTCCACGTGGTCGTTCTCGAGCCAGTGGACATACAGGGTGCCTCCGGGGACGTCGACCCGCCACAGCTGCGGCCGGTCGCCGCCCTCGACCACGGCGGCGGCGAGTGCGGCCGCGCAGGCACCCGTGCCGCAGGAGCGGGTCTCACCGGACCCGCGTTCGAAGACCCGCATCGCCACGTGCCGGGCGGCGACCTCGCGGACGAACTCGACGTTGACGCCGTCCGGGAAGTCGCCAGGGTCGTAGCCCGGCGACTCCAGCAACGGCCCGGCCTCGGCGAGGTCGTCGACCATTACGACCGCGTGCGGGTTGCCCATGCTGATCCGCGAGGCCTTCCACGACCGCTCGCCGACCGCGACCTCCACGTCGCCCTGCAGCTCACCGCGGCCCATGTCGACGACGACCAGCCCGTCGTTGTCGAAGCGCACGACCTTGACGCCACCCCGGGTGCCGATCGGCAGCGGCTCAGCCGGGTCGGCGAGGCCTTCCTCGACGAGGTGGCGAGCGAAGACGCGCACCCCGTTACCGCACATCTCGCTGACCGAGCCGTCGGAGTTGCGGTAGTCCATGAACCACTCGGTCTCGCCGGCCACCTGGCCAGCCAGTGGTTCCTGGTCGGCATACGCGGCCGATCGGATGACCCGCAGGACGCCGTCGGCCCCGATGCCGCGGCGGCGGTGGCACAGGGCACGGACCAGCCGGGGCGAGAGGTCGCCATGGACGTCGCCGGCGGGGTCGGGCAGCAGCACGAAGTCGTTCTCGGTGCCGTGACCCTTGAGCCATTCGAACCTGGTCCGCACACGTCCAGCCTACGCGTGGCGCGGTCGGCCCCTGGCGTGCGCGACAGCAACCTGCCTTCGCGTCGAGATTGCGCGAATGCCCCCGCACGCTCACGGCCCGACGCCCGCTTTCCGGGGCATTCGCGCAATCTCGACGCCAACAGGCAATGGTGCACCGGCGGGAGGGCGCCCCGTCGCGAAGGATCGGCGTCAGCGCGGGCGGACGACGCGGGCGTCGCCGCCGCCTCGCCGTACGGGCTCGGCCGCGGCCAGCAGCCCGCCACCGGGCAGCATCTCCACCGCCGTCGCCGCCCCGATCTCCGGCGTCGGCGCCGCGAACGCGTGACCGTACGCCTCCAGCAGCGTGCCGTACGTCCGCACGAACTCCGGCTCGGCCGCGACCGTGGCCGTGTTCGACTGCACGGCCCGCGGCTCGGCCAGCGCCTGCGGCAGGCTCATGTCGCGGTCGACCCGGTTGAGCAGCGTCTGCGCCACGGTGGTGATGATCGTCGACCCGCCGGGCGAGCCGAGCGCCAGCCAGGGTTCGCCGTCGCGCAGCACGATCGTCGGCGACATCGAGCTGCGCGGCCGCTTGCCGGGCTGGATCCGGTTCGGGTCGTCGGGGTCGAACTCCGTGCTGAAGTCGGTCAGCTCGTTGTTCAGCAGGAACCCGCGTCCGGGCACGGTGATCCCGCTGCCGCCGGTCTGCTCGATGGTCAGCGTGTACGACGCGACGTCGCCCCATCGGTCGACCGCGGTCAGGTGCGTCGTCGACAGGCCCTCGGTGTCGACGTCGGCCGCGCCCGGACCAGCCGCAGCGTCGCACGTCGTGGCGTAGTCGCCGTCGGGCTCGCCGGCGACGACCGGCTTCTGCGCGGCCTGCGCGGGGTCGATCTGGCATGCGCGCTCAGCCGCGAAGCCGTCGTCGAGCAGCTCGGCCAGGGGCACGTCGACGAACTCCGGGTCGCCGAGGAACGCCGCGCGGTCGGCGTACGCGAGCGCGCTGGCCTCGAGGTAGTGGTGCAACAGGTCGGGCACCGCCATCTGACCCAGGTCGAACTGCTCGAGGATGTTGAGGATCTCCCCCACCGTCGACCCGCCGCTCGACGGCGGCGCCATGCCGTAGACGTCGAGCCCGCGGTAGTCGTGCTGTGCCGGCGCCGGCGTGCGCACGCCGTACGCAGCCAGGTCGGACTCCTCCATGAACCCCGGCGGCACCGGCAGGTCGGTGCCGGGCACGGTCGGCGGCTCCTGCACGGCCTGCACCATCTCGCCGGCGAGCCGGCCGCCGTAGAACGCGTCGGTGCCGCGCCGCGCGAGCATGCGGTAGGTCCGCGCCAGGTCGCGGTTGCGGAACACCGAACCGACCCGCGGTGCCCGTCCCCCGGGCAGGAAGAGGTCGGCGGTCGGCGCGATCGCGGCGAACCGCTCGGCGTTGTCCTGGGTCTGCGTCCGGAACGTGTCGTCGACGACGAAGCCACGTGCGGCCAGCCGGGCAGCGGGTCGCAGCACCCGGCGCAGCGGCATCGTGCCGTGCTCGGCCAGGGCGGCGTCCCAGGTCGCCGGGGTGCCGGGCACACCGACCGAGACGCCACTGGTCACGAGGTCGGGGAAGAACGGGTACGGCTCACCGGTCGCCGGGTCGATGAACGCGTCGTTCGGCATCGCCGCCGGCGCCGTCTCCCGACCGTCGATCGTGGACACCGAGCCGTCGCTCGCGTCGTAGTAGACGAGGAAGCCGCCGCCGCCGACGCCGGCGCTGTAAGGCTCGGTGACGCCGAGCGCGGCCGCGGTGGCGACGGCGGCGTCGGCGGCGTTGCCGCCCCGACGCAGCACCTCGATGCCGATCCGGGTCGCGTCGGGGTCGACCGAGGTGACGGCGCCGCCGCGGCCGACCGCGACCGGGTTCTTGTCCGGAGCCGGCCGCTGCGCGGTGCCGACCAGGCCGTCGCGGCGCTGGTCGGCGTTGGCAGCGGCCACCGAGGCCACCGAGGCCACCGAGGCCACCGAGGCCGCCGAGGTCAGCGGGATGCTGGCGGCGGCCAGGCAGACCGCCCCCACCCCCGCCGCGGCCACCCGCGGCAGCGAGAGCCGGCCACGTTGCTGCGCGGTCGTGCGGGCGGGGAGACGGGAGTTGACGGCGGGGCGCATGTTCCATGCCTACCACGGCCTGTGATCAATGAAACACCGCGAGTGCCCGGGCCAGCAGCGCGGGGTCGTCGTAGCGCAGCCAGCCGATCCGCTGGTCCTTGCGGAACCATGCGTCCTGACGACGGGCGAAACGCCGGGTCGCGCTCACCGTGCGCGCCCGGGCCTCGTCCTCGTCGATCTCGCCGCCAAGGTGGCGCAGCACCTGGGCGTACCCCAGGGCACGGCTGGCGGTCCGGCCGGCGCGCAGTCCCGCCGCCTCGAGCCGGCGTACCTCCTCGACCAGCCCGGCCGCCCACATCTGCTCCACCCGCAGCGCGATGCGCTCGTCGAGCATCGGGCGCGGCACGTCGACGCCGACCTGGCACACGTGGTCGTAGAAGTACGTGCGCTCGGGCAGGGTGGCGGCGAACGGGCGACCGGTCAGCCGGACCACCTCGAGCGCGCGCACGATGCGGCGGCCGTTGCTCGGCAGGATCTGCGCGGCCGCACCGGGGTCGGCCTCCGCGAGCTCGGCGTGCATCCGCTGCGCGCCGCGCTCGGCGAGCTCGTCCTCGAGTCGCGCGCGCAGGTCGGGGTCGGTACCGGGGAAGTCGAACCGGTCCAGGACCGCCCGGATGTACAGCGCGGAGCCCCCGACCAGGACCGGCGTTCGCCCGCGGCCGCGGCAGTCGTCGATCGCCGCCCGCGCCCACCGCTGGAACTGCGCCACCGTCGCCGGGTCGGTGACGTCGAGGATGTCGAGCAGGTGGTGGGGTACGCCGCGGCGCTGGGACTCGGTCAGCTTGGCCGTGCCGATGTCCATGCCGCGGTAGATCTGCATGGAGTCGCCGTTGACCACCTCACCACCGAGATGCTGGGCGAGGTCGACGGCCAGGTCCGACTTCCCGGCCGCCGTGGGGCCGACGACCGCGACGACGGGAGGCGGTTCCTGGCCGGGCACCGCGCAAGTGTCCCAGGCGCGCGGGCATGGTGCCGCCTTGGGATGCCGGGTAGGAATGACCCATGAGCATCTTCGACAAGCTTCGCAAGGGCGCCACCAAGGCGGTCGACCAGCACGGTGACAAGATCTCGCGCGGGCTCGACAAGGCAGCCAAGAGTGTGGACGAGCGGACCGGCCACAAGCACTCGCACAAGATCCGCAAGGGCGTCAGCCAGGCCAAGGAGGGCATGCAGCGGCTCGGGGACAAGGGTCAGGGTGAGGGCGGCCCGCCGGGCTCGACGCCGCCCGAGTCCGGTCCGAAGGAGCCGCCGGGCACCGGGTCGACCCCGCCGAAGTGACCCTCCGGCGAGCAGGAGCGCTTCCCCCTCTCGCCGATCGGGTCAGGCGGCGCCGGATCCCTCCGCGACCCAGCCGGCCACCAGGTAGCCCACGCCGTAGGGCGCCGCGTCGTAGTGCATCCGCGCCGCCGTGGTGCCGTGCGGCGCCTGCGTAGCCGCGCCAGCGAGGAACTGCCAGGCGGGCCGCCCGGCCACCCACAGCTCGGCACACGCCGCCGGGGCCAGCGCGTCGGACAGCCACTCCAGGTCGGGTCCGGCCAGCGCCTGCGCCACCGCGGCGTCGAACGGCTCCGCCCGGTCGTCGAGGTAGCCCGGCGCACGGGTGCTCCGTCGAGCCGAGCCGTCCCCCATCGCAAGTACGCCGACCCGCAGGTCCGCGGCCGCGACCTTCTGTCCCATCTCGACGCACTCCTGCGGCGTCGTCTCCTGTGGCAGCGCGAAGTAGCGTCTCGGCCCGGACCACGCTGCCCGGTCCAGCAGCCACGCGCCCATGGTCAGCGCGAGCGGCAGGTCCTCGGACCGGTCGCCGCCGGTGTGCAGGCCGACCCCGAAGCCACGCAGGGTGCCCCCGTCGTGCTCGTCAAAGGTCCGAAGCAGCGGGCCGTCCCCGACGCAGATGGCCACATCCGGAGCGGACTCCAGCATGCCCGCGACCGCCGCGGTGCACGCCGTCCGCAGGTCGTCCAGCTCAGCGGCCGCCCGCTGCGCCAGCGGCGGTGCCAGCAGCGGCGGATGCGGACACACTGCTGCGGCGACGAACACCGAGCGAGCCTAACCGTAGAGTCGGCCGCATGCCCCGCAGCCCCTTCGCGCTGGTCCCGGCCGCCTACGTCCTGCTGTTGCGTGAGGGCCCCCGCGGCGACCAGGTGCTGCTGCAGCGCCGGAGCAACACCGGGTTCATGGACGAGCACTGGGCGGCCGCCGCAGCCGGGCACGTCGAGGCCGGCGAGTCGTGTACGGCGGCCGCGTCGCGCGAGGCTGCCGAGGAGCTCGGCATCGAGGTCGCTCAGGACGACCTGGTCGCGCTGTGCGCGGTGCACCGGCACCAGGAGACCGACCGACCGGTCGACCAGCGCGTCGACTTCTTCTTCATCTGCCGGCGTTGGCTCGGCGAGCCCGGGCTGCGCGAGACCAAGGCGTCGGCGCTGCAGTGGTACGACCTCGTCGCGCTGCCCGAGCCCGTGGTTCCGCACGAGCGCGCCGTGCTCCGTGCGCTCGGCGCCGGCGCCGTGCCTCCGGTATTGACCGCCGGGTTCTGACCGGCCCGGGCACCCTTGGCGTCGAGATAGCGGGTCAGTCGGGCACGCCCACCGTGGGCATGCCGAGCATGGCCGCACCCGGCTCAGGCGCCGGTGCGGTACGCGCCTCCCAGGCGTCGCCGGCGCGCGTGCGGCGTACGGCCGTCGCGGTCACCAGCGTCTCGGACATCAGGTGGTGCGGCGCGGCGTAGGTGATCGGGACCGACACCACGTCGCCGGGGCGTATGTCGACGCCCGACGGAGGCGCGAAGTGCACCAGCCGGTTGTCGGGTGCGCGTCCGGTGAGCCGGTGCGTCGCGGCGTCCTTGCGTCCCTCGCCCTCGGAGACCAGCACCTCGACCGTGCGGCCGACGAGCTTCCGGTTCTCCGACCACGCGATGTCGTTGACGACCTCGACGAGCCGCTCGTAGCGCGACTGCACGACCGCCTTCGGCAGCTGTTCCTCCATCGACGCCGCCGGGGTGCCCGGGCGCTTGGAGTACTGGAACGTGAACGCGCCGGCGAACCGCGCCTGCCGTACGACGTCCATCGTCTGCTCGAAGTCGTCGTCTGTCTCACCGGGGAAGCCGACGATGATGTCGGTGGTGATCGCTGCCTCCGGCATCGCCGCGCGCACGCGCTCGATGATGCCGAGATAGCGCTCGCGGCGGTACGACCGGCGCATCGCCTTCAGCACCCGGTCCGAGCCCGACTGCAGCGGCATGTGCAGTGACGGCATCACGTTCGGCGTCTCGGCCATCGCGGCGATCACGTCGTCGGTGAAGTCGCGCGGATGCGGCGAGGTGAACCGGACCCGCTCGAGTCCCTCGATCTCGCCGCACGACCGGAGCAGCTTGCCGAACGCATAGCGGTCGCCGAACTCCACGCCGTAGGAGTTGACGTTCTGCCCCAGCAGCGTCACCTCGGTCACGCCCTCGGCGACCAGCGCCTCGATCTCACGCAGCACGTCTCCGGGACGGCGGTCCTTCTCCTGGCCCCGCAGCGACGGCACGATGCAGAACGTGCAGGTGTTGTTGCACCCCACAGATATCGCCACCCAGGCGGCGTACGCCGACTCGCGGCGCGTCGGCAGCGTCGAGGGGAAGGTCTCCAGCGACTCGAGGATCTCGACCTGCGCCTCGTGGTTGACCCGGGCACGTTCGAGCAGCGTCGGCAGTGAGCCGATGTTGTGCGTGCCGAAGACGACGTCGACCCAGGGCGCCTTCCGCGTGATCGTGTCGCGGTCCTTCTGCGCCAGGCAGCCGCCGACCGCGATCTGCATGCCGGGCCGTCTGGACTTCACCGGGGCGAGGTGGCCGAGGTTGCCGTACAGCCGGTTGTCGGCGTTCTCCCGCACGGCACAGGTGTTGAACACCACCACGTCGGCAGGGTCCTGCTCGCCGCCTGCGGCGCGGACGTAGCCCGCGTCCTCGAGCAGTCCTGACAACCGCTCAGAGTCGTGGACGTTCATCTGGCAGCCGTAGGTGCGCACCTCGTAGGTGCGGGGCCGTGCAACGTGGTTGGGGGTGGAAGACATAACCACCCAAGGGTACGGCGTCCGGCCGGGCGGAGGCCGACGCGTCCCCGGCGCCCGCCTGAAGGCCAGTTATCAACTTGATATAGATCGGCGTGGCAGGCCGCGCGCAAGTAGGCACGTAGGCGCCTGCCCGCTAGGTTTCAGCCATGACCGAAGCGGCCCTGTCCTCCGGATCCTACGCTGGTGCCGGATCCCACCTTGTGGTGCTGGACGGCGTCAACAAGTGGTTCGGCGACCTGCACGTGCTCAAGGACATCAACCTCACGGTCGACCGCGGCGAGGTCGTCGTGGTCATCGGCCCCTCCGGCGGTGGCAAGTCGACGCTGTGCCGTGCGGTCAACCGGCTGGAGACGATCGACCAGGGGCAGATCACCCTCGACGGGCAGCCGCTGCCCGACGAGGGGAGGGGCCTGGCGAAGCTGCGTGCCGAGGTCGGCATGGTCTTCCAGCAGTTCAACCTGTTCGCGCACAAGACCGTGATCGAGAACGTCATGCTCGGCCCGGTCAAGGTGCGCAAGCAGAGCACCGCCGACGCGCGTGCTCGTGCCCAGCAGCTGCTGGACCGCGTCGGAGTCGGCAACCAGGCGGAGAAGTACCCCGCGCAGCTGTCCGGTGGTCAGCAGCAACGCGTCGCGATCGCACGGGCACTGGCCATGGACCCGAAGGTCATGCTGTTCGACGAGCCGACCTCCGCACTCGACCCCGAGATGATCAAGGAGGTCCTCGACGTCATGGTCGACCTCGCCAAGGGCGGCATGACGATGATCGTGGTCACCCACGAGATGGGATTCGCCCGTACGGCGGCCAACCGGGTGGCGTTCATGTCCGACGGCCAGATCGTCGAGGAGTCGACCCCCCAGGAGTTCTTCACCAATCCCAAGTCGGATCGCGCCAGGGACTTCCTCGGCAAGATTCTCTAACACTGAGGAGAGCAC
>DATMEB010000091.1:0-32438 GCA_035557095.1 Nocardioidaceae bacterium | reverse complement strand
GGTCGGCCGGCGCCGCCGGCTGCTGAACTACCTGGCGAAGACCGACATCAACCGGTACCGCTCCCTCATCGAGCGGCTCGGTCTGCGCCGATAGCACGTCGAGGGGGCCGTCCCGCCGGGACGGTCCCCTCTCTCGTGGGGCACCCGCCCTCCGAGACCCCCACGGCCCCCGGCCGGACCCCCACGCTGGTCGGTCCTCGGTAGTGGCCCCCGGGCATGGCCCTCCCCGCCGAGGGGAACGCCTCCCGAGGGCTTCGATCGAAGACCGGTCACCCGGGCGCAGTTCGGCGCAGGGCGCCACGAAGAGGACGTCGCCGCATGCGACGTAGGAAGAGGACACCGTGTCCGCACCCACCACCCAGAACAGCAGCACCGCTGCCGAGTTCGACCCCGAGGACGGGGTCACCACCGCCACCGCGGTCATCGACAACGGCAGCTTCGGCAGCCGCACCGTCACCTTCGAGACCGGCCGGCTGGCCCGCCAGGCCGCCGGCTCGGTCGTCGTCACCATGGGCGACACCATGCTGCTGTCGGCCACCACGGCCGGCCGCCAGCCGAAGGAGCAGTTCGACTTCTTCCCGCTGACGGTCGACGTCGAGGAGCGCATGTACGCCGCCGGGCGCATCCCCGGCTCGTTCTTCCGCCGCGAGGGCCGTCCGTCCGAGGACGCCATCCTCACCTGCCGGCTCATCGACCGGCCGCTGCGCCCGACCTTCCGCAAGGGCCTGCGCAACGAGGTGCAGGTCGTCATCACCGTGATGGCGCTGCACCCCGACATGCCCTACGACGTGCTCGCGATCAACGCCGCGTCGCTGTCGACGCAGCTGTCCGGCCTGCCGTTCTCCGGCCCGGTCGGCGGAGTGCGCGTCGCGCTGGTCGACGGCCAGTGGGTCGGCTTCCCGACGCACACCCAGCTCGAGAGCGCCTCCTTCGACATGGTCGTCGCCGGGCGCACGCTCGACGACGGCGATGTGGCGATCATGATGGTCGAGGCCGAGTCGACCGACGCCACCTGGGAGCTCGTCCGGGGTGGCCGGCAGGCACCGACCGAGGAGGTCGTAGCCGAGGGCCTCGAGGCTTCCAAGGTGTTCATCCGGCAGCTGTGCCAGGCCCAGGTCGAGCTCGCCGGCAGCGCCGCCAAGCCGGTGCAGGAGTTCCCGGTCTTCCTCGACTACGAGGACGACGCCTACGCCGCGGTCGAGGGTGCCGTACGCGACGAGCTGGCCCAGGCGCTGACGATCGCCGGCAAGGCCGAGCGCGAGACCCGGCTCGACGAGATCAAGGTCGGGGCCATGGAGAAGCTCGCCTCCGACTTCGAGGGCCGCGAGAAGGAGCTCAGCGCGGCCTTCCGCTCGCTCACCAAGGCACTGGTTCGTGACCGGGTGCTGCGCGAGAAGGTCCGCATCGACGGGCGCGGGCTGACCGACATCCGCACCCTGTCCGCGGAGGTGGGCGTGGTGCCGCGGGTGCACGGCTCGGCTCTGTTCGAGCGCGGTGAGACCCAGATCCTCGGTGTCACGACGCTGAACATGCTCTCGCTGGAGCAGAAGCTCGACACGCTCTCCCCGGAGACGTCGCGCCGTTACATGCACAACTACAACTTCCCGCCGTACTCCACCGGGGAGACCGGCCGCGTTGGCTCGCCCAAGCGGCGCGAGATCGGCCACGGCGCGCTCGCCGGCCGCGCGCTGGAGCCCGTGCTGCCGACGCGCGAGGAGTTCCCGTACGCCATCCGGCAGGTCTCGGAGGCGCTCAGCTCCAACGGCTCCACCTCGATGGGCTCGGTCTGCGCGTCGACGATGGGGCTTCTCAACGCCGGTGTGCCACTGCGCGCGCCGGTCGCCGGCATCGCGATGGGCCTGATCAGCGGCGAGGTCGACGGCAAGACCGACTTCGTCACGCTGACCGACATCCTGGGCGCGGAGGACGCGTTCGGCGACATGGACTTCAAGGTCGCCGGCACCCGTGAGTTCGTCACCGCGCTGCAGCTCGACACCAAGCTCGACGGGATCCCCGCCTCGGTGCTCGGGGCCGCGCTGCAGCAGGCGCGCGACGCGCGGATGACGCTGCTCGACGTGATGCAGGAGGCCATCGACGGGCCCGACGAGATGGCGCCGACCGCGCCGCGGATCATCACGATCAAGGTGCCGGTCGACAAGATCGGTGAGGTCATCGGCCCCAAGGGCAAGGTGATCAACCAGATGCAGGACGACACCGGCGCCCAGATCTCGATCGAGGACGACGGCACGATCTACGTCGGCGCCGACAACGGCGAGGCGGCGGAGGCGGCGCGCGCGATGATCAACGCGATCGCCAACCCGACGATGCCGGAGAAGGGCGAGCGCTACCTGGGCACGGTCGTGAAGACGACCAACTTCGGTGCGTTCATCTCGTTGCTTCCCGGCAAGGACGGCCTCGTGCACATCTCCAAGCTGCGCGCCCTCGCCGGCGGCAAGCGGGTCGAGAACGTCGAGGACGTGCTTGCGGTCGGGCAGAAGCTGCAGGTCGAGATCGCAGAGATCGACGACCGGGGCAAGCTGTCCCTGGTGCCGGTCGTCGAGGGTGACGAGAGCGCCACCGACGCCGGGTCCGAGAACGGCGCTGACCCGCAGGCGTGACCCGTTTCCTGCCTGCCCACGAGCAGGAGCCCGGCACCACGCGCACGCTGCTGGTCGAACGCAGTGGCAGCGACGTCGTCTCCAGGGTGAGGCGCACCGTGCTGCCCGGCGGGCTGCGCGTGGTGACCGAGGCGATGCCGGGGGTGCGTTCTGCCACCCTCGGCGTGTGGGTCGGCGTCGGCTCGCGCGACGAGTCACCACGCCTGTCGGGTGCCTCGCACTTCCTCGAGCACGTGCTGTTCAAGGGCACACACGAGCGCTCCGCGCTGGACATCTCCGCGGCGCTCGACGCCGTCGGTGGTGAGCTGAACGCGTTCACCAGCAAGGAGTACACCTGCTTCCACGCGCGGGTCATCGACCAGGACCTGCCGACGGCGATCGACGTGGTCACCGACATGGTGTCGTCGTCGCTGATCGCCAGCGCCGACATCGAGGCCGAGCGTGACGTCATCCTTGACGAGATCGCGATGCATGACGACGACCCCGACGACGTCGTGCACAACCTCTTCCAGGAACGGCTCTGGGAGGGCACGCCGCTCGGCCGTCCGGTGATCGGGTCGGTGGCGTCGATCTCGTCACTGAGCCGTACACAGGTCGCCGGCTACTACCGCCGGCGCTACCGCGCCGACAACACCGTCGTGGCCGTCGCCGGCAACGTCGACCACGGCACGGTCGTACGCCAGGTGCGCAAGGCCTTCGGCCGCACAGACTTCCTGCGCGACGCCGACACCCGGCCGCGCTCGCCGCGCGCGGGTACGGCGGCTGTGCCGGCGCGGTCGGGCACGGTGATCCGCCGGCGCGGCACCGAGCAGGCCTCGTTCGTGCTCGGAGTCCCCGGTATCCGGCGTACCGACGAGCGCCGCTACGCCCTCGGTGTGCTCAACGTGGTGCTCGGCGGGGGTCCGTCGAGCCGGCTGTTCCAGGAGGTACGCGAACGCCGCGGGCTGGCGTACTCCGTCTACTCCTACATCGGCCACTACGCCGACACCGGCATGTTCGGGGTCGCGGCGGGGTGCCTGCCGAAGAAGGTCGACTCGGTGCTCGACATCTGCCGTGCCGAGCTCGCCCGGGTCGCGGACGAGGGCGTCACCGAGGCCGAGCTCGAGCTCGGCAAGGGCCAGCTCAAGGGCGCGTCGGTCCTCGGCCTGGAGGACAGCGGCGCACGGATGGCACGGGTGGCCAAGGCCGAGCTGCTGCACGGTGAGCTGGTCGGGCTCGACGAGCTGCTGCGCCGGGTCGACGCCGTCACACTCGACGACGTGCGCGCGCTGGCGCAGACGATGCTCGAGTCCGCGCCGACGCTGGCGGTGGTCGGCCCCTTCGACGACGCGTCGCGTTTCGACGGCGCGGTCGCCTGAGCGACAGAGCCGAACGGGGGGCCAGTGCCCCGGCCGGCAACGTTTGCCCTGCTGCGCGCTGCCCGGCGGGCACCCCGCGGCGCTGTCGTCACTCGACGATGCTCCGCATCGCCTCGCTCCTCCGCCTTGCGGTGCACTCCGCCGGACAACGCTCGCGACGAGCAACATTGCCGGCCGGGGCACTACTCGCTGTAGTGCACGCCGAGACCCGCGTCGCCGGGTGCGTGCTCGGGCCGCAGCACCAGGTCGTCGTCGTAGTCCCCGCCGTTCTGGCAGCGGAAGGGCAGCGGCTGGTCGGTTGCGAGCGTGCCGAGGCGTCGCCGCAGTAGTGCGACCGAGTCGGAGTACCCGGTGTCGGACATGCGGTCGGCGCCGTGGACCAGCAGCGGAGGCAGCACCGAGATGCCGGCGTACCAGAGCGTGCCGTGGTGCAGCGGGAACAGCAGGTCGTTGAGGTCGCCATTGATGCCCCGCGGACCGAGGCTCTCCTCGCGGGCACCGGCGGTCACGACGACCATCGCGCGCTTGCCGGCCAGGTTGCCGTCGCCGTAGCGCTGGGTGAGCCCGGTGGCGGGGTCGGTGACCCCGAACGCGAAGCCCTTGACGAAGACGCGGTCGAACCATCCCTTGAGGATCGCGGGCATGCCGTACCACCACAGCGGGAACTGCAGCACCAGCGTGTCGGCCCAGTCGATCTTCTCCTGCTCGGCGACGATGTCCGGACTCAGCGTGCCCCCGGAGTACGCCGTGCTGGACACGTCGCCGACCACCAGGCGTTCACCGGCCTCGTGCTGGCCGAAGTCCTCGGCGTCGACGACCGCCTTCCAGCGCATGGCGTAGAGGTCGGACACACGGTGCTCGTGCCCGCTCTCCCGCAGCGTCGCCAGTCCCTCGTCACGCAGTGCGGCGCTCAGCGAGCACTGCTCCGGATGGGCGAAGACCCACAGCACCTTCATAGGCCCTGCAGCACCAGGGGAGACCGGGATATTCCTCCCGACCCGTCCCGGCGGCACAGATCAGGACAGCTAGCCTGAGGGCCGTGCAGCAGCGTCGCTACCTGGTGGTCTGTGCCACCGAGGCCGAGGCCGCGCACGTGCCCGCCGGCATGCCCGTCGTCGTCACCGGGCTCGGCAAGACCGCCGCGGCGGCGGCGACCGCCGAGGCGCTGGCGACCACCGACCTCGACGGTCTGACCGTGGTCAACATCGGCACCGCGGGCTCGCTGCGACCGGGTGTCTCCGGCCTGTACCTTCCGAGCACCGTGCTCAACCACGATCTCAGCGCAGACCTGGTGCGCACACTGGGCTACGACCCGCAGGAGACGCTGTGGCTGCCGGACGGCGACGGCTCGGTGCTGGCCACCGGCGACCTCTTCGTCACCGAGACGCGAACCCGCGACCGGCTGGCCGAGCGGGCGCACCTGGTCGACATGGAGGGGTACGCCGTCGTGTTCGCGTGTCAGCGCAAGGACGTGCCCGTTCGCCTGGTGAAGTACGTCAGCGATGCGGCCGACGAGAGTTCGATGGACTGGCCGGCACGGATCGACGCGTGCGCGGCCGAGCTCGGCAGGTGGCTGCAGGCGCAGCTGTCGCCGAGCTAGGCCGCCTTCTTGGCCCCCGCGCCCTCCGCGACACCGATCAGCAGCACGGCTGCTATCACGGCGACGATGAAGCCGATGATGTTCAGCTCGAAGATGCTGCCGGTACCGAGCAGACCGGCGATCACACCCCCGATGATGGCGCCGCCCACACCGAGCAGCAGTGTCATGAGCAGGCCGATCCGCTGCTTGCCGGGCTTCACCAGCCGGGCCAGGGCTCCGATGATGAGCCCAACCACGATGAGTCCGAGAATCTGCATGAGACGACCCCTCCGATGCGTGTGGCGGCGGATTGCCGCGACCTCGACCAGTCTACGCGCGAGGCGCTCGGGTACGCGGCTCATCGGTCCGGTCCCGTGCCGCGGAAGGCGGTCTCGGAGCCTGGCACAATGCAGCCCATGACGAACGTGGCGGTGCTCGGGGCGCACGGCAAGATGGGCTCGCAGGTCTGCAAGGCCGTGCAGGAGGCCGACGACCTGACGCTGGTCGCACGCATCGACGAGGGCGACTCGATCGACGCGCTTGCCGAGTCGTTCGCCGAGGTGGTCGTCGACTTCACCCACCCCGACGTGGTGATGGACAACCTGCGGTACTGCATCCGCAACGGCATCCACGCCGTGGTCGGCACCACCGGCTTCGACGACGCGCGGCTCGCGCAGCTGCAGGAGTGGCTCGACTCGGCGGAGGGCAACGCCAAGGTCGGTCTGCTGGTCGCGCCGAACTTCTCCATCGGTGCCGTGCTGATGATGCGCTTCGCGGCGGAGGCCGCGAGGTTCTTCGAGTCCGTCGAGATCACCGAGATGCACCATCCGACCAAGGCCGACGCCCCGTCGGGCACCGCACGGCGCACCGCCGAGATGGTCGCCGCGGCACGCGAGCAGGCGGGCGCTCCGCCCGTCCCGGACGCGACCACCCAGGCGCTCGAGGGCGCGCGCGGCGCCGACGTGGCCGGCATCCGCGTGCACAGCCAGCGCGTCCGCGGTCTGGTCGCGCACCAGGAGGTCCTGCTCGGTGGTGTGGGGGAGACGCTGAAGATCCGGCACGACTCCCTGGACCGGGTGTCGTTCATGCCGGGCGTGCTGCTCGGCGTACGCCAGGTCGCGGCGCACCCCGGGCTCACGCTCGGGCTCGAACCGCTGCTCGGGCTCGACTGACCCTCGGTGCGTACTCGCCTCGTCGCGGCCGTGCTGGTCGCGGTGCTCGTCGTCTACCTCGTGCTCGCGGGCTACCGGGGCGTGCTCCTGCTCGGCTCCGGCGAGCTGCTCCCGGTCGCGCTCGGGGTGGGTGTGCTCCTGCTGCCCGTCGTCGGTGTGTACGTCGTCTGGCGGGAGGTGCAGTTCGGCTTCGCCACCCAGCGGCTGGCACGTGAGCTGCACCAGGCGGGACGGTGGCCGCAGGAGGAGCTGCCCACCGCGCCGTCGGGCCGGCCCGACCGCGCCGCGGCGGACGCGCTGTTCGCCGTCCGCCGCGAGGAGGTCGAGGCCAGCCCGGGGGACTGGCAGGCGTGGTTCCGGCTCGCGCTGGCCTACGAGGACGCCCGCGACCGCCGCCAGGCCCGCGCGGCGATGCGCAGGGCCATCGCCCTGCACGGCTGAGCCGTTCGCGCAATCTCGATGCGAGGGTTGGGAGACCTTCGCGCCGAGATCGCGCGAGTGGCTCACTTGGTCAGTGCGCCATCCCGGCGGGCTCGTCGGTGGGCGTGCTGCGGATGTTCGCTGCCGCCTCCTGCGGAGACAGGCGCAGCCACACCGCGAGGTAGTAGACGGCGACCGAGAACACCAGGCAGACAAACGCGCCCCACCCCAGGTTCAAGGGACCGTGGCCGCCGTCGATCACCAGGTTGCCGTCGCCGGCGATCGGACCGAAGTAGCTGATCACCATCGAGCCGATGACCCACACCGGGAACCACAGACCCGCCAGGAAGCGTAGCGGTGGAAGCTGGTCCTTGGTCGTGAAGTGGTAGATGGCGTAGACGACGTAGCCGAGCAGCAGCGCGTACAGCATCTTCTCGTTGATGTCCCAGCCGGACCAGAACACCAGCAGGGTCGAGCCCCAGAACGCCGCCAGCGGGAGCAGGTCGCCACCGGGCAGGCTGAACGGGCGGTCCTGGTCGGGGAGCTGCCGGCGCAGGGCGCCCACCGCCACCGGTCCGGCGCCGAACGAGATCGCGAACGCCGAGGTGATGAACCCGATGAACAGCTGCCAGCTCGGGAACGGCAGGAAGAAGATGCAGCCGACGCCGAACATCAGCACGACCGAGACCCACGGGATGCCGCGGCTGTTCAGCTTGGTGAGGGACTGCGGGGCGTTGCCGTTGCGGGCGTTGGCGTACGACAGCCGTGCCGTTACGCCGGCGTAGATCAGCCCGGTGTCGGCGGGGGAGATCACCGCGTCGACGCGCAGCAGCCAGGCCAGCCAGCCCGCACCGAGGACGAGCGCGAGTCCGGCGAGGGGCCCGGCCGACTCGGAGAACTCCAGCTGGGACCAGCCGTCGGCCAGCACCTCCTCCGGCAGTCCGGTGATGAACGCGAACTGCAGCAGGACGTAGATCACCGCGGTGATCAGCACGGCTCCGACGACCGCGAACGGCACGTTGCGCTGCGGGTTCTCGGTCTCGCCGGCGTACTCGACGGCGTTGCGGAAGCCGAGGTAGGCGAACGCCACGCCGGCAGCTGGGATCGCCGTGAAGACCGCCCCCCAGCCCTGCGGTGCGAAACCGTGCTCGGTGAAGTTGCCCGGGTTGAACTCGAGCATGAACAGCGTGCCGATCAGCACCGCGATCACCGCGAGCTTCCACCACACCAGCACGTTGTTGAACTGCGCGAACAGCTTGACGCCCATGATGTTGACCAGGCTGTAGAGGAACATCAGCGCGACGGCGACGACGGTGCCCGGTCCGGTCAGGAGGAACACGTCGCCCTCCTGCCGCATCAGCCACGGCAGGTAGGGGTCGGCGTACTGCGTGGTCGCCAGCACCTCGACGGGCGTGACGGCGGCGGCAGCGAGCCAGCTGATCCAGCCGGAGCTGTACGACGCGAACGAGCCGAACGCGTAGTTCGGGAAGCGGATGATGCCGCCGGCGACCGGAAACATCGTCCCGAGCTCGGCGTACACCAGTCCGATGCACATCACGATCACGCCGCCGAGCACCCACGAGAACACGGAGGCCGGCCCGGCGATCTGCGAGGCGTACAGGGCCCCGAACAACCAGCCTGAGCCGATGATGGCCCCCACTCCGGTGAACAGCAGGCTCAGCTTGCCCACGTCACGCTTGAGGCCGGTGTCGAGCTGGACCTCGACCCGCCGGGGGACGTCGGTCGTGGGTGCCGTCACGGCGAAACAACTCCTCACGCGGTCGTGCGGGCGGCTCGGGTGAGCCGGAGGCCCCGCACAGTCGCAACGGCCCGCGACCCTACCGACCGGCTGTGTGACACGTCACCACCCCCCTCACCGGGGGCATGTCACAGCGACGGGCCTCGAGCGAGGGCGTTCCGGTCAGGGTCTGGGCGAGAAGGGCGCGTCAGACCTGCCGGAGGTGCGTCACCGCCAGGAGAGTGGAGCGGCGTCAGCGCCGGCGGTCGCGCTCGACCGGGATCCGGCGCGCCTCGTGCGGCTCGGAGACCAGCCACACGGCGATCATCAGACCCAGCGCAGCTCCGGCGACGAGGGGTACGGCGTTGACGCCGGGGGCGACGCATGCACCCAGCATCGCGTCCGAGCAGGCCTGGTCGGCGCCGCCCAGCGACCAGTGTGAGGCCCAGGCGCCGAGGCCGGCGCCGGCGAGGGCGGAGAGGGTGAAGAGCACGCAGCGGTGCAATCGCGGAAGTCGTCCGAACATCGTCGCTCCCATCCCCGAGGGTGGCCGAGCTGTCTGAGGGCAGACAACCCTGGATCCGGCTCCCGGTCAAGAGCTCGGACCGGAGGGGTCGGCCTATCCCGTCGGCGCGGGACCGAGACCGGTGTGCAGTCGCACCTGCTTCACCAGCGTGTTGCCGTCGCCGGTGAGGTCGAGCTCGCGGTGCGCACCGTCGGGGGCCCACCCGGCCTCGCTGAGGAAGCCGCGCAGGGCGTCGTCGGTGCTGGTGACCCAGATCGTGGCCCGGGTGAACCGGTCGGCAACCATCGTGTCCGCGCACGCCTGCACCAGCCGCGAGCCGTGACCGGCGCGCCGCCGCTCGGGGTCGACGACGAACTCCGCGACCTGGCCGTCGACCGCGGGGTCGGCGTCGGGGTCGTCGGCGACCGCGGTGAGTGCGAACCCGACGACGGTCGCCCGGTCCAGCGCGACGAGCACGCGGTTGCGGGCCTCGGCGGGCCGTTCTATCGCCTCCGACCACTGGGCGGCCATCACCTGCGCGTCGAGGGAGTCGAGCACCTCCTGCGGGAGGACCCCGGCGTAGCCGTGCCGCCAGGCGCGCACCTGCACGGTGGCGATCGCGTCGGCGTCGGCGGACCACGCCACGCGCACGCTGACGTCGGCGGTCGGACTGGTCATGGCGGCCAGGGTATTTCAGCCGGTGGTGGACCGCCGCGCTCGGTAGCTGCGGGTCTTCTTCCGGTTGCCGCACACCTGCATCGAGCACCAGGTCCTGGACCGGTTCTTGCTGGTGTCGTAGAACGCCCACGCGCAGTCGGCGGCGGGGCAGATCTTGAGCCGGCGCCAGCTGCCGTCCGCGCCGGCATCGGCGGCCGCCACCAGCAGCCGGCTCAGACCGCCGGGCACGCCGGGCTCGATCGGCGACAGCAGCGGCCGGCCGGCCCGGATCTGCAGCGCCAGCGGAAGCCGGGCCGCGAGCAGGTCGAGCTCCGGTGCCGGGGCGGTGTCGGTGTCGCCTCGGTCGTGGTTCGCCAGGAGCGCGGCCCGCACGGCCTGACGGAGCTCACGGGCAAGGGCGAGGTCGGACTCGTCGGCGGGCGCGCGCTCCGGTAGCAGGCCCTTGTCGAAGAGCCACCCGGAGACCTCCGTGGCGGTCGTGAGGTCGTCGAGCTCGTCGGTGACGTCGAGGGTGTTCGCGAAGTCGCACAGCAGCGCCGCATGTGCGGGAACGTCGACCGGCGGCATGGCCACCCCCTCTTTGAGCTCACGTCGATTGGCCGGAACAACACCAGCATAACGCGTATGAAGGTTGCGTCGACCTCCAACACCGGCATAAACTGTTTGATGGTGTCGAAGTATTCCCAGGTGACTCGCGGAGAGGTGAGACCGATGTCGTGGATGACGTACTACGTCGAGGTGTCGACGCGTCAGCGCGAGGACGAGACCGCACGACGGATCGACCGGCAGCGGGAGCTGAAGCGGCTGGCGCGCGCCTCGAGGCGGCACTGGTGGTCCTTGCGGCGGCGGTCCGCTCCGGTGACTCGTACACCGACTGTCGGCGGCGAGGTCGCCTGCCGGCGGGCGGACGCGCTGTCCTCGGCCCGATCCTCGTGAGCGCGCGCAGGCGACTCGACCTGGCGGTGCGGAGTGAGGCCGGGCGGTGCAGCGGGCACGTGAGCTCGGCGCCGAACCGTGGGGGACGGCGCGGGGAGGCGACGTTGCCAACGAGTTCTGCCTGATGACCCCCTGAGCCAGGGCCCCGGATCCGGCGTCTCGACCCGCCGGGAGCCGCCGCTCGGCGAGGCCGGCGCCCGAGCGGGTACGGGGCGCGGAGGGGTCCCTTGCAGGCGGTTTGGGCCGAGGTATACCGTCTACTGTATGAGTCCCGTCGCCGGCGTCGTACTCGCGGGTGGCCGCTCTTCCAGGATGGGCACCGCGAAGGCGGCGCTCGCGTGGCACGGTTCCACGATGCTGCGCCACGTCACCGGTGTCGTCGGCCGTGTCGTCGACGCGCCGGTCGTCGTCGTGCGTGCCCCGGGGCAGGAGCTGCCAGAGCTGGACCCCCGCGTGCTGGTCCACCAGGACCCCGAGGAGGGTCATGGGCCGATGCAGGGGCTGGCCGTGGGCCTGTCGGTCGCAGCCGAGCATGCCGAGCACGCGTTCGTGTGCTCCACCGACCTGCCGTTCCTGCACGCGGCGTTCGTGTCCGCGGTGCTGCGAGGGTTCGACCCCGCGGGTGTGCCGGCGGACGAGGCAGACCCTGACGTGGTCCTTCCCTTCGTCCGGGGTTACCGTCAACCGATGGCCGCTGGATACCGCACGGACCTTGCGCCGCGGATCGCCAAGCTGGTCGCGGCGCAGCATCTGCGCCCTGCGCACCTGTTCGAGGAATGCCACGTACGCCGGCTCGACGACGTCGCCCTGCTGGCCGACCGGCGGCTGGCCGCGGTCGACCCGGAGCTGGAGTCGGTCATCAACGTCAACGAGCCGGACGACTACGAGGAGGCGTGCAGACGCCCGGCCCCCGAGATCGTCGTCGAGCGGTACGGCGTCCTCGCCACCGGCAGCGGTGGCGCACGGGGTCCGCGCACGGTGCGCGCGGCGAACATCGGGGAGGCGGCCGCGCAGGTGGGGCTCACGCTCGACGGGCACATCCTGGCCGCGGTGAACGGCGACCAGATCCGCGGCGACGGACAGTTGCCGCTGCTAGCAGGCGACAGTGTGGCCTTCATCTCCGCGGACGCCGGTGGATGACGTGACGACACCACCAGGTGGCTACTTCGGCCAGGCCCTGGTCGTCGACGTGACCGACGCGACGACGAGGACGCTGCCGTTGCCGGACGGCGTACTCCGCGACTACCTCGGCGGAGCGGGGCTCGGGGTCTGGCTGATGAACGAGCTGGCGCCCGACGGCGTCGACGCCCTGGACGCGCAGGCGCCGCTCGCGTTCGTGTTCTCACCGCTGGTGGGCACCCCGTTGACCACCAGCGCCAAGTTCGCGGTCGTTGCCAAGTCGCCGCTCACCGGCCTGCTGACCGACGCGCTGGCCTCCAGCCACTTCGCCATCGCGGGCAAGTTCACCGGCCACGACGCGATCGTCCTCACCGGGCGTGCGGAGACGCCGTCCACGCTGCTCATCGACGAGGAGGGCATCCGCCTGGTCGATGCGAGCGAGCTCTGGGGCATGTCCGCCACCGACGCCGAGGAGGCGGTCCGCACGCGGTTCGGACGCAACTGGCGCGCGGCCAGCATCGGCCCGGCCGGAGAGCAGCAGGTGCGCTACGCGACCATCTCGCACGACGGTCGGCACGCAGGACGCGGCGGCCTCGGCGCGGTCATGGGCGCCAAGAACGTGAAGGCCCTCGCGGTGAAGGGCCGCAGACGAGTCGAGCTCGCCGACCGCGCCGCGGTACTCGCGGCCGCGAAGGACCTGCGCGGACGGTCCTTCGGCCCGGCGACCGCGAAGTATCGCGAGCTGGGGACGCTGTCCAACCTGCTCGCGTTCAACGCGATCAGCACGCTGCCCACCCGCAACTTTCAGGCCGCGACGTTCGCCGAGGCGCCGCTGCTCTCGGCCGAGGACCTCGCCGAGAGCCGCTCGGTGGCCAAGAAGAGCTGCGCCTCCTGCACGATCGGCTGCGAGCACATCTATGCCTCCAAGGGCAAGAAGAAGGTGCGCGTCGAGTACGAGAACGTCTTCGCGCTCGGCCCCATGTGCGGCGTCTCCGACCCCGACTTCGTGCTCGAGGCGAGTGCGCTGTGCGACGACCTGGGCCTGGACACCATCTCCTCGGGCGGAACCATCGCGTGGGCGATGGAGTGCGTCGAGCGCGGGCTGCTCGACGCTCCCTGGCTGCGCTTCGGCGACGGTCGGGCGCTGCTGCGCGTGCTGGACGAGATCGGCAGCCGCACCGGCGTCGGCGCTCTGCTCGCTGAGGGCTCACGTCGCGCGGCCGAGGTGGTCGGAGGCGGCTCGTCCGCGTACGCGCCGCACGTGAAGGGCATGGAGATGCCCGGGTACGAGCCGCGCACCATGCAGTCGATGGCCCTCGGCTTGGCCGTCAACGCCCGAGGCGCCGACCACAACCGGTCCGGGGCGTACGAGGCCGATCTCAAGGGCGACCTCGACCGCGTGCGTGGTACGGCCGACCACGTACGCGCCGCGATCGAGACCGAGGACCGTGCTGCGGTCATGGACTCGATGATCCTGTGCAAGTTTCTCCGGGGCGTCTTCACCGAACCCTTCGACGAGTGGGCAGACCTGCTCGCCAAGGTCACCGGTTGGGACGTGGACGCCGACGAGCTGCACGAGACCGCGCGTCGTATCGTGCTCGCCAAACGCGCCTTCAACCTGCGCCAGGGGTGGACGACCGCCGACGACTGGCTGCCCGAACGTTTCCTCGACACGCCGATCGAGCTCGAGTCCGGACGTGTCGCCACCCTGCCCGCCGAACGTCTGCGGGCCATGATCGCCACCTACTACGCGGAGCGAGGGCTAGACTCCGCGGGCCGACCGGCCGCAGTGCCGACAGCATCAGGGACGGAGCCGACAACATGACCGTTACGCAGCCTGCTCCGGCGGCGGTGGATGAGCGCACCGTGTCGCTCAGCATCGACGGGGAGCAAGTCACCGTCACCGAGGGGTCGACGATCTACCAGGCTGCTCGCGAGGCCGGGATCGACATCCCCGTGCTGTGCCACGACGAGCGGTACGACCCGGTCGGCGTCTGCCGTATGTGCGTGGTCGACACCGGCGGGCGTGTCTACGCCGCGTCGTGCGTGCGTCCCTGTGAGCCGGACATGGAGGTCAAGACCTCGACGCCCGAGCTCGAGCGCAGCCGCGCCGTGCTCACCGAGCTCCTCGTGTCCGACCAGCCGCCGCGCGAGGAGGACCCCAAGCAGACGACCACCGCCGACAACGAGCTGATCTCGGTCGCCGACAGTTACGGCATCACCGACGTGGCCGACCTCTTCCCGGGGCCGTCCCGCGGCACTGACGCGACCAACCCGGTCATCGCGGTGGACCACGACTCGTGCATCCTGTGCGACCGCTGTGTGCGGGCCTGCGACGACATCCAGGGCAACGACGTCATCGGCCGCAGCGGCAAGGGCTACTCCACCCGCATCGCGTTCGACCTCAACGACCCGATGGGTGAGTCCTCCTGCGTCACCTGCGGCGAGTGCGTGTCGGCCTGCCCCACGGGGGCCCTGACCAACAAGCCGATCAACAACGTCCCGATCCAGCCGCGGGCCCAGCTCGAGGCCGTCGACACGGTGTGCCCGTACTGCGGTGTCGGCTGCGCACTGACCTACTGGGTCGACCGCGACCGCAACGCGATCTCGTTCGCCGAGGGACGCGACCAACCCGGCAACCAGGGCCGGCTGTGCGTCAAGGGCCGGTACGGCTGGGACTACGCCGCGTCCCCGCAGCGACTCACCAAGCCGCTCATCCGGATCGACGAGTCCTACCCCAAGGGGCCGCTGTCGGCCGACGTCAAGGAGGACGACGGCACGCGCAAGCGTGGTCGCGGCCGCAAGCCCGGCGGGCTGGTGCCGTACGAGGAGGTGATGCCGCACTTCCGCGAGGCCAGCTGGGACGAGGCACTCGACCTGGTCGCGCGGCGGCTCGGCGAGATCTTTGCGGAGAGCGGTTCGGACGGCATCGCCGGCTTCGGCTCGGCCAAGTGCTCCAACGAGGAGGCCTACCTCTTCCAGAAGCTCATTCGTACGGCGTTCCGCAGCAACAACGTCGACCACTGCACGCGGCTGTGCCACGCGTCCAGCGTCGCGGCGCTGTTCGAGGGCGTCGGGTCGGGTGCGGTCTCCACGACGTACGGCGACATCGCCAACGCCGACGTCGCGATCATCACCGGCAGCAACGCGACCGCCAACCACCCGGTGGCGTCGTCGTTCTTCAAGCAGGCCCGGCGCAACGGCACCAAGATCGTCTACATCGACCCCCGTGCCGGCACCGTCGCCGACCACGCTGACGTCTTCTGCCAGCTCAAGCCAGGAACCGACGTCGCGCTCTACAACGCGATCATGCACGAGGTCATCCGGCTCGGGCTGGTCGACCAGGAGTTCATCGACAGCCGCACCTCCAACTACGAGGCGCTCGCGCAGACCGTTGCGGAGTACCCGCCGGAGCTGGCCGCCCAGATCACCGGCGTCGACGTCGAGCTGATCCGTGAGGTCGCCCGGCTCTGGGGCGAGGCCGGAGCCGGCGTCATCTACTGGGGCATGGGCATCTCGCAGCACACCACCGGCACGGACAACGCGCGCTGCCTGATCGCGATGTGCTCGATCACCGGCAACGTCGGCAAGCCGGGCACCGGGCTGCACCCGCTGCGTGGCCAGAACAACGTCCAGGGGGCCTCCGACGCCGGGCTGATCCCGATGTTCTACCCCAACTACCAGTCCGCGGAGAGCGCCGAGGCGCGGGTGCGCTTCGAGCAGGCGTGGGGCACCGAGCTCAACCCCGACAACGGGCTCACGGTCACCGAGGTGATCAAGTCGATCCTCGACGAGGGTGTGCGCGGGATGTACATGCTCGGCGAGAACCCGTTCCTCTCCGACCCCAACATCAACAAGGTGCGCAAGGCGCTGTCCAAGCTGGACTTCCTGGTCGTGCAGGACATCTTCCTCACCGAGACCGCGGAGTTCGCCGACGTGATCCTGCCGGCCTCCTCGTACCTCGAGAAGGACGGCACCTATACCAACACCGACCGTCGCGTGCAGCGCGGCCGGAAGGCCTTCGACCCGCCCGGCGAGGCCAGGGTCGACTGGGAGATCGTGCAGGAGCTCGCCCAGCGGCTGGGGCTCGACTGGGGCTACCAGTCGGCGGAGGAGGTGTTCGACGAGATGGTCCCGTTGATGCCCGACTACGCCAACCTCAACTACGGCAACCTCGGCTCGTCGGGCAAGCTCTACCCCAACTCCGACCCCGAGCACACCGACGGCACCGTGGTGCTGTTCGACGAACGGTTCAACACGGCCGACAAGCTCGCTCACCTGGTGCCGGCGGAGTGGCTGCCGGGCAAGGAGCTGCCGAGCGAGGACTACCCGTACGTCCTCAACACCGGGCGGCTGCTCGAGCACTGGCACACCGGGTCGATGACCCGCCGGTCGTTCGCGCTGGACGCCATCGCGCCGCGCGCGGAGGCCTATGTGAACCCCGAGGACGCGGCCGAGCTCGGCCTTGCCGACGGCGGGCTGGCCAAGGTGTCCTCGCGCCGGGGGACGATCACGCTGAACGTCCGCGTCTCGCACCGGGAGGCACGCGGCAACCTGTTCATCCCGTTCCACTTCCGGGAGGCCGCCGCCAACCTGTTGACGATCGACGAGATCGACCCGTTCGGCAAGATCCCGGAGTTCAAGTTCTGCGCCGTGAGTATCGCCCCCGTCGAGGATCTCGAAGGGGCCAAAGTCGGAGGTAACGCATAGTGACTGTGACGTCCTACGGGCGCAAGGTCGTTCCGGGCGTCGAGGCGCGTGCCGGCAAGTTCAACGGCCCCAGCCTGATCCCGATGCTGATGGCCATCCAGGAACGGTGTGGCTGGCTGCCTCGCGAGGAGCTCGTGCAGCTCTCGCGCGACCAGCATCGCCCGCTCTACGAGATCGAGGGCCTGATCTCGTTCTATCCGCATTTCCGGACCGAGGCACCCAAGGGTGTGACCGTGCGGGTCTGCCACGACCTGACCTGCTGGTTGAAGGGCTCCGAGGACCGGATCAAGGAGGTGCAGGACAGGTACGGCGAGGTCGACGACGTCGAGGTCCTGGAGATCTCGTGTCCCGGCCGGTGCGACATGGCCCCGGCCGCGACCGTCGACGAGCGCCCCGGGCGGATGGAGGATGTCGCGGGGCTGGTCGACAGCCGCCGCGAGGGGGATGACGACCTCGGTGCGGTCGTGGCCTACGGCCCGGAGGGCGGCTGGCCCAACGATCCGTACGCCCCCGGCGAGGCCCGCTACCGGTCGCTGCGTGCCCTGCTGGCCGGCGACATCACCCCCGAACAGGTCCTCGACCACCTGCAGCAGTCCGGTCTTCGCGGGATGGGCGGCGCGGGCTTTCCCACCGGCAAGAAATGGGACCTCGTCCGCAAGACCGAGGCCAGTGATGGGGTCAAATACGCCATCTGCAACGCCGACGAGTCCGAGCCCGGCACGTTCAAGGATCGCCAGCTGCTCGCGGAGCAGTCCCATCTCGTACTCGAGGGCATGCTCATGGGCATGGTCGTCACCGGGGCCGAGGAGGGCTGGGTCTTCATCCGGCACGAGTACGGCCCGGAGGAGTCTGTGCTGCACGCCGAGATCGAGAACCTGCGCGAGCAGGGGCTCATCGGCGAGAACGTCCTCGGGACCGGCCGTCGGCTCCTGCTCGACATCTTCACCTCGCCGGGCGGCTACATCCTGGGCGAGGAGACCGCGCTCCTGGAGTGCATGGAGGGCCATCGCGGCGAGCCGCGTAACAAGCCGCCGTTCCCCGGTGTCTACGGCCTGTGGGGCAAGCCCACGCTGATGAACTCCGTCGAGACGTTCGCCGACGTGCCGATCATCGTGGAGCGCGGCTCCGACTGGTGGAAGGACCAGGGTGTCAACGGCAGCGACGGGCTGAAGTTCTTCGCGGTGTCCGGGCACGTGGAGCACCCCGGTGTCTACTGCGTGCCGATGGGCACCACCGTGCGTGACCTGCTCGACCTTGCCGGGGGCGTCTCCGGTGGCGCCGAGCTCGACTCGGTCCAGCCGGGTGGCGCCTCGTCGAACTTCCTCGGGCCCGAGCATCTCGACGTCCCGCTCGACTTCGGCACGCTCGCCGAGGCCGGGTCGATGCTGGGCTCAGGCGCCATGGTGGTGATCGCGGAGGGAACCGACGCGCTGGCAGCGGCCACCAACGTGCTGCGCTTCTTCCGCAACGAGTCGTGCGGCAAGTGCGTGCCCTGCCGGGTGGGGTCCACCAAGGCCCATGACCTCCTGACCGACACGCTGCGCAACGGCGGTGAGCTCGACGACGGACGTCGCGAGCGGCTGCTCGACCTCGAGGTGACGATGCGCAAGACGTCGATCTGCGGTCTCGGCCAGGTGGCGATGGGTCCGGTTGTCAGCGTGATGGGCCGGCAGCGCGGAGGCACCACCGCACGGCGCCAGCCGCGCAAGACCCCCCAGCCCGGCGACCACTGAGGTCCGCTTGGCCGGTAAGGAGTTCTTCAGGGCCTTGTCGGTGTCGGAGGCGCTGACGGGCTTTCAGCCGCGTCGCCGTACCGGCGTCGAGACGGTCAAGCGTGAGGATGCACTCGGACGTGTGCCCGCCTCACCCGTGGTCTCGCGCTCGGCGCTGCCTGGCTTCGCGCGCTCGACCGTCGACGGGTACGCGGTTCGTGCTGCGGACACCTACGGTGCGAGCGACGGCCTGCCGGCGTACCTCGACCTGATCGGCGCGGTGCTCATGGGTGCCGCTGCCGAGGTGGCGGTCCGCCACGCCACGGCAGTGCAGATCCCCACCGGTGCCGTGATTCCCGAGGACGCCGACGCGGTCGTCATGGTCGAACACACCCAGGTCACGATGCCCCACGTGATCGAGGTGACCCGCCCGGTCGCGGTCGGCGAGGGCATCGTTCGCGCCGACGAGGACGTCGCCGTCGGCGGCGAGCTTGCCCCGGCCGGACGGGCGTTGCGGCCTCAGGACCTCGGCCTGCTCGCGGCCGCCGGCGTCACCGAGGTCGAGGTGCGCGCGCGACCGCGGGTGGCGATCGTGTCCACCGGCGACGAGGTGGTGCCCCCGAGCACGGCGGAACTGACGCACGGGCAGGTCCGCGACGCGACCGCGTCGGCGCTGGCCGCGCTGGTGACCGAGGCTGGCGGTGAGCCGTCCGTGCGCGGGATCGTGCCCGATGACGTCGAGGCGCTGACCGCGACGCTGAAGTCCGCCCTGCACGACTGCGACCTCGTGGTGGTGTCGGCAGGGTCGTCGGTCGGTGCGCGCGACGAGACCACGGCTGCGGTCGAGTCGCTCGGCGAGCCGGGTGTCTTCTGTCACGGCCTGGCGATCAAGCCGGGAAAGCCGACCTTGCTGGCCGAGTGCTCGGATGTCCCGGTGATCGGCCTGCCGGGCAACCCGCTCTCGGCGCTGGTGGTGTTCCGCCTGGTCGGCCTGCCGGTCCTGCGGCTCGTGGGCGGGATCTCCGCGCCGCCGCCCGAACCCAGCACCACAGCGACGCTCTCGCGTGCGATCGCCTCGGCGGCTGGTCGGCTCGACGTGGTCCAGGTGCAGGTGCGCGACGGGGTGGCCACCCCGCTGTTCGGGTTCTCCGCGCTGCTGTCGCTGCTCACCAGGGCCGACGGCTACATCGTGATCCCAGAGCCGGCGACCGGTCTGGACGAAGGCGCAACCGTCAACGTGACGATATACCGGTAGTGGGTGCCCGCGTGTCCGAGAGTCCCTTCATCAGCGACGTGCCGGTCGAGGCCGCTCTGCAAACCTGGATGGAGACGTGCGCGGCCGCGTCATGCCCGCAGCGACTCGACGCGGTGACAGTCGCGTTGGCAGCTGCCGTGGGCCGGGTGACCGCGGAGCCGGTGTGGGCGACGCGTTCCTCGCCGGTGGGCGACCTGTCCGCGATGGACGGCATCTCGGTCGTCGCCCGCGAGACCGCCGGGGCCAGCCAGACCACCCCGCTCCTGCTGCCGCCGGGCTCCTTCGAGGTCGTCGACACGGGTGACCCGGTGCCGGCCGGCCACGATGCTGTGGTGATGCGCGAGCAGGTGCACTACGTCCAGGCCGGCGACGGCGAGGCCGCGGAGATCATGGCGTCGGTGCCGCCGTACCAGCACGTCCGCTCGATCGGCGAGGACGTCAGCGCCGGAGAGCTGCTGCTCTCCGAAGGGCACCGGCTGCGTCCGGTCGACGTCGCGGCGGCGGCCGCGGCCGGGGCGACCGAGCTGGTCGTACGCCGGCAGCCGCGCGTCGTCGTCATACCCACCGGCGACGAGGTGGTACCGGTCGGTTCGCCACCGAGGCAGGACGAGATCCTCGACACCAACTCGCTGATGCTGGTCGCGCAGGCCCGCGAGGTCGGATGCGAGGCCTGGGCGACGCGGATCGAGCCCGACGACGTCGCACGCATCAGCGAGGCCGTGCGTGCAGCGGCCGAGACCGCCGACCTCGTCATCGTGGTCGCCGGGTCGAGTGCCGGACGCGACGACTACACCGCGAGGGTGGTAGCGGAGAACGGGTCGCTGGCCGTGCACGGCGTCGCTGTCCGTCCCGGCCATCCGGTGGTGCTCGGCGCGGTGGAGGCCACGCCCGTGGTCGGCGTACCCGGCTACCCGGTGTCGGCCGCGCTGACGTTCGACATCTTCGCGGCTCCGCTGCTCGCCTCGCTGGAGGGCGCGGCCCCGCTGCACCGACCCGAGGTGCCGGCCCGGTTGGCACGCAAGCTGCCGTCGGTGGTGGGGATGGACGACTGGGTGCGGGTACGACTCGGCTCGGTGCGCGGACAGGTGGTCGCGTCCCCGCTGCCCCGGGGTGCCGGCGTGCTCACCTCGCTGGTGCGTGCCGACGGCCTGCTTCTGGTGCCCGCCGGTGTCGAGGGGCACCTCGCGGGCGAGGAGGTCCCGGTGCAGCTGCTGCGCAGGCTGCCCGAGATCGAGCACACGATCGTGGCGATCGGCTCGCACGACCTGGTCATCGACCTGGCGGCAACCGCCCTGCGAGCGACCGACCCCACCCTCACGCTGGTGTCCACCAACGTCGGCTCCCTCGGAGGTCTGGTGGCGCTGCGCGACGGGCTGTGCCACCTCGCCGGGTCGCACCTGCTGCACCCGGCGTCCGGGGAGTACACGCTGCCGTACCTCGACGAGATGATGGCCGACCGCGACCTCGCCGTCGTACGCCTGGTGCACCGCGAGCAGGGTCTGCTGGTCCCGCCGGGAAACCCGCGTGGCGTGACCGGGCTGGCGGACCTGGGCGGCGGCGACCTGAGCTACGTCAACCGACAGCGGGGCGCCGGGACCCGGATGCTGCTCGACCACGAGCTGCGCCGCCTCGAGATCGACCCTGCGCAGGTCAGCGGGTACGCCCGGGAGGAGCCGACCCACCTCGCGGTCGCGGCGGCGGTCTCGGCCGGCCGGGCGGACTGCGGGCTCGGCATCCTGGCCGCCGCCCGGGCGTTCGGGCTCGACTTCGTGCCGGTCGCGAGGGAGCCGTACGACCTCGTCGTCGACGCGGCGAGCCTGGAGGACCCCCTGCTCGCCCCGTTGTGGTCGTTGCTCGGATCGCCGGAGTTCCACGCGTCGGTGGAGAGGCTCGGGGGATACAGCACCGCCGAGACGGGCCGACGCCTCCGATGAGACTGTAGTCTGCTCGCGTGGTACAGAAAGCACAGCAGGTCGCCCTCGGTGTCGCGACCGACGTCATCAGCGGAAGGCTGGCGCCGGGCGACCACGTCCCCGGCGTGCGGACGCTTGCCCAGCAGGCCGGTTGCTCGCCGGGCACGGCTGCGCGCGCACACACGATCCTGCGGCAGGCGGGTGTCACGTCCGGCACTCCGCGATCGGCCTCGGTGGTCACGCCCGACGGTGCCGCCCGCGCGCTTGCTCTCAGCGCCAGCGAGGGGACAGTGCGGGTCTCCGGCAGCGACGACCCCGCACTCGACCTGCTGCTGTCGACGGTGGGCCCGGCGGTCGAACGCGCCTCGGGTGGACGCGGAAGCGTGGCCGGGCTCTCCCTGCTCGCGCAGGGTTCCGTCGACGCGGCGGCGGTGCACCTGCACGACGCGCGGACCGGTCGTTCCAACGACACCTACGCCCGGCGCGTCCTCGGCGGCGAACCCGCGATGCTCGTGCACCTGTGGAGCCGCGAGCAGGGGATCGTCGTCCCCAAGGGCAACCCCCGCGGCATCGGCGGGGTGGCCGACCTCGACGGCACGCGGCTCGCCTGGCGGGCGCCGGGCACCGGCTCGCGCCTGATGCTCACGCGGCTGCTGGTCGAGGCCGGGGTCGCTCCGCCCAGCGGCGAGCTCTGCGACTCCCATCTCGGGGTGGCCGTGGCCGTGACCACCGGCGCGGTCGACGCCGGCCTCGCGGTCCGGTCGGTCGCCAGCGCGGTCGACGCCGACTTCATCCCGCTGGAGTGGGAGGACTTCGAGCTCGCGGTGGAGCCCGAGTCCATCGGGCTGCTGGTGCCCATGCTGGACGTGCTCGCCAGCACCTCGGTCCAGGATCGGCTGACGGGGATGGACGGCTACGACCTGGGACGCTGCGGCCAGACGCGGGTGGCGGCATGAGGCGGGCACTCGCCGCCGCGGCCGGTGCCGCCCTGCTACTCGCGGTCGGCTGCGGGTCGGACGAGCCGACGACCGACGCCGCCGGGCAGCACCAGGGCGGCGGAGCCAGCGGGGACCTGGTGCTTGCGACCACCACGAGCACACAGGACTCCGGTCTGCTCGATGCGCTCGTCCCGTCCTTCGAGGAGGGCAGCGCGTGCGTGGTCAAGACGGTCGCGGTGGGATCGGGTCAGGCGATGGAGATGGGCGAGCGCGGCGACGCCGATGTACTCCTGGTGCACTCGCCGGACGACGAGCAGCAGTTCATGACCGACGGCCACGGCGTCAGCCGAGCCGCTGTGATGCACAACGACTTCGTCATCGTCGGGCCGCCCGACGACCCCGCGGGGGTCTCGCAGGCCACCGACGCCGCGGATGCACTCAGTCGCATCGCGGAGGCGAAGGCTCCGTTCGCCTCCCGCGGCGACGACTCCGGCACGCATTCCAAGGAGCTGGAGCTGTGGGAGGAGTCCGGCGTCGACCCGGCCGGCTCGTGGTACGTCGAGACCGGCCAGGGGATGGGGGAGACCCTCACGATCGCGAACCAGCAGCAGGCGTACACGCTCACTGACCGCGGCACGTTCCTGGCGACCGACGGGCTGCAGTCGCAGATCGTGTTCGAGGGCTCGCCCGACCTGCGCAACGACTACCACGTGATCGTGGTCGACCACGAGGGCACCAACACCGGCTGTGCCAGGAAGTTCTCCGCGTGGCTTCGTGAGCCCGCGGTGCAGCAGACGATCGGCGACTTCGGTGTCGAGGAGTACGGCGAGCAGTTGTTCACCCCGGACGCGTCGCGCTGATGGTCGAACCGCTCTACGAGGTGCTGGCCAGGTCCGCCATGGTGTCCCTGACGGCCGCCGCCATCGCGTCTGTGGTCGGGATCCCGCTCGGCACCGCGCTGGCCCTGGGTCGGGTTCCGGGCCGGCGGCTCACCACCGCGGTGGTCAACACCGGGATGGCGGTGCCGACGGTCGTCGTCGGGCTGGCGGTCGCGCTGATGCTGTGGCGCAGCGGGCCGCTCGGCGACCTCGGGCTCATCTACACGCTGCGCGGGATGGTGGTCGCGCAGGTGCTGATAGCCACGCCGCTGATCACCGGCATCACCATGGCCGCCCTGCAGTTGCTGCCGCCGGAGCTGCCCGACCAGCTGCGCACACTGGGCGCGAACCGAGCACAGCTGGTGATGCGGATGTGGGTCGAGGCCAGGCTGCCCCTGCTCGCCGCCGCGATGGCCGGATTCGGCCATGCGATCTCCGAGGTCGGAGCCGCCACGATCGTCGGCGGCAACATCCACGGGCATACGCAGGTGATGACCACCGCGATCGTCGAGTACGTCGGCCGCGGCGAGTTCGAGGTCGCGATCTTCTACGGCGGCGTACTGCTCGCGCTCGCCTTCGCCGTCAACGGGTTGCTCGCCTCGGTGCAGCGACGGAGCAGGACATGGGCGCGCAGCTGAGCGTTCGCGACGTGCGCCAGGTGCTGGGCGGTCGCGAGGTGCTCCGGATCGACAGCCTAGACGTGGCGGCCGGCGAGCGGTTGTGTGTGCTCGGCCCGAACGGCGCGGGCAAGACCACCCTGCTGCGGCTGCTCGCCGCCGTGACCGCACCGAGCTCCGGTGAGGTCACAGTCGCCGGGATCAGCAGCGCCCACGGGGGAGTGGAGCTGCGCCGGCGGGTCGCGTATGCCACGCAGCAGCCGGGCCTGCTCACCACGAGCGTGCAACGCAACGTCGAGCTTCCGCTCCGCTGGCGCCGGGTGCCGCGGCAGCGCCGGGCCGAGATCGCCATGGCCGCGCTGGAGCGGCTGCGGGTCGCGCATCTGGCGGACCGCCCGGCCCGCAGCCTCTCCGGGGGCGAGCAGCAGCGAGTGAGCCTGGCCCGTGCCTTCGCCCTCGACCCCGAGGTACTGCTGCTCGACGAACCGGCCGCCGGCCTCGACGCCCAGACCCGGGCGGCGTTCTTCACCGACCTCGACCGTGCGCTGGAGAGCCGGGCCACGACCGTCGTCCAGGTCTCGCACCGGGCGCAGGAAGCGTTCCGGCTCGCCGACCGCGTCGTCGTACTCGTCGACGGGCTCGTGCACCAGGTCGGCCTGCCGGAGGTGCTCAACCGCTGCCCGGCCGACGCGAGCGTTGCCGCTCTGGTCGGCTACGACAACGTCGTCGACGCGGCCGTGCAGGCCGACGGCGCCGTATGCGTCGGCGCATCTCCTACCGGCCTGACAAGCCGCCGCGGCCCCGGACCGGTGACTGTGGCGGCGTTCGCGAACGGCATCCGGATCGCCGGTGGCGGCGAGACCGGCCTGCCGATGCGCGTGACCCGGGTGACGCCCGGTGCGGGCCACTGGGTGGTGGCGCTCGACGGAGCGGCCTCGCTGGTCGCGCACGTCTCGACCAGCGCGCCGGCGCCCGTGGCCGGTGATGCGGTGACCGTCTCCCTCGACCCCGACCTCAGCGTGGTGATGCCCGCCCTCGGTGTAGCAGCGGCCGACCTCGCCCGGCCGGGAACGCTCGGCGGAGTGGGCTAGCGGCCGGTGCGGCCGTTGAGGTCGTTTGACAGCTCGGCGGCCGTCGACAGCAACAGCGGTACGGCGCGCTCCAGCAGTGCGTCGGTCATTCGCGGTGCCGGACCCGAGATCGACATCGCGATCCGTGACGGCGCTCCGAGCACGGGGACGGCCACGCAGCGGACCCCGATCTCCGCCTCGCCCTCGTCGACCGCGTGGCCGTGCCGGCGCGACCACTCCATGGCCTCGGCGAACCGCGCCGGGTCGACGATGGTGCGGTCGGTGTGCGACGTCATCCCGGTCCGGCCGAGTATCGACTGCACCTCGTCGGCGGACAGCCGCGACAACAGCGCCTTGCCTACGGCGGTGCAGTGCGGCGACACCCGCTGCCCGACCTCGGTGAACATGCGCATCGAGTGCCGTGACGGCACCTGCGCGACGTAGACGATCTGGTCGCCGTCCAGCATCGCGAGGTTGGCGGTCTCGCCGAGCTCGTCCACGAGCGAGGAGAGGTGCGGCCGGGCCCATGCCGTGAGCAGATGGCTGGAGCTCTCGCCCAGCCGGATCAGGCGCGGCGCGAGGGCGTACTCCTTGGACGGCTGCTGGCGAAGGTAGCCGAGGTCGACCAGCGTGCGCAGGAGCCGGTGGATCGTGGGCAGCGGCATCCCGGAGCTCTCGGCCAGCTCGGACAGGCTCAGGATGCCGCCGCCGTCGGCGAGGATCTCCAGGAGCTCGAACGCGCGACCCACCGACTGCACGTTGCCCGAGCGCGTCGGGGCGACCGAAGGATCCGGCGAACCGAGGGCATCAGGGAGACGGCGGGTCGCGGGCTCGGAGGCGAGGTTGCTGGCCACGACTTCCTTTCGGTCACTGGGACGGTCTGGTCACTGCCAGCGCGAGCCTACCGACGCGAGGGCCGGCACCCTTGACGCTTGTGATCCGATTCTCTAGGCTCTCGTAAAGCAGAAACATGATTCCGCATTACGGAAGTGATCTCCATGGTCCACTCTTTGCCGTTCGCCGTCAACTGCTCCCTGCTGTTCACCGAGTTGCCGCTGCTGGAGCGGCCCGCGGCCGCGAAGGACGCCGGCTTCGAGGCCGTCGAGTTCTGGTGGCCGTTCCCGTCCGCCGTCCCCGGTGACGACGAGGTCGACGCGTTCGAGCGGGCGATCCGTGACGCGGGGGTGTCCCTGGTCGGCCTGAACTTCTTCGCCGGCGACATGCCGGGCGGCGACCGCGGACTGGTGTCCTGGCCGGAGCGGTCCAACGAGTTCCGCGCCAACATCGACGTGACCGTGGGCATCGGCAAGCGGCTCGGGTGCCGTGCCTTCAACGCGCTGTACGGCAACCGCATCGACGGCGTCGACCCCGCCGCCCAGGACGACGTGGCGACCCACAACCTGGTTCTCGCCGGCGAGGCCGCAGCGGAGATCGACGGGACCGTGCTGGTCGAGCCGGTCAGCGGGGCCGAGCGCTACCCGCTACTGACCGCGGCGGACGCCGTCACGGTCATGGACCGCGTGGAGCGCGCGGCCGGCGTACGCAACGTCAGCCTGCTCGCCGACCTGTACCACCTCGCCGTCAACGACGACGACGTCGAGAAGGTGATCGACACCTACGCCGACCGCGTGGCGCATGTGCAGATCGCGGACGCGCCGGGGCGCAACGAGCCCGGCACCGGTTCGCTGCCGATCGAGCGCTGGCTCGGCGACCTGCAGGGTCGCGGCTACCAGGGCTGGGTCGGGCTGGAGTACAAGCCCAGCGGCAGCAGCGACCAGAGCTTCGACTGGGTGCCGCGCGAGCGTCGCGGCGCCACGACATGAACGGGGACTGACATGGCACGCATGACGGCTGCTCGCGCCGCGGTGGAGATTCTGCGCCGCGAGGGGATCACGAACGTCTTCGGGCTGCCCGGTGCGGCCATCAACCCGTTCTACGCCGCGATGCGCGCGCAGGGCGAGCTCACGCACATCCTCGCGCGCCACGTCGAGGGCGCCTCGCACATGGCCGAGGGCTACACGCGCACCGAGCCGGGCAACATCGGCGTCTGTGTGGGCACCTCCGGGCCCGCGGGCACCGACATGGTGACCGGGCTCTACTCCGCCTCCGCCGACTCCATCCCGATCCTGTGCATCACCGGCCAGGCCCCGGTGGCCCGGCTGCACAAGGAGGACTTCCAGGCCGTCGACATCACCGCGATCGTCGGCCCGGTCACGAAGATGGCGATGACCGTGCTGGAGGCGGCTCAGGTGCCGGGCGCGTTCCAGCGGGCGTTCCAGGTGATGCGCTCCGGGCGTCCGGGTCCGGTGCTCATCGACCTGCCACTCGACGTGCAGATGACGGAGATCGAGTTCGACCCCGACACCTATGAGCCGCTGCCGGTCTCACTCCCGGCCGCGACCCGCGCGCAGGCGGAGAAGGCGATCGACATGCTGGAGCGCGCCGAGCGCCCGCTGATCGTCTCCGGCGGCGGCGTGATCAACGCCGATGCAGCCGACCTGCTCGTGGAGTTCGCCGAGCTCGTGGGCGTGCCGGTCGTACCCACGCTGATGGGCTGGGGGACGATCCCCGACGACCACCCGCTGATGGCGGGCATGGTCGGGCTGCAGACCTCGCACCGGTACGGCAACGCCACGATGCTCGAGTCCGACTTCGTACTTGGCATCGGCAACCGCTGGGCCAACCGGCACACCGGCAGCGTCGACGCCTACACCGAGGGCCGCACCTTCGTGCACGTGGACATCGAGCCGACGCAGATCGGCAGGGTGTTCGCTCCCGACTACGGCATCACCTCTGACGCCGGGGCGGCTCTCGAGCAGTTCGTGGCCGTCGCGCAGGAGCGGGCCGAGTCGGGACGGCTCCGCGACCGCACCGCGTGGGCGCAGTCCTGTCGCGACCGCAAGTCGACCCTGCAGCGGCGTACCCACTTCGACAACGTGCCGATCAAGCCGCAACGGGTCTATGAGGAGATGAATCGCGCGTTCGGCGACGACACCCGCTACGTCAGCACGATCGGCCTGTCGCAGATCCAGGCCGCGCAGATGCTGCACGTCTACCGTCCGCGGCACTGGATCAACGCGGCGCAGGCCGGGCCGCTGGGGTGGACCGTCCCCGCGGCCCTGGGTGTCTGCACCGCCGACCCGGAGGCGACCGTGGTTGCGCTGTCGGGTGACTACGACTTCCAGTTCATGCTCGAGGAGCTCGCGGTCGGCGCGCAGTTCAACATCCCGTACGTACACGTGCTGGTGAACAACGCCTACCTCGGCTTGATCCGGCAGGCGCAGCGCGGCTTCGACATGGACTACTGCGTGCAGCTCTCGTTCGAGAACGTCAATGCCCCGAGCGACATCGCGGGCTACGGCGTCGACCACGTCATGGTCGCCGAGGGCCTGGGCTGCAAGGCGGTGCGCGTCACCGAGCCCGACGACATCCTCCCCGCGCTGGAGGAGGCCAAGAAACTGATGGCGCAGTACCGCGTACCCGTCGTCGTCGAGATGATCCTGGAACGGGTAACCAACGTGTCCATGGGCACCGAGCTCGACAACGTCAAGGAGTTCGAGGAGACCGCTGACCGGCGCGAGCTCGCTCCCACCGCGGTGGGTCTGCGCGACTGACACGACGCGAGGGCGGACCGCCTCGGTCGACGCTCGCCCCAAGGCGGGCGACCACCGGCGGGCCGTACCGCTGAACCCTCCGGTGTGACGAGGCCGGAGCAACCCACCGTTCACATCGACGCAATGTCGGCGTCCACTCCCCGAGGGCGATGAGACCCGGGGGAGTGCGCCGTCTTTCCCAGGGCATTCGAGACGCTCTCAAAGTCTTGACTCCCCATCTCGCATACAGTAGACAGAACACTGTCCTCAATGGAAGGAGTGCCGATGAAGGTTGCGGTTCTGGGCGCGGGGGCAATCGGCGCATACGTCGGTGCTGCTCTGCATCGTGGCGGCACAGACGTCCATCTCGTGGCGCGAGGGGCGCATTTGGACGCGATCCGCGAGAACGGCGTACAGGTGACCTCGCCGCGGGGCGACTTCACCGCGAGGACGCCTGCGACCGACGACCCGACGGAGATCGGGCCGGTCGACTACGTCTTCCTCGGGTTGAAGGCCAACTCGTACGCCTCGTGCGGAGAGCTGATCGCGCCGCTGCTGCACGGGGACACCACGATCGTGGCTGCGCAGAACGGCATCCCGTGGTGGTACTTCCATGGCCTCACCGGCCCGTACGAGGACCAGCGGATCGAGTCCGTCGACCCCGGGGGCGCCGTGAGCCGGACCCTGCCGGTCGAGCAGGCCGTCGGATGCGTCGTCTACTGCTCGACCGAGCTGGACGGCCCCGGCCTGGTCCGCCACCTGGAGGGGACTCGCTTCTCCATCGGCGAGCCCGCCGGGCCCGTCTCACAGCGGTGCCTGGACTTCAGCGACGCGATGGTGGCCGGGGGACTGAAGTGCCCGGTCGAGGCGGACATTCGGCAGGACATCTGGATCAAGCTGCTGGGCAATGCCGCCTTCAACCCGATCAGCGCGCTGGCGCGGGCGACCATGGCCGAGATCGCCGGGCACTCGGGCACCCGTGCCACCGTGGCGCTGATGATGGAGGAGTCGCTGCAGATCGCGGGGGCGCTGGGCTGCCACCCCGAGATCTCGGTGGCTAAGCGGATCGACGGCGCGGAACGCGTCGGCGACCACAAGACGTCGATGCTGCAGGATCTCGAACGCGGGAGGCCGCTGGAGCTCGACGTGATCCTGTCCGCCGTGGTCGAGCTGGCCGACCTCACCGGAACGCCGGCTCCGACCCTGCGTTCCGTCCACGCCGTCACCGACCTGCTGGCGACCAAGGTGGGTCTCCCGGCTGCGGAGCCTTCGCAGACACCGGGCGGCCCCGGCGTCGCCGGCGCCTATGCGACCCACTCGTCGGCCCAGGCGGTCGCGACGGCGGCGCCCTGACCGGCATGCGCGGGCACGCTTCCGCCTGACGTCGTCACCGCACTGGACACCCTCGTGGCCGGGCGGGCTCCCTGGAGCCGGCCCGGCCACGGCCACGCACACGGTCAGGATCCACGCGGGTAACCTCGGCCAAGGCCGAGAGGGGACCGCTATGCGCCGGGTCACGACCAGACGACGCGTCGTCACGCTCGCAGACGGCGTCTCGTCCTCGCGCCAGGACACGATGGTGACCGAGGAGCCGCTCGAGATCCGGCTGCGCGGACAGGCGCTCGCGGTCACCATGCGCACGCCCGGTGACGACTTCGATCTCGCCGCCGGCTTCCTGGTCAGCGAGGGCGTGGTCTCCAAGTCCGAGCACGTTCAGACGATCCGGTACTGCGCCGGGGCGACCGACGAGGGCCTGAACACCTACAACGTGCTCGACGTCGTGACCTCGGAGGATGTCGCCGTCCCCGACTTCTCGCTGGAGCGCAGCTTCTACACCACGTCGTCGTGCGGCCTGTGCGGCAAGGCCAGCCTGGACGCCGTACGCACGAAGTCGTTCTGGTCGGTGGAGGGCGACGAGTTCGTGCTCGACCCTGAAGTGCTGGCCCTGATGCCGGACCGGCTCCGCGACGCGCAGCGGCTGTTCGACCGCACCGGCGGACTGCATGGTGCCGGCCTGTTCTCGTTGGACGGAGAGCTGCTGTGCAGCCGCGAGGACGTCGGTCGGCACAACGCCGTCGACAAGCTCGTGGGCTGGGCGGTCCGGGAGGACCGGCTGCCGCTCCGCAACACCGTGCTGATGGTGTCCGGCCGCGCGTCGTTCGAGCTCGTGCAGAAGGCGGTGATGGCCGGGATTCCCGCACTGACAGCGGTCTCGGCGCCCTCCTCGCTGGCGGTGGAGCTGGCCGAGGAGTCCGGGCTCACCCTGGTGGGCTTCCTGCGCGGCTCCTCGATGAACGTCTACGCCGGCGCGCACCGGATCGCACAACGCAAGCCGGCCTGACGCCGTACCCCGTCCGGACACACGTCGGCCGGGGCGCCGCCTGCAGCGATCACCCCGGCCGCCGTTTGGCTTGCCGCCTGGCTGGGCCGTCGTCAGGCCTCGCCTCGGCCAGAGCCCTGTTCGATCACGCGCAGCAGCGCCGAGTGGTCGAGCGATCCGTGTCCCTGGGCCCGCGCCGCCGCCATCAGCTGGGAGACCAGGCCGGTGACCGGCAGGGCGACCCCGGCCGAGCGGGCCGAGTCGAGCGCGATGCCCATGTCCTTGTGGTGCAGGTCGACGCGGAAACCCGGCTTGAAGTCACGCGCCAGCATGCTGGCGGCCTTGCGGTCGAGGATCCGGTTGCCCGCAAGCCCTCCTGCCAGCACCTCGAGCCCGCGCTCGGGGTCCACTCCGGACGCCTCGAGCAGGACCAGCGCCTCGCTGACCAGTGCGATGGTGCCGGCGACCACGAGCTGGTTGGCCGCCTTCACGGTCTGGCCGGCTCCGTGCGGGCCGACGTGCACGATTGTCTTGCCGAGCACGTCCAGGACCGGACGCGCCGTCTCGAAGGCGTCGGCGTCGCCGCCGACCATGATCGACAGGACGCCTTCGACCGCGCCCTGCTCGCCGCCGCTGACCGGTGCGTCCAGGACCTGTACGTCCTTGTCACGCGCGGCTTCGGCAACCTCGACCGACGTGTCGGGGTCGATGGTGCTCATGTCGACCAGCACCAGGCCCGGCTTGGCCGACTCGAGTACGCCGCCCTCGCCGAGGACGACCTCACGTACTTCCGGGCCGGCCGGGAGCATCGTGATCACGACGTCGGCATCCGTGGTCGCGTCGGTGACGCTGTCGGCGGCCTTGCCGCCCGCCTCGACCAGCTGCTCGACCGGCGCCTTGCTGCGGTTGTAGCCGACCACGTCGTAGCCGGCGCTGACGAGGTTGGCGGCCATGGGGGCACCCATGACGCCGAGTCCGATGAAGCCGATCCTTTGCATGGCTGGTTCCTTTCGGTCAGGCCCGAGAAGCTGCCGCGAGACGACGGTGCAGTGCCCATGGTGCCGTGACGCCCACCGGGCGCGTCACACGGATCCCGCGAGCGGGACGCGGACGCGCCCGGTGAGGTCAGCGCGACTGCTGCCCGACGAGCCTCTGCTCGAAGACCTCCCGCATGAGGCGGGCGGTTTCGGAGGGGGTTTTGCCGACTTTGACGCCGGCGGCTTCGAGGGCTTGTTTCTTGGCTTCGGCGGTGCCTGAGGAGCCGGAGACGATGGCGCCGGCGTGGCCCATGGTTTTGCCTTCGGGGGCG
>DATMEB010000090.1:0-34271 GCA_035557095.1 Nocardioidaceae bacterium | reverse complement strand
CGGGTGCCAGCCCCTACGCACCGGGTGAGTGGCACGACCGCTGGCTGCCCGGCCTCGAACACCGACTCGCAACGCGCTGGAAGACCGGCCGTTGCACCGAACTTCACCAGGACCGCAGTGCCGCCGCTTACGGGACAGCTGTCGATGATCCGGATGCCTTCATTCGTCAAACGCGACCCCCGACGAAGCAGGCTGACACAGTGCCGGACGTGGCGCCGATGACCGAGGTCACCGACGCTGTCACCAATGGCGACGCCGAGATCATCGGGCGCGACCTTGGTGACCCCCTCTACTGGCGCGGCGTCTTCTGGCAGATCACCGCCGCCGCCGACGCCTACCAGCAAGTCCACGACCGCGAGCAGCTACGTGTCCTCCACGACGCCCGCCGACGGCTCCGCCTGGCGAGCGACGCATCCGAGGCCGGTGACCCGACGTGAGCACCCACCAGCGAGCACTCGACGAGTACCGCCATCGCATCGAGGCTGCCGCTATCGCCGGCCTCATCCTCAAACCAGCAGCCATCGACCACGTCCGAGACTGGCTCGAACCGGCCGACTTCGCCACCCCGCACTACGGCGACTGGTACGCCCATCTCCTGAACATGCGAGGCCGCGGGGAACCCATCGATCAGATGACCCTGCTCACCGCGCTGCGTCGCGCCGACCAGCTCGGGCCCCAAGGGCAAAACGCGGACGAGCTCGCCACAATCACCACGTCTGCCCCCGTACCCGCCTCGACAATCGAGTACTGCCGCATCGTTCTCGAAGAGTCCATCCGCGACGAGATTGCTTCCGTCGGTGTTCGGCTCAGCCAACTCGCGCGCAGAAGCAGCATGGATGGCGCACGCCTGCTTGCACAGGCCCGAGCCCTCACGGAGCACGGGCTGCGACCGCTCGAGCAAGCACAGCATCGTTCAGACGCTCTGATTTCGGCCCAACAGGAGCGCTAGCTATAGCTAGCCGCGGAGCTTAGGAGGGCTGCTCAACCGGGAGCTCGACGGGCTGATCAGCATGCGCCTCGACACCGCTTGCGGGTGCCGTCTGATCCTCGAGTACCTTGCCTCACTCGGCCGCCGGGGCACGAGTGAGCGACAGCGTGCCGGCGACTGCTGGACGGTGAAGACAGGGGCTGGTAGGCCAGGCCACCGGCCTTTAGAAGCACCGAGCCAGCTTTGCTGGCACGACTGTGCCTTGGAGGGTGCTGAAGGGATGTGGCCGCCGGCTTGGGGGATGTCAGAAGCGGAATGTTCGTGAGAGCGTGCGTCGCCGCGGCGTCCAGTCCGGATTGTTCATGGCTTGGCCCGCGTTGTACCGCACCGTCTTGGCGGCGAATCGGGCGCCGAGATTGCCGAAGCAGGAGAAGCTCATATCGAACCTGATCCGACGCACGGTTGGACTGGGCCGGAACACGAAAATGTCCAGGCCGCAGGAAGCCTGTGCCCGGCGGATCTGCCAGCCGCGAGTGTTGTGAAGGTTGTACGTCGTAGCTCGGTTGATACCGAGAACGAACGCGTAGCTCGGCCGCTTCCGGCGACCGGACGGGTCGACGAAGAGCTGCAATTCGTTGAAGGTGCTCCTCGTGTTGACTCCTCGCACCGTGACACGCACTACTGCGGCGGACAGCCTCGAGTGTCGTACCGTCATGCGCATGATGTCGGGGCGACCGTCACGTCTTCGGTCGCGGACGCTCAGGTCGCCCCTCGCGGCGGCACGGGCCAAAGTAGTGGCACCGGGGGCGCTCGTGCCGGCGTCGGCAGGTGTCCCGGGTAGAGCAAGCAAACTGCCGGAGGCCAGGGTAAATAGTCCCAGCATCATCGCTAGCCCGCGGCGAACGGACGGGGTCCCCTGCCAGGCATTGGCAGTCGTGGCCGTACCTGTGTTCATTTCAGTTGGCCCCTCTCGACGAATCGCGGCATCACCTCCACAGTGCGCGCGAAGGGTCGAGGGAGTTCTGCTTTTCACAAAGTCGCCATGAACGATGTGGCGGCAAGGAGAGGGACCGTGCGCGATCGGAGGGCGGGGCTGAATCGTCGAGCCAGCGCTCAATGAGCGCATCGGCAACGTCTAGGTTCTCGTGGATGCAACAGTCGGCTGGGGTGCGCGCCGTTCGTGACCGGTGGGCCCGTTGAGTCCGATGGCCGAGAGTGTTTCTTGGCAGACCATCCGGTGCAGCGAGCGGCCTGATACTGCTCCGAGTACACCGTCTCGCGTCGACCGCTGCTTGGCGTGCACTCTCGACGTTGGCTGCAGCGGCGGCGCGGCCCAGATGAGACGGCGACCACGGCGCCACGTGAGGCTCACACGCCAACGCCGCCGCGGCACGTTGGGGACTGGCCCCCCGGACGGGTCCACGAAGACCGCCGGGCCCTTCATCCCACGGCGCAATCCCTCAGCCCGGCGCCAGGTTGGGGGTCGGAAGGCTCAGCGACCCCGGCATGCACTCAACCAGCGCCGGAACCACTAGGGCGAAGTCGGTAGGTGGTGGCGGTGGATGCCCCCGTGCCGGGCCGCCTCGGTTCTGACACTTGACGACGTTGCTGACGAGCTCGCGATGAGCCGCAGCCGGTTTACGCGCTCGTTCGGTCCCAAGAGCTCGTCGCCGTCCAGATCGGCGGGCGCGGGCAGTGGCGCGTTGAGTGTGCCAAGCTCGAGAACTACATCGAGCGACTCTACCGCGAGACGAGGGATTGGACGACCAGCATCCCTTTTCAGGGGAGGATGAGAGCGAGCTGTAGGCCTCGCCGCGGTACCTGCCGCCCTCGATCCGCTCGCCGAAGTCTGGTGAGAGTGGCGCTGTCTCGGTGGGCACAGAAGGCCGGTACCGTCTTGCTCCGTTCCGGTGGAACGCCTGACAGCCCCCGGCAGCGGGTTGGACAATCCGGATCAGGGCAAGGAACCGGTGATCAGCCGGAAGTTGGTCCTGAATGCCCGCTACTGGCTGGCCGCAGTGCGCGGGTCGCACTGTTCTTCGCGGTTTGGCTTATTGATCGCTCTCGGCGTGGACGGGTTAGTCGACGCCGTCTTCATATTTTTTCGAGGTAACGGTAGGGCGGGGGAGGGCTCGGCCATGGGGATGTGGGTCGGGAAGGGTGTCAAGGTCGAGAAGGCCGAGAAGGCGCTGGCGAAGGCCGGCAGCCTAGTCGACGGTGAGCTTGTCTGGTTCTACGCCAAGTGCAACCAGTTCAGGCCGTTGATCGACGCGGTTGTGGTTACCAATGCCCGGATCATGGGGTTGTCGACCAGCGAGGGCTTCAAGTACAAGGCCCTGGTCGCACAGCTCGCAGCGGTCCAGTACGACCAGAAGAAGGGCAAGGTCGAGGTGACGACGACCGACGGGCGGGTGATGGCGTTCAACATCATCAGCTCAGAGGACGTGCCTACCATACGGCACTACCTCGACTACGCGCGCGAACACCCCGCGTCCGAGCACGTCATCGACGCGCTGACGAAGTCGGGGGCGGCGGGGTCATCGGTGCTCGCCAGCCCGGGAGCCAGTCAGGAGGACTACAAGGCCACCAAGAAGGCGCACAGGCAGGAGTTGGACAGGCAGCGAGCACAGGAGCGAGCCGCGGAGAAGGTACGCAAGCAGGAGCTGAAGGACCAGCAGGCACAGGAACGCGCAGCGGAGCAGGCTGCCAAGGCGAAAGAGGCCGGCCAGGTGGTTGAGTCGGGAAGCTTCGCTGGCAAGACCGTGACGATCTACCAGAACGGCTTCGTCCGAGTCACAGGCATGTTCTCCTCGAACGCGCCGTACGAACGGTTGTCGTTGATCGAAGCATCCGCGGACGTGGGGAAGAAGACGGCACTGGGCCGCGGCGCGGGCGCGGTGATGACCGGGGGGATCAATCTTCTCGGTTCGACAAAGCGTGGCGACGTGTACTTGTCGATCGTGACCGATCAAAAGACGCACGTGCTGCATGAAGATCCACCTACGGCTTGGGGCATGAAGGCCTCGAAGAAGCTCGCGGCGGCGGGCACCGCCGTTCTCCAAAGCGCTGCCGCACGCGACGCAGCTGCCGGATCCGATCAAGCCAAATCCGGTGAGCCCACAAGCGCAACCGTGGCGGACCGCTTGCGAGAACTGAACGCGATGCGGGCCGAAGGGCTGGTGTCCGCGGAGGAGTTCGACCTGCTCCGCGCGAAGCTGCTCGACTCGCTGTAGACCTACCGTGCATACCGGAACACCAACGGGGCTGGAACCCGCGGCCGCCATGACCTGACCCATGGAGGCTGCAGTTTGGCGCAAAGACAGTCGACGACATCTTGGATGCGATCAACCGCGTCCGAGAAGCGGGTGGTGGGGCATGATCACTCGGGTCTCTTTGACGATCGCGCCTATCCTCATTGGCGTGTTCATCCTCGTCGAGGGCGATGTGGCGTCGACCTCATCATGGCGGCGATCCTGATCCTGGCAGGCGAGTTCGACGCCGCTGCGTTTGGTGTTGGTGTGGCGGCGAACCAGTTGGGCGCGCCAGTGGGTGACCCAGGCTTCGACGTTGAGGTAACGCGGCTCGACCATCTGGTCTCTCGCCTTGGGAGCCTCGGTGTTCTCAGCCCATGGCACTGTAGGTCCTGCATTATCCGTTCAGCCCATGGTCATTGAGGGGGGCCCGGATCGGGCTGGCCCACATGTCGCCAGCGCTCGGTGGAGCTCGTGACGCACATGCGGCGCTGGCCTGGCTTGGGCTGCCCCGGGTTCCGCCGTGTCTGGTTGCAGTGCTCGGCTCGGAGTTGCTCGAATGCTGCGGGCTGTGGTCAGCAGCGGGTGCTCCTCGGTGCTTTTGTGCACGGAGACCCAGGACAGGCTGTCGCGGCGCTTGCTGACCCGTTCGTTCGGCACCAGGTAGAGGTCGCGGGCGAAGGCACGCTCGATTCCGGCAGCGAGCGTCTGTTCAACCTCGGCGCCAACGGGGTCGAGCGCGTAGGCCCTGGCGACTGATTGGGCATGCTCGCGACCTTTCGGCGAGCCGAGATCGAGACCGCGGAGCACCTCGCCGAGCTGGGCGAGGGATGGGTGTTGTGTCGCGGGGTTAAGGCCGGTGACCGCGCGCCGATGTGCGGCAAGTGTCTCGCCGGTCACGGCACGGTCGCGCCATCGGTGAGCGAGCTCCTCTGCTCGGGGCACACCCGCTGTGTGGACGCGTTGGCAGCCGTTGGCGAGCGTGTGTGCTATACGCGCTTGCGCGACGAGGACATGTCCCAGGACGCGAATCGGGAGTACGCCGTCGCGGGCCTGAAGCATCCTTAGGAATTGTTGGTAGCCGACGACAAGTTGGTTGGGGTCGGAGACCGGAAAGGGCAGCAATTTCGGTGGGCGGGCTAGGTGGTCGGCCTGGTCCGACAGCGGTTGTGTTTGGGCGAGGCGAGAGACTTCGGATGCGATGAGCCGCAGTCCGGTGCGCCAGGTGGCGTTCAGAGCGTCGCGGGCGCGGTCGTCGAAGTGTTCGCTGGGGTGGGTGGCCAGCCGGTGGTCGAGCACGGCGAGGGCGTGCGCTGCCGCAGAGGTGTCGGCCATCACCGACCAGGCAGCATCTGGGTCGACGCGCCAGCGGGTGGGCTGCCCGGTTGCCAGGGCGTCAGCGGCCAGCAATGAGGCTTGTGCCGCGGTGTGCCACCTGCGCACGTAGCCGTTCCGCGGGGCAGCGGCAAAGACGTCGCTGGGCGCGACGGGGTCACCAGTCTTCGGCAGGGTGTGCAGGGTGGTGCGCAGAGCCCGGGCGGGTGCGGCTGAGACGGCGCTCAGGGTGGGCTTGGCGGCTGGCGCGCCGCCGAGGACCGCGTCACTGATCGACGTCAGATTGCTGAGCACGGCTTCCCGGTACTGCAGCACCCGACATGCATCGGTTCTTCCCAACGCGGGTTCTTCCGCGGTAAGGAGGCTGATGAGAGCGTGGGCGAGCCGGTCGCGTTCGTTGCCGTAGGTGCTCATGCGGGCCTGCCGGTGGCGAGCTCGCGCAGGGCGGTGTTGAGCTCCGCGGCGGCGTGTCCGACCGCGTACGGATCGACGCCCGTCGGCATGTCGTCGATGAGACCGAGCAGTTCGGCGCGCAGCGTTTCGACGCGAGCGGTGACGTCGGCGCACTCGGCGACCTCCGTGGGCGGCGGCAGCGGTGGTGCGAGCAGCGGCAGGGCGTCATCCAGGTAGTTGAACGCGGAGGCCAGGGCCAGCCGTACCGGCCAGGCCAGGGCATCGCTGGTGCTGTTGAGCAGTTCCGCGACGCTGTCGCGGGTGGTGATCAAGGTGGAGTCCATTCGCGGTTGCACTGGTTCTTCTCCCTGTGGATGTGGGTTACGGAGTCAGCCCGGGCTGTCTCGTCTGCGACGGCTCGGCGGTGGGTGAGACTGGCGGCGGGATCGGCGGCCGCGTTGGGTGTTGGGCCTGGGCCTGTTCGCGGATGGCGGCGGCCCGTTGCTGGAGGTGGCTGGTCCAGTCGGCTGACTGTGGTCGGCGGGTGGCCTCGTCGGCCGCATGGCTGTACTGGGCGGACATCCGCGACAGCCGTGTGCCGTCGGCCAGGGCAGTGCGCACGGTCTCGGTCGCGGACTTCTGGCTGGCTTCGGTGGCGAGCACCTCAGTGAGGACGTCGCGTGCGCTGCGCTCATTAGGCGGGGCGTGTTCGTTCGCCACGTCCACAGCAGGCTCCGTGGCGACGTACAGCGTGGTGTGGTCGCGGGCGCGTGAGGCCAGCACGTAGAGCGCCTCGCGGCTGGTCCCAGCGCCGATGATCGGGTGGGCGCTGTCCACCGTGTCCCCCTGCATGCGGTGGGCGGTGGTGGCGTAGGCCAGCTCCACGTGTTCGGCGACGTAGTCGGCCGGCAGTGTGACCGTGCCGCGGTGTTGTTGGTGTCGTACGGTCAGCGACCCGTTGGGGTGCCGTGCGGTGACGATCCAGCGGTCGCCATTCTTGACGAAGTCGCGTCCGCCGTGAGTGAGGAGGTGACGGTGGTTGTCGCGGGTCAGCACCCAGTCGCCTGCCCCCGCTGTGTTGCCGTCGTGCAGTCGGACGCCGTCAAGATCCACGACACCGAGCGCGGCCCGGTCCAGTCGCGCGCGTGCGGAAAGCTCGGCCGCCAGCTCAGTGGTGGCGGTGCCCATGACCGCGGTACGGCCGGCGAGCATGTCGGCGCGCCAGCCCTCAAACGCCTGCTCGACCATCGCCTCCTGCGATCCGGACCGGATGCGGTCGTGGCGTTCGTAGAAGTTCAACGCTGCTGCGTCGCCGCGCCGTAAGCCGAGGGTGGCGGCTGCTTCGTCGGGGTGAGTGAAGCGGTGCAGCGCGGTGAGCTCGACCGCCCCGACATCGGTGGCGAGCAGCCTTAGCGCTCCACCGGCCTCGGGGGCGGCGAGCTGGCAGGGGTCGCCGAGCAGGCGTACGACGGCCCCGGTGGCCTGTGCATGTTCGACGAGGCGGTGTAGGCGATGGGTTCCAGCCATGCCAGCCTCGTCGACCAGGACCACGTCACCGCGCCGCAGTGCGAAGAACTCGCGGTCGCCGAGGCGGGTGCTTCCAGGTGTTGTAGGGCTGTCGAGTTCGTGCAGGAACTTGTGGAGGTTCTCCGCACGTCGACCGAGCTCAGCGGACAGCACGTCGGCGGCCTTCGCCGACGCGGCGAGCGGGACAACGCGGCGACCGTCGGCGTCCCAGACCGCGCATGCGGCACGCATCGCGGTGGTCTTGCCGGACCCGGCCGGGCCGATCCCGGCCAGCAGCCGGCGGTTGTTGGTGGTGAACGCCTCGACGAGGGCGGCCTGGCCGGGGTCCAGTGACTTGCCGGTGCGGTTGGCAAGGACTCTGACCACTTGCTCCGCCAGTTCCGGGGAGACGGTGACCGACGCGGCCTCTTGACCGGCGGCGACGAGGGCTTCCTCGGCGGCGAGGGTGCGTTCGCTGGTGTAGCGCTCGGAGCCGTGTGGTGTGAACACGCTCTGCCCGTCGGCACGTTGCAACGCGTGCGGCTCGGCAACCAGCTCGGGAACGGTGATGCGGATCGACCGGCTCGGGTCGGTGGCTGCGGAGAACACCGCTTCGACCGCGCGCTCGCGGTCCGCGGAGGTGGGGAACCGCCAGGAACGCGTCGCGCGCTCGATCTCGGCGATCAGGTTCCACCGGGTCCAGGTGGCGCGCTCGGTCTCGACCGTGGACAGCACCTGGGCAGCGGTGCGACAGACCAGCTCGACGTCAACAGCGGTCGCCGGAACCTGCTGGCCGATGACTCCGGTGATGAGGTTGCGCGGATCGCGGTCATGCAGAATCTGCCGAGCCTGGGTGCGCCACTGCTGGAGCTGCTCGCCAAGAGCCTTGGGTCTCTGCTTGCCCTCTCGGGTCTCCAGCGTGGCCTGCTGGGCCAGCTTGATCTGCGCCGCCTTGGAGGGCTCGCGTCCATGCGCGGTGCGGAAGTTGGCGGCCAGGTCGGCGTAGCGCTGTTCGACCTGCCGGCGACGTTGCGAGAAGCGCTGGATCAGCCCCAGCGAAATCCCGGCGACCTCACGCACCGAGCGCTTTTCGGCGCGCACCGTGTCGGACCGCTCGCTGAACTGCACCCCGAGGCGGCGCGCGACCGCGTCCTCCAGGCGGGTGTTATAGCGCTCCGAGGCCGCGACACCGGCCTGGTACAGCGCTCGTCCGTCCAGCGCCAACCACCGCGGCCGACCTTCGGCCGCGCGGGTGCATACCTTGTTCGAGACCGCGACGTGGGTGTGCAGGTCCGGATCACCGAGTCGGGAGTCGCGGTGCTCGAACGCCGCGCACACCAGACCTTGGGTGTCGACCTGGGCGATGCCGCCCTTCCCGGTGCGCGTAAACGCTGCATCCTGCTCCAACCAGCCGATCGTGGTGGCTACCGCCTCGTGGTGGGCTTCCTCTACTGCCTTGCGCACGCGTTCATCACCGAGGGCCCAGAGCAGCGACACGCTCTTCACCGGCGTGAAGACCAGGTCGTAGCCGGCCACGGGCTTGCGCGCCGAGTCCGCCGACACCTTCGGGAAGGGCTGGCCCAGGCGAATGGCTCGTCGTACCGCTCGTTCGTCAGCGCCCGCGGCATGCTCGAGGTCTGTGATCCGATCCGCATCGGGATGGATTCCCTGACCGAACAAGGCCACCATCTGCGGCTCGGACACCTCGCCGGACACTCCCAGTGCTGTGATGCCAGAGCCCAGCCAACGTCCGGGTGGGTTGCCGGTCTCGGCGTAGTAGCCGGCCAGGTCCTCACCTGCGCGGCGTTGCCGGTCCCCGGAGGCGACCTGCCGGGTCAGGTAGGTGTATCCGTCACCAGCCGACAGCTTGTGCACTGTCATCATGCGGGTGCCTCCTGAGCTTGTGCCCTCAGCAGCGCATGCGCACGTCGCAGCACGCTGACGCGGTTCAGCGGCATACCTTCGGCCGCAAGCTGAGCCCGCGCTTCTCGCTGCAGCGCCACCCGACGACCGTCTGCCTCGTCGAGCTCCGCCGACATCCGATCAAGATCCTCGGTATAGCCAATGGCCGGTGGCTGGTCCCACCACGGCCCGGCCTCTGCGAGGCGGCCCGGGCTGCGGCTGATCGGATCCGCTGCGATGTGCCTCAGCGCGCGAGGAACCTGCTGCGCCGGCCAGCCGCGGCCGCGTACTGCGAGGTCGATGCTGGCCAGGAGTTGTTGTTCTCGCCACCGACCGGTCGAGCAGCCAGCTTGAGCACGCAGAGCTTGCACATCGGCCACCAGGGCGGCCCAGTCGGCGACCCCGCAGTCGCGGAGCAAATCCTGCCGCCGGTGCTCCCACGAGCGCACAGGAGCGCCAGGGGGAGGGGGTGGGTGAATGCTCTGGGTCGAGTGCTCTCGGTCCTCACCGGTTGTTGCGGCCACCCTCGGCGCATCCTTGCGGCCACCTGTAGCCGCAGCAACGCTGCCACTCCTGCCGTCACCCGAACCGGTAGCCGTATCGGCGCGGCCACCTCCCGAAGGGACCTCTCCAACGTTGTTGGGGGACCGGGGTCGACTCGTCCGAACGTGGTACCGATTGGTCAGCCGCTGCCGGCCGGCGAATCGATGCTCGACCCGCACGGCACCGACCGCGACCAGTTCGCGCATCGCACGGTCGACCGTGTCCGTGGACTTCTTGCGCAGCCGACGCGCCAGCGTCGCGCGGCCAGGCATTCGGGCGCCAGAGGAGTTGCCGTAACGCAGCAGCACGGCGTAGAGACGCACTGCACAATCACCGATGTCGGCGTCGAGCAGCCACTCCGGCACGATCGCGAAGCGCTCCTCGACGACCAGCTGGGCGTCGGCCTCTCGTCGGTCAGCCACGAGGCGCCCCCACTGATGCGGGCGCCTTCTGCGCTAGACACAGACACGGACCGGGACGGACGGAGGCCCACCTAGCCGGATGGAGCAGACGGAGAAACCGCAGGTCAGCGGCACAATCCGGCCCGAGCCAGCACTCAATGGATCGGGGACACTTAGGCTTGTAATCGAGCGGTTAGGGGTTCGAGTCCCCTCGCCGGCTCCAACACCGCAGGTCACAGAGCTCTCACCCACCGTCACCGAATCTTTGCCCTGCTTGACGGGTGCGTTGCGGTTGCATCCGCCAGGCGTTGGGGTCGGGTCGACGATCTCAGTGGCGGCGGCTGGCTTTGACGACCACGTCGTGAATCGAAACCGCGTGGCCGCTGTGCCCGGCCAGGGCCCGATGCGCCTCCTGAGCGGTCACGACCTCCCACACGATCGGGTCGAGGCGCGCCGTGATGTCGGCGGCCGTCACCGAGGCCGAGGCGGGCGGCTCAGTCTCGTCGTGTCCATGCCCGGCGGTGGAGACATGACCTTCGTGGTGGAGGTGGCCGACGATGAGCAGGGTCCCTGCGGGGGCGACCCAGGACGCGATGCGGTCGTAGAACTCCAGCTGCGGCATCGCGGGGTGCGCGTAGTGCGTCGTCACCAGGTCGTACTGTGCGTGCGGCTCCCACGCGGACAGGTCCGCCTCGACCCACTGCACCCGCCCGGCAACGCCGCTGGCGGCGGCGCCCTCGGCCGCGCGAGCGAGTGCCTCGGTGGCGATGTCCGCTGCGGTGACCTGCCAGCCACGCGTGGCGAGCCAGATCGCCTCGGCTCCGGCGCCGCAGCCCGCGTCGAGAGCCGTCCCGGGAGCCAGGTCGCTGACCTCCCGCATCAGGTGCGGGTTGGGCTGACCGGCGGCCATGGACTCGGCGCGATCGCCGTGCCAGATGTGGTCCCAGTACTCCCTGTCGAACGAGTGCGTCATCGAGCGTCCTCCTCGTTCGCCGGTTGCTCTGCCATGCCCTGTCCTCTCGACGAACCCGCGGCTGCCGTTCGACAGCGGCGTTCCTCGACAGTGACCCGAGCAGGCCTGAATAGCAAACCTAGTTGCCGAATGGCAAAGTGGGGCGCATGGACGAAACGAGGGACCGCACCCTGGACGCCGTAGGACCGCGGCTCAAGCAGCTTCGACAGCGCCGCGACATCACCTTGAGCGACCTCGCCGAGGAGACCGGTATCTCGACCAGCACGCTGTCCAGGCTCGAGTCCGGCCTCCGGCGCCCCACCCTCGAACAGCTATTGCCCCTGGCCCGCGCGTACGACGTCACCCTCGACGAGCTCGTCGACGCACCGCCGACCGGCGACCCACGTATCAATCTGCGTCCGCTCACCGGCAGCGACGGCTCCACGATCCTGCCGCTGACCCGCCGGCCCGGAGGCGTCCAGGCCTACAAGTTCGTCCTCCCCGCCGGCCGCGACGACGCCGAGCCCGACCTTCGCACCCACGAAGGCTACGACTGGGCGTTCGTCCTCAACGGCAGACTCCGACTCGTCCTCGGCGAGCACGACCTCATCCTCGAACCCGGCGAGGCTGCCGAGTTCGACACCCGCACCCCGCACTGGTTCGGAGCCACCAGCTCAGGACCCGTGGAGTTCCTCAGCCTTGTCGGCAAGCAGGGTGAACGCGCGCACGTGCGCGCCGCCCCCAAGCGGCGCGGATCCAGCTAGAGGCGTGCCCGGAGGTCCTTCTCGAACCAGTGGTGGGCGTAGGGCTCGTCGTTGAACGGATCGACCTCGCGGTATCCGGCGGAGCGGTACAGCGCGATGGCCTCGACCAGAGCCCGGTTGGTCTCCAGCCTGATCCGGGTGGCCCCGTGTTGCGCGGCGTGGGTCTCCAGATCGGTCAGGAGCCGGCGGCCCAGCCCCAGCCCACGGGCGGGCTCGGCGACCCACATGCGTTTGAGATCGGCGGGCCCGTCCGCATGGAGCTTAAGAGCGCCGCAGCCGATCGGTTCCGCCCTCAGCGTGGCGACCAGCATCAGCCCACCCGGTGGCCGGAGGTCGTCGGCGTCGAGGGGAATGCTCTTGCTGGGGTCGAAGCCCACATCGAAGCGACGGTTCAGCTCACGGAAGTACTGCTCCAGGCAGTACCGGGCATGCGGGAGCGCGGGGTCAACCGCCTCGACCGTGACCATCCCTGCGGTCAGCAGTCGCTCGACCTCGCCCATGGCCTGCACCAAACGCGTGCGCTGGCTGTCGCTGAGGGGTTCGAGCAGCGAAGTGGCCAGGTCGTCACTGCGGCGGTCGAGGACCGCGCGCTCGGCCTTGCCCGCGCGGGTCAGCCGGGCCACGCGGACACGCCGGTCCGAGTCCTTGGCCTCGACCTTGACCAGGCCCGCGTCCTCCAGCGAGCGCAGCAGCCGGCTGACATAGCCGGAGTCGAGGTCCAGCTCGGTCCGCAACGAGCGGACATCACGGCCCTCGGGGCCGATCTCCCACAACAGGCGGGCCTGCCCGAGTGGTCGGTCGCGGGCCAGGAACCGCTCATTGAGGGCACCGACGCGCTGCGTCACCGTCCGGTTGAAGAGTCGCACACCTGGGATCAGGGCCTCGCTCACTCTCTGACTTTAGTCAGAGATTTCGGCGGAGTCGAGTGCTCCGACATAGCTTGGGCCCCGTCGAAGAACGACGGGGCCCAAGCTATCTAGGTCTGCGCTCAGAGCGGGCGAACGTTCTCCGCCTGCGGGCCCTTGGGGCCCTGCGTGACGTCGAACTCCACCTTCTGGTTCTCGTCAAGCGTACGGAAACCGCTCGCCTGGATTGCCGAGAAGTGCACGAAGACGTCGTCGCCGCCACCCTCCTGGGCAATGAAGCCGAAGCCCTTGTCGCCGTTGAACCACTTGACCGTGCCTTGCGTCATACAAGTCTCCTCATGTGTGGACGGGGTGCCCAACATGACGCCCCGCCGGTTTCGTCAGTGTCGTTGCAGGCCCCCTAGCAAAAACGCCCGTCGGATCAGAAGTCCGCGGGCGCTTGAAACGAGCGTGGATCTACGAATGACACTGCACGGGACTGTACAGGACACCAGAAGCTGCGGGTACCGCTCTGGGTGAGATCGCAGCGGCAGATCGACAAGCGGCCTCTCTGGGCACCCGTGTGGGGGAGCCGGCTCACTCGCTCGAGGGAACTGTGCGCGGTACGCGTTCCGCAACGGTGGGCTCATGCGGGACGAGCGGACTCGACGGGACCAGTCTGATCGCGGTCTGCGTCCACGACCCCCGCGGCGGCGGATCGCGCGCGCGCTGCTGCGTGGAGCCGCGCTGGCATGGGCGGTCTCGTGCTTGGCCGGCGGGCTGCTGATCGTCGTGCCGGACCCCAACCCGGCCCTCTACATCGTTGGGGTGGCGTTCACCGAGTTCTCTTTGGTGCTGACGACGGCCGCGGTGCTCGGGCTGGGGTTCGCCGCGCTGACCGCGTCCATCGGGGCACGTGTCATCGCCGGGATCACTGCCGCCGCTTCGGTGGCTGCGCTGGTCGTGTCGATGATCCCCGTCCGCGATGGACTGCAGACCGCTGCTGAGCAGGGCGTCACGCTGTCGCTTGCACGCTATCTCCCACGCCCGCCGAGTGGAGCGCCGGCGCACACGCTCACCTACCTCCGCGCCGACGGGTCCTCGCTGGATCGGCGGCTGGAGGTGTGGGGCGTCGACGGCTCCTCCAGCGTGGGGCGTGGGAACCCCGCTGTCGTACTCATCCACGGTGGCGGGTGGGACCGCGGCAGCCGGGGCGGCAGCAGCCTCGCCGGATGGCTCGCCGACCGCGGCTACGTGGTCTTCGATATCGACTACCAGCTCGCCACGCCCTCCCGCCCCAGCTGGCAGCGGGCGACCGGGGAGGTCAAATGCGCGGTCGGGTGGGTCAAGCACCACGCGCCGCGCTTCGGGGTGGACCCTGACCGCATCGGACTGCTCGGGTCCTCGGCCGGTGGCCATCTGGCCTTGCTGGCCGCATACAGCACTTCCGAGTCGCGGTTGCCGGCCAGATGCCATCGCGGCGACGCCGAGGTGAGGGCGGTCGCGGCGCTGTACCCGGTGACCGACCTGAGGGCCCTCTACGCGACGCCCACGCGATGGTCGGACTGGTCGTCTGACATCCGGGGCCTCGCCGCGCGGTTCGTCGGCGGCACACCCAGCATGGTCCCGGACCGCTACCGGATCGCGTCCCCGCTCACCCACGTGGGCCCCGGTGCCCCTCCCACCTACCTGGCGCACGGCACAGACGATCAGGTCGTGCCGATCAGCCAGTCGCTGCAGCTGGCCGGGGGGCTGCGCCAGGCCGGCGTGCCGCATCGCGTGGTGCCGCTGCGCGGCGCCAACCACGGCTTCGACCTGTTCGGCGGCGGGTGGAACACCCAGATCACCCTGTCGACCCTCGATGACTTCTTCGACACCTGGCTCGCACCCGTCCCACGGTGATCGACCCGTCAGCCCGCATCCGCGAACGGAGGCTCCAACCGTGACCAGTCCCCAGACGGCCGACCCGCGACAACGCGCCGATCACCGGAGCGGCAGGTCGCTCACCGGGCCGTGGCCACAGTGGATCTGCTACTGCGCGGCATTCTGGTCGCTGCTGTACGGCGTGCTCGGGTCGTTCTGGGCACTGGGCGGTGCCGGTTTCCCCTTTGGCGGTGCACACGACGACACGTCGCTGGCCCTTGCCCAGGCCGCGTTCGCCGGGCCGGTGATGGCGGCGATCGGTTTCGCCGGTGGAGTTCTCGCGGTAGTCATGGCCCGTGGTGGTGGGCGCGGACCCTTGCGGCCTCTGCTGATCGGCTACGGCGTGACCACGGCCGTGGCGCTGGCGTTGGTGGTTCCTGGCCACCGTCCGCTGATGGCCGTGGCTCGAACTCCGCTGGTCCTCGTCGGTGCCCCGTTCGGCTGGCCGCCAGACCTCGGCCTCGGGGAGTTCTTCAGCAGCATGTACCCGTGGCCGGTGGTCAACCAGCTGTTGTTCATCCTCGGTGGCCTGCTGTGGGGCGGCGCCACCCTCGCCTACACCCGGCGGACAGGTGACGCCTGCGCCGGTTGCGGCCGTCCGCGATACACCGCCGCATGGGCAACGGCCGACTCCGCCCGACGTTGGGGGAGATGGGCGGTCGCGATCGCCGTCGCCATCCCGATGTTCTATGCGCTCACTCGCTGGGCATGGGCACTGGGGGTTCCGCTGGGCTTCAGCCGCCAGGAGCTACGTACAGAGCAGGCCGAGAGCCCCGGAATCTGGCTGGCCGGAGCCGGTCTGGCCACCCTCGCCGCGGGCGGGGCCCTGCTGACCCTCGGGCTCGTCCAACGCTGGGGAGAGGCCTACCCCAGATGGGTGCCCTTCCGGCGCGGCAGGCGCGTGCACCCACGCACCGCGATCATCCCCGCGGCCATCGTCGCCGTCCTGGTCACCGCCGCAGGGATGGCCTACCTGCGCGCCCTGCTGTTCGGACAGATCTCGCTGGACTGGGGATCCGGCCCAACGCTGCTCTGGCCTCTCTGGGGAGCTGGCCTCGCCGCCGCCACCCTGGCCTACCACCTGCGACGCCGGGGCGAATGCCGCGACTGCGCGAACACGTACGACAGCATGGCCGCGCCGCAAACCCGTGGTGGTGAGTACGGGTGAGCGGCGCGGCCGCGTGCCTACGGTCACGACACCGGCTGCGGCGCGAACGGGTCTCTGTCCGGACTGCTGCCGTTCGTGGTCGCCGGGTCGCCGGAGCGGCGGTAGTACATGGCGACGACTCCGTTCGCGTACGTCGCCGCGCTGATCGCCTCCAGCTGCCTCGACTCGACGATCTGGCCGAACCAGGACTCGCCGGCCGAGAAGACCGGGTGTACGAAGAACCGGTACTCGTCGACGAGCCCGAGTCTCACCAGCGTCTGCGCCAGCCGGGCACCTCCGGACAGGTAGATGTCACGGCCCGGTTGGTCCTTGAGAGTCTGCACGAACTCGACGATGTCGCGGTCCGAGTTCACAGTGACGATCTCGGAGTTGTTCCACGCCAACGGCGCGGCCGCAGGTGTGCGGGAGAAGACGTACTTCTTGAAGGAGTTCATCTTCTCCGACATCCGCCGGTGTGCCTCCGGTGCGCCCTCCTCCGAGGCGGCGCCCGGCCAGTACTCGCACATCTCGTCGTAGGTGACCCGGCCCACGAGGACCGTGTCGAAGGTGTCGGATCCGCGGTCGATCTCGCCGTAGATGTCGTCGGTCAGACCCCCGAACCAAGCCTCCGGGTCATCGAGTCGACCGTTCACGGTGGTGTTCATCGCCAGTACTACGCGTCGCATTGCCTTGCTCCTTCTGGTGGTGGGGGTTTTGGCATGCGGGGACGATGCTCGAGCCGACACCCCCAGAACATCGGCCACCTGGCCATGGGATCGGCCAGGTTCGGCCGCGTCACTGGTGGCGCACGGGCGGACTGCTCCAACCTGTCGGTAGCCAGAACGCGACGATCCAGCAGTCTTGAATCGGGACCATCGACGACACGAGCGCCTTGGAAGGCACTGATGAGCAAGGACGTACCGCGCGCTTCGGCACGAGGGGTGCTTGCCCTGGCGGGTCTCGCGCTGTCGGTGTTCACGTTCAACACGACCGAGAACCTCCCGGTGGGTCTCCTGGACCTGATCGCGCGCGACCTCGACACGTCGATCTCGGCCATCGGGTCGCTGGTCGCCGTCTACGGGTTGATCGTCGCCGCCACGTCCGTTCCGTTGGCACGCCTTGGACGCCCCTTCCCGCGTCGCTATGTCCTGGCCGGGGTCCTGGCCGTGCTGACGGTCTCGACCTGGGTCTCGGCCACGGCCGACGACTTCGCCGTGCTGTTCGGAGCGCGGATCGGGACGGCGCTGGCGCAGGCGATGTTCTGGGCGGTCATGGCACCGGCCGCCGTCGGCCTGTTTCGACCCGAGATACGCGGACGGGTCGTGGGCCTCCTGTTCGCCTGCGGCGCGTTGGCGACGGTGGCGGGCGTGCCCGTCGGCACGTGGCTCGGCTACCAGAGCGACTGGCGGACCCCGTTCTTAGTCCTGGCCGCGCTCGGGTTCGTCGCCTTCCTCGTGGTCAGCATCTGCTTGCCCACGGCCCGCCCGGGCAGCTTGCACAGCGACCTCGGTGCGATGCCCGACACCCGCCGGTACGCGATTCTGCTGGTCACCACGGTGCTCTCGACGACCGGCGCGTTCACCGCGTTCACCTACATCACGCCCTTCCTGCGTGACGTCGCCGACTTCGACGCCAACGGCGTGAGCGTGGCGCTCGCTCTGTTCGGAGCCGGCGGGCTGGTCGGCGTACTCCTGGTGGGTGCGGCCGCCGACCGCTTCCAGTACCTCGTCGTCGCCGTTCCGGTCACCGGCCAGACGATCGTTCTCACGGTTCTGTATCTGTTCGGGGATCGCCCATGGGTCACAGCGTTGGGCCTGCTCGCGCTCGGGCTCACCGCCGCACCCGTGTTCGCCGCGACGCAGGGCCGCGTCATGCTCGTCGCGCCACGAGGAACCGATATGGCGTCCGCCGCGAACTCCGCGGCGTTCAACGTGGGCATTGCCGCCGGCAGCGGCCTGGGCGGGCTCATCCTCGGTATCGGATCGGTCAGGCAGACGTTTGCCGCGGGAGCGACAGTCAGCCTCGCAGCGGCAGCGGCCGTCTGGTCCGAACGCGTCCTCGACCGCGCCCGTACGCCGGCATGACGACTCGGATGAGTGATGAGCGGATCTAGCATCAACCCGGTGAGCAACGCCAGACCAAGGCGCCACCGACTGCTCTTCGCGGGCGGGCTGTTCCTCCTGGCGCCTGTGGTCGGGGAGTTCCTCTTCGGCAACGAGCCGATCACCGCGTTGCCGGCGATCCTCCTGCTGGCGCCCCTGTACGGCGGCGGTGCCCTGCTGATCCGAGAGGTATCGCGTCGTGCCGGCCGCGGCTGGCCCACGATGATGCTCCTGGCACTCGCCTACGGACTGTTCGAGGAGGGCCCGGTCGACCAGATGCTGTGGAACCCGCAATACGGCGGTTTCGACATCGGGTTGGCCTACTCCGGCACGCACGTGTCGTGGCTCGGCACCAGCGTGCAGCTGCTCCAGGACGTGGTATCGCTGCACACGGTGTGGAGCATCTGCGTGCCGATCGCCCTGGTCGAGGCGCTCGACCGCGATCGCACCAAGCCGTGGCTCGGACGCGTCGGTCTCACATGCGTCGCAGCGATCTTCGTCTGTGGGTCGACGTTCCTGGCGTTCGTGCACATCGAGGGCGACGGCTTCGTCGCCACCGTGTCCCAGTACGCCGGAGCCACCGTCGCCATCGTCGTCCTGGTCGTGGCGGCGTTCGTCGTCGGCCGCCGCCCGCTCCCCCGGATCGACGCCACCGCCCCGAGCCCGTGGGTGGTCGGTGCGGTGGCGCTCGTCGCGACCAGCCTCATCATGGGTCGTCAGTACCTGCCTGAGGCCGCATCCGCCTGGCTCGTCGCCGCCGGCTGGTTCCTGCTCGTCGGTGGTTTCGGCACGCTGGTGCTGCGCTGGTCACGCAGCCGTGACTGGGACGAGCCGCACCGGCTCGCGCTCGCCGGCGGTGCCCTGCTCACCTATGTATGGCTGGGCTTCCAGCAGGCGACCTTCCTGGACGTCTCCCGCTCGACCGCCCTGCTCGGCAACATCGTGTTCGGCCTCGGGGCCATCGCCTTGCTCGTCGTCGCTTGGAGGTCGGTAGCCCGGCAGGCAGCGCGCACGGGCTGACATTTGCCGCGTCTGGGGGCTCCTGCGGGTCTGATGGCTCGACCTGGAACGGAAGCGGCGTAGTGTGGTGATGAGTCGCCCCAGACCCTGGTGGCGCGGACACGCCGAGGTGGCGCGCCTGGTGTCGAGCACGGATGGAGGCAGCTGCTGTGTTGCCCCAGGGTTGGGCTCGCTTGATTGCGCTCCTGGATGGACAGCCGAACGCCGATCCCATGAGCCGCGCTAGGCGGCTGTGTGACTTGTGTGTGGAGACCGCCGGCGTGACCGGGTCGACTCTGGGCATCATCGGCGGAGAGCACCGCAGCACCGTCTGTGCCACTGATGAGGTCAGCAACAGGTTGGAGGACCTGCAGCTGACGTTCTCCGAGGGTCCGTCGGTGGACGCGGTGCGAGATGGTGTGGCTGTGCTGATCCCGGACCTGTCCGATGCCTCGGACGCGCGCTGGCCGTGGTACCGGCAGGAGGCACTGGAGGCAGGTGCGCGTGCGGTGTTCGTTTTCCCGGTGCAGGTGGGGGCTATCCGGCTGGGTTCGCTGGCGCTGTACCGGACCAGCACCGGGGCGCTGGGTCCGGACCAGGCCAAGGACGCGCGCACGCTGGCCGACGCCGCGGCGGTCCTGCTCTCGGTGGGCACTGGCGCAGACACCGCGGAGGCCTTCGTCTGGGCGATGGATGACCGCTCGCGGTTCCGCGCCGAGGTGCATCAGGCGGTGGGGTCGACGATGGTGGAACTCGACGTGGACGCCAAGCAGGCGTTCGCCCTGTTGCGCGCCCACGCGTTCACCACTGGTCGGCCGATCGCAGAGGTGGCCGCCGACATCATGGCCAAACGGCTGCGCTTGGAGCCCGATTGAACGTTGAGCATTCAGACGAGGCGTCGCACACTGGAACCGGAGTGAATGTATGGACACAGCCAAACTGGCGCAGACGTTCGTGACGCTGGCGGACACGCTCGTCGATGACTTCGACGTGCTGGATCTGCTACATACCCTGGCGGCCCGGTGTGCCGAGTTGCTCGACGTGGCTGCCGTCGGGTTGTTGCTCGCCGACTCCGAGGGACAGCTGCGGGTCACCGTGGCCTCGAGGGAGGACGCGCGCCTTTTGGAACTGTTCCAGATCCAGAACGAGGAGGGCCCCTGCCTGGAGTGCTACCGCACTGGCGAGCGGGTCAGGGCCTTCGACCTGGAGGGCGAAGAGACGCGTTGGCCGCGGTTCTCCGCGGTCGCCGTGGGCCAGGGATACAGCGCCGTGGTCGCGCTGCCGCTGCGCTTGCGAGGACAGGTCATCGGGGCGATGAACCTGTTCGGCGACTCCGGGGGTACGACGATCACCGAGGAGGACATCCCGGTCGCGCAGGCTCTGGCCGACGTTGCCACGATCGCGATCTTGCAGGATCGGCTGGCCCAGGACAGGAACGTGCTGACCGAGCAGCTGCAGTTCGCCTTGAACAGCCGGGTTGCGATCGAGCAGGCCAAGGGGGCACTGGCCAACAAGCTGGAGATCGGCACCGACGAGGCGTTCGCGCTGCTTCGCGGCCGCGCCCGCAGCACCCGCCGGCGGTTGGTCGAGGTGGCCCATGAGGTCGTTCGCGTCGGTATCGGACCCGACTGGACGTCGGAACGCGCAGCTCCCGAAGAGGTCGAGTAGCGCCAGCCTGAGGAGCCCGGAGGCTCGGGTCGCGCGAAGGTCGCCTGCAGTCGGCCGATCCGTCCACTGCTCGGGTTTTGCCTTCTTGTCGATTCACCGGCTCTGGTTGGTGGCAGAATCGAGGGCAAGAGTGTCGCCCAGGATCTCGCCGGCGCCCTGAACAGCCGGCTTCGCGAGTCGGGCGAATGGCACCGTCAACTTTGATCGTGCACGTGTATTCCCCTGCTGTCCCTTGGCCGAGCCGGTGCCACAGATTCGTGCGCGTTCGGATGCGAGGAGAGCCAAGTGGGGCTGCGAGAGCATCCCGGGGACGGTCTTGACGGCGGTGCGCGGACGCCGCCTGTCAATGGGCGAGCGGGATCCGACCTGGGTGCAGACCTGTTCGGAGCGCTGGCAGACGGCGTGCAGGTCGCGGTGTGCGACCTGCGGACATCGCCGGTCTCGGCCGGATATGTGGTGGAGATGTTGAGTCCGGTCGTGCGCTATCTCGGTGACTGGCCCGGCGCCGGGGTGGCCGTGGTCTGTCCGCCGTACTCCGAGATCCGGTCGGCTCTGAGGTCGATGACGCGCCCCCACACCTTGGTGCTCAGTGATTCCGCGGGCGAAGGCATGGACCAGCTGCACTCGCGGCTGCCACCGCTGCAGCGGACCGAGCTGCACCTGGCGGCGCAGTTGGCCTCTCCCCGTGCCTCGCGGCTTTTCGTCACTCGCGCGCTGCTCGACTGGCACCTCACGTCGCTGGTGGCGAAGGCGTCCCTGGTGGTCAGCGAGCTGGTCACCAACGCCGTCGTGCACGCCGCCTCCGCCGTGGACGTCACGCTGAGCCGGGCCGACGGGCGAGTCCAGATGCTGGTGAGGGACCAGGGTGCAGGCCACCCCCAACCCCGCTCCTACGAGCCCGAGCACGGTGTGGTCGGTGGACGTGGGCTGCTGCTCGTGAGCGCCGCCGCTCGAGCCTGGGGCGTGTTCCCTGCATCCGGGGGCAAGGCCGTCTGGGTGGTCTTCGACGTGCCATCACCACCCAACGATGCCTGACGTGCCCTTGTGGATCGGCGGTCTCGGGCACTACCGTGCCCAGACGGTCTCTTGCATCCCAGACCCTGATGCGCCGCTGGCTCCCGATCCGGGGAGCCCCGCATAGAGAAGAAGCTGGTCGATGCCACCGTACCTATCTAACGAGCAGGCGATCGCGTCTGCGGCCCCAGCACCACGCTGATGCCGTCATCACCTGGGTCAGGGGGCTCAGGCCAGGCGGGCAGGAGTCTCTCTCTTCCGAGTCGGCCACATCGTCATTGCGCATGACGAGCTGTGGCGGCCTGGCATGAGCCAGCGTGTGTGCAAGTACACGGGTCGTGGCGGGTGACGAAGGGGCATGACCGCGGAGGGGTCGGCCATGCCCCTCGCCCAGCGCCTCATCTCGGCTTGGCTCCGCCCGGGCCGACGGTGGATGGTGGGTCGGTGACAACGACACGGAACGGGGCCGCGGTCGATCGTGCCCTGCACGAGGCGCGCGAGAAGTACGTGAGCCGTCGACCGCACACGCGGGTCCAGCACGAGCGCGCCCGTCGGGTGCTGCCAGGCGGCAACACGCGCACCGTCCTGTACCACGGGCCGTTCCCGTTGCGTGTCTCGCACGCATGGGATGCGGTCGTGGAGGACGTCGACGGCCACGTGTACGTCGACCTGCTCGGGGAGTACTCCGCCGGTTTGTACGGCCATGCGCACCCCGAGATCGTGAAGGCGATGACCGGCGCCATCGAGCATGGCCTCAGTCGCAGCGCGCACATCGAACAGGAGGTCCTCCTGGCCGAGGCGCTGTGTGGGCGTCTGCCCTCGCTGGAGCAGGTGCGGTTCACCAACTCGGGGACCGAGGCGAACCTGATGGCGCTCTCGGCCGCGCGAGTGTTCACCGGCCGTCCACGCGTCCTGGTGTTCAGCGGTGGCTACCACGGAGGGCTGCTCACGTTCCGCGGGGGACCGTCGGCGGTGAACGCGCCGTACGACGTGGTCGTCGCGCCGTACAACGACGCCGAGACGGCGCGCGCTCTGCTGCGTCAGCACGCGGACGCCGTGGCCGCGGTGCTCGTCGAGCCCATGCTGGGCGCTTCCGGCTGCATTCCTGGCGACACGGACTTCCTGCAGGCGCTTCGTGACACGTCGCGGGAGACCGGTGCGCTGCTGATCTTCGACGAGGTGATGACGTCTCGGACGGGCGCCGGCGGGCTGCAGGACCGGCTCGGCATCACCCCCGACCTCACCACGGTCGGGAAGTATCTCGGTGGTGGGGCGTCCTTCGGGGCGTTCGGGGGGCGGGCCGACGTGATGGCTCTCTTCGACCCTTCGCGCCCGGACGCGCTACCTCACGCGGGGACCTTCAACAACAACGCCCTCTCCATGGCCGCCGGGCATGCCGGGCTGACCCGGGTGTACACGGCAGAGGTCGCGGAGCGCCATACCGCACGTGGAGACCGCCTCCGTGAGGAGCTGAGCGAGGTGATCGCCGCTGCCGGCGTCCCGCTGCAGGTGACGGGCATCGGCAGCCTCATGGCCCTGCATCCCACGCGAGCCGAGATCCGCCGGCCGGAGGACCTCGAGCACACCGACGCGCGGCTGCGCGAGCTGCTGTTCCTCGACCTGCTGGAGGAGGGGTACTACCTCGCCCCCCGTGGCTACATGGCACTCAGCCTCGTTCTGACCGACGAGCAGCTGGCGGGCTTCGCCGAGGCGCTGCGTGGCGTGCTGGCTGCGCGCGGGTCGGTCTACGCCAGCGGACCGTGAGACCTACGTTTCCGCGGGCCCGGCGATGGTCTCGAGGGCGTCGATGCCGCACCGCTCGACCGACACCGGCGCTACTGTCCCGGCTCGGTCTCGCCGTCGTGCGAGTCGGCGTCGGCGGTCTCGCACCTGCCGAGGCGCAGCAGATCCAGGACCAGCACGTCCTGGCTCAGTCCACCGCCCGCCCATAGCAACGCCATACCAGACAGGGTAGACAGGAGAACGTCTCTTCTGGGGGAGAAACGGCAGTCACTATCTCGGTACGCTGCGTGACCTGTTGCCAACGACGCGGCTCGTACCTGAGTGCAGCAGTGACCTCAGTCCGGTGGCGCGGGGTGGATGCTGCGGGACTGGGTGCGCCGGTTGCGTCCGCGGGTCCAGTCGGAGGGGTAGATCTTCGGCAGGATCTTCGCGAGCGCCAGCGCGCCGTACATCACGGTGTTGATCGCGACGAACGCCGCCAGCACGCCGAACCATCCGGCGTGCAGAGTGGCCTCGGGCAGCAGCAGACCGTCTGCAGACAACAGACTGACGGCAGTGAACACGGCTCAGCCCCCCACCGATTTCTTGTCGAGCACGCGGGTGACGTGCTTCCAGCCGGCCTGACGGCCGAAGGAGATGTCGAGGATCCCCTTGACAAAGACCACGTTGAGGAACGCAGCGAAGTACAGCTCGGGTAGGAGCGTGAGCGCGAGAAGACGGGCGTGCCAGCCGCCCTTCCACACCGTGACGACCCGCTCGACCATGAAGAGCCCACCCAGCCCGATCCAGAACGGGAACCAGATCCAATGGTCGAGCGAGACGACCATGAGCAGCAGGAGGAGGAAGTAGGCGGCGAGTGCGATGACGCCGTAGCCGATACCGAGCTGCTGCACCCAGTAACGGAAGGTCTGCGGTGTGACGCCGTACGCGCCGAGGTTCTCCAGGGCCCCTCGCTGCCAGCGCAGGCGCTGCGCCCACAGCGCCCGCCAGGTGGGCATCACCTCGGTGACGACGGAGCACTGGGCGGGGGAGATCATCAGCGCGCCGAGGGACTTCAGCGCGATCGTGAGCTCGTTGTCCTCGGTCAGTGCCGCGGTGTCGTAGACGTCGCCGTGCCGCCCCGGGATCAGCCGGCCACGACTGTGGGCCACCGTGCTCAGTGCGGCAGGACGGAAGATCGAGGCCGTGCCCGTGAGTACGAACAACCGCCCGCGGCGACGGCGTATCTCCCGGGCGTAACGGAAGTACTCGTTGCGCTGGAACTGGCCGAGCATGCCCTCGCCGTCCTCGCCGTGGAAGAGCCCGCCTACAGCCATCAGCGCCCGGTCGGCGGTGAACCGATGGACGGCGGCCTGGAGGAAGCCGTCGTCGAGCACGGTGTCGGCGTCCATCACCATCACCGCGTCGTTCTCACGCTGACCAGAAAGCACTCGCGCGAGCGCCTGGTTGAGTGCGCCGGCCTTCTTGGCGGTGTTGTCCACCGACTCGAAGACCTCGACCCCGGCCTTGCGGGCGATCGCGACCGTGGAGTCGGTGCAGTTGTCGGCGACCACGATGATGCGCTCGGGTGGATGCGACTGCGAGAGCAGCGACGAGAGCGTGTGGGGCAGCGTTCCCTGTTCGTTGTGCGCCGGGATCAGCACGGTCACGGTCACCGGCCCCGCGAACACGGCGCTGTGGGCCGCCATCACGACCTTCGGAGCCAGCGGGTTGGTCTGATGATTCACCGTACGGCGGGAACGGTTGGCGATGCGCCGTTCGAGCAGCGCCACACCGGCCGCGCACAGCACCGCCATGGCCGCCGCGGCGAGCAGGACGCGCGGCGCCGGCGCTTGGGTGTCGTAGAAGATCCTCCAGACGCCGAACAGGATCCCCTCGGTCGGTGCCTTGGCCGGCGCCGGGCTGCTCGCGGCCACGGCGAACCACAGCAGCGCGGCCGCCCCCGCCGCCGCTGCCAGGATGATCAGCCCGATGAACCTCTGGAACCTGCCGAACCGCACGTGCACCCCCAGGTGTCAGCATCGTCGAGGGAATTCTATGGACGAGAAGTCGAGAATGTGCAGGTTTCGACGGTGACGCGCGAGGTCCGGCCTGGCGCGCCGAGGGGGCGTCCGGACGCCGCTACGAGCGTCCCTCGATCTCGATGGCACTCTCGGCCCAGCTGCGATCGGCGCGTCACGCCGGGACGTAGGGTGAGGGACGTGTCGATGCTGCCCTGGTCCGCCGAGCTCGCCGGACGCCTCGAGGAGCACGTCCTCGAGAGCGCGCTGCTGCGCGGCAACCCGTTGGACGACCCGCACGAGCGGCCCTTGTGGGTGTACATCCCGCCGGGCTACGACGACGACACCGGGCGCGAGTACTCCTCGGTGTACGTCATCCAGGGCTACACCGGGCACCTCGCCATGTGGCGCAACCGCATGCCGTTCCGGCGGCCGTTCGTCGAGACCGCGGACGCCGTGTTCGCGCGCGGCGAGGCGCCGCCGACGATCGTGGTGTACGTCGACGCATGGACGGCGTACGGCGGAAGCCAGTTCGTCGACTCACCGGGCACCGGTGCCTACCACTCGTACCTGTGCGACGAGGTCGTCCCGTTCGTCGACGCCAGATACCGGACGCTGGCCGACCGCGACCATCGGGCGATCATGGGCAAGTCCAGCGGTGGTTTCGGCGCCATGATCACGCCGATGCTGCGACCGGATCTCTTCGGTGCGCTGGCCACGCACGCCGGCGACGCGCTGTACGAGTTCACCTACATCCCTGAGTTCGCGCAGTCGGTCAGGCAGCTGCGCGACTACGACGGCGACATCACCCGGTGGTGGGACGACTTCCGCTCGCGTACGGCGTTCACCAAGGAGGCCGACCAGACGCTGCTGATGATGCTCGGGGTCGCCGCGTGCTTCTCGGCCGACCCCGACGGCACGCCGCGACTTCCGTTCGACACCACGACCGGCCGGCTGCTGCCCGACCTGTGGCAGCGCTGGCTCGACTGGGACCCGGTGCGCATGGTGGAGCGGTACGCCGACGCGGTGCGGTCCTGGCGTGCGGTGTGGATCGACGGAGGCACCAGGGACGAGTGGTACCTCGACATCGGCGCGGAGGCGTTCCGGCGCGAGATCGTCGATGCGGGCGTGCCCGAGGACCGGATCCAGTTCGAGCTCTTCGACGCCGGGCACGGCGGGATCGACTACCGCTACCCGCTCTCGCTCGCGTGGCTGGCCGACCGGATCGCGCCGGCCGACGCGCGCTGACGCGTCAGGTCCTCACCCGGATGCCGCGAGCGGTCTCCGCGGTCGCGAGGGCGGTCCAGGCCCCCCAGGTCGCCCACCACGTCCACGGAAGTGGCCGCACCTGATGTACAGCGCTCAACGTGACCAGGGCCACGGCGCTGGTGAACAACGGTTGGTCGGCGAGCTTCACGGTTCATCCCCCCTGCTGTGTCCCTGCTTCTCACCGTAGCTTTCGCCGGATGCGCACGTTGCCGTCTCCGGGAAATCGCCGGCCCTCTGGTGGTCGTCCGTCCCGGATCGCTCAGGCGCGTGTCTGGGTGGGTGGCGGGGCCTGCGTCGACGGCTGCAGCGGCGTCCCTGCGATCGCACAGTGCACGCGGCACGGGCTCGGCTCGACCTCGGCAACCTCGGCCCGGGTCTCAGCGGCCTCCGGCTCGGGGGTCTTGGCGCGCTTGGCGGCCGGGCGCAGCGACACCGCCGAGAGCACGCCGCCGACGAGGAGCAGGCCCGCGCAGAGCAACATGGACTGCGCAAAGGCGGGTTCGAGCAGGAGCGGGTCGGCGTAGGCGTCGCCGCTGAGACCGACCAGCAGGGGCAGTGCGGCCACGATCAGCAGCCCGGCCGACCGCGCGATCGCGTTGTTGACGCCGCTGGCCACACCGGCGTGCCGCTGTGAGGCGGACGCCAGCACCGTGGCCGTCAGCGGTGCGACTGTCAGCGACAGGCCCAGGCCGAAGACGACCACACCGGGCAGCACGTCGACGACGTAGCTCGCCCCCGCTCCGATCCGGGAGAGCAGCAACAGCCCCGCAGCCGCGACGACCGGGCCGAAGGTCATCGGGATACGCGGACCCACCCGCTGCCCGAAGCCACCGGCCCAGGCCGACAGCAGCAGCATGATCGCGGTGACCGGGAGGAGCGCGGTCCCGGCCAGTATCGGTGAGAACCCGGCCACCACCTGCAGGGTGATCACCAGCATGAAGAAGAGGCCGCCCAGTGCGGCGTACACCGCGAAGGTCACCAGGTTGACCGCGCGGAAGACCGGGGAGCCGAACACGTCCAGCGGCATCATCGGGTGCCCGGACGACCTCTCGACGAGGACGAACAGCACCAGTGCGCCCAGCCCTCCGGCCAGCGCGAGCACCGCGGAGAGCGTGGCTGTGCCGGTCTCTCCCCACGCGATCAGGCCGTACGTCAGCCCTGCCAGCCCGGCCGCGCAGAGCACCGAGCCGACGATGTCGAACCGTCGCGGAGCGCGCGGGTCCATGCTCTCGGGCACGTGCCGCAGGCAGACGACGACCACCAGCGCCGCCAGCGGGACGTTGATCAGGAACACCAGCCGCCAGGTCGCTGTCTCCACCAGCCACCCGCCGAGAAACGGACCGATCGCGCCCGCGAGTCCACTCAGGCCGGACCACGCGCCGATCACCTTTCCGCGGTCCTGCTCCACGAACGACGCCTGCAGGATCGCCAGGCTGCCCGGTGTCAGCAGGGCGCCGCCGATGCCCTGCAGGGCCCGAGCGGCCACCAGTGTCTCCACGTTGGGCGCGAGGCCGCACAGCAGGGACGCGACCGCGAACCACACCACCCCGAACACGAAGATCCGGCGCCGCCCGAAGCGGTCACCGAGCGACCCGCCGAGCAGGATGAACGACGCCAGCGTGAGCGTGTAGCCGTTCACCGTCCACTGCAGTCCGGCCAGCTCGGTGTCGAGGTCGCGGCCGATCGCCGGCAGCGCGATGTTGACGACGGTCGCGTCCAGGAAGGCGATGCCGGTGCCGAGAACGGTCGCGAACAGCACCCACCGCCCCGCCGGTTCGCGGGAGGACAGCAGGCGCGACTCGTCCACGGTCGCCATCGCCCGACCCCCTCCCCGTAGGCACTTGCCCCCATCGTGCCCCCGCTGCCCTGCCGACACCAACGACGCAACGACCTCGGCGACGTCGGTGCGCGGTCGTGGGCACGCCGATCCGAGGAGATGCCAGGATGTGGCGCATGAGCACGGCGACGGGGCCGTTGGCCTTTCCGGAGGGTTTCACCTGGGGGAGCGCGACGGCGGCGTACCAGATCGAGGGCGGCGTCGGCGAGGACGGCCGCGGTACGAGCATCTGGGACACGTTCTGCCGCGTCGACGGCAACGTGCGCAACGGCGACACGGGTGACGTGGCGTGCGACCACTACCACCGGGTGGACGACGACCTCGACCTGATGGCCTCGCTCGGCCTGCCGGCGTACCGGTTCTCGATCGCGTGGCCGCGGGTCATCCCGGACGGGTCGGGTGCGGTCAACCCCGACGGCGTGGCGTTCTACGACCGGCTCGTCGACGGCCTGCTCGCCCGCGGCATCTCCCCGCTGGCGACGCTGTACCACTGGGACCTCCCGCAGGCGTGCCAGGACGTCGGCGGCTGGGCGGCGCGCGACACCGCGTTGCAGTTCGCCGAGTACGCCGGCGTGGTCGCCGAGGCGTTCGGTGACCGGCTGCCCATGATCACCACGCTCAACGAGCCGTGGTGCTCGGCGTTCCTCGGCTACGCCAGCGGCGTGCACGCCCCCGGCGTCCGGGACAACGCCACGTCGCTGGCAGCGGCGCACCACCTCAACCTCTCCCACGGCCTCGCGGCACAGGCGATCCGCACGGCCTCACCAGGTCATACAGGGGTCTCGCTGACGCTCAACCTTGCGCAGGTCTACCCGCTGACCGACGGCCCGGTCGACCGGGCTGCGGCCGAGCACGTCGACCGCATGGCGAACCGGATCTTCCTCGACCCCGTGCTGCGGGGGCACTACCCCGACACGCTGCTCGACGAGACGCGGCACATCACCGAATGGTCGTTCGTCCATGACGAGGACCTGGCCGCGATCCACGGTCCGCTGGACATGCTCGGGGTGAACTTCTACACCCCGAGCACCGTGGGCGCCCCGCCGCCGGAGGGCGACGAGGCGAGCACCGCCACCGGGCGCTGGACCAGCGACCCCGGCGCGCGAGAGCTTCCGGTGCCGTGGCCGGGCACCGACCGGGCGTGCTCGTACCCACAGCACGGTCCGTACACCGACATGGGATGGCGGATCCTGCCGCAGGCGTTCACGGACCTGCTCGTGCGCGTGCACCGCGACTACCCCGAGGTGCCGATCACCGTCACCGAGAACGGCTGCGCCTACCCCGACGGCCCGGACGAGGACGGGCGGGTCCGCGACGACCGGCGGATCGAGTACCTCCACAGCCATCTCGCGGCGGTGCACGCGGCGATCCAGGCCGGGGCCGACGTCCGCGGCTACTACCTCTGGTCGTTCCTGGACAACTTCGAGTGGGCGCTGGGCTACTCGAAGCGGTTCGGCATCGTGCACATCGACTACGACACGCTCGTGCGTACTCCCAAGGATTCCGCCCAGTGGTACGCCGACGTGGTCGCGGCCAACGCCTTGCCGTCCTGACCTTGCCGTCCTGACCGTGCCGCCTGCCGCACGGGGGTCGCGATGACGAGATCCCCCAGCGCGGGCGGGCGTCATCGCTGCTGGGGCCATCGCGGGCTGTGGGAAGCGCGGGCTGTCCGGGGCCAGCGTGACCAGCGGGAGCCACCATTCTTCGGAGGAGCTCTGGGGCCTGTGTGGTGCGCAGACACCGCTCGCCGGAACGTCAGCCGCGGTTGATCCGGGCGTCACCGCGGGTTCGCGTTCGGCGGTCAACGTCAGTTAGCGTCGGCCGCTCGGGGGCCGACCAGACCGTCGAGAGGGAAACATGCACCGCACCGCACGTGCCCTTGCCGCCGTCCTCGCGTCGCTCGTGCCACTCCTGGCCGTGCTCGGGTTCGCCTCACCCGCCGTCGCGGCCACCGACTCCGACGTCGAGGTCATCGCCCACCGTGGCTCGTCCGGCGCCGCGCCGGAGAACACGCTCGCCGCCGTGAGGCTGGCCATCCGGCACGACTCCGACGTCGTCGAGAACGACATCCAGCGCACCCGCGACGGTGAGCTGGTGATCATCCACGACACCACGCTCGACCGCACCACCGACGTGGAGCAGGTCTTCCCCGCCCGCGCGCCGTGGAACGTCGGCGACTTCACCCTCGAGGAGATCAAGCGCCTCGACGCGGGCTCGTGGTTCGCGCCCCGGTTCGCCGGGCAGGAGGTGCCCACGCTCGAGGAGTGGGTCAACACGGTCGGGCGCAAGGCCGGCATGCTGCTGGAGCCGAAGTCGCCCGCGCTCTACCCCGGCATCGAGCGCGACCTCGACAAGGAGCTGCGTTCGCTGCCGGCGTTCAACCGTGCGCTGCGGGACGACCGGGTCGTGATGCAGTCCTTCGACCACGTGTGGCTGCGCCAGTACAAGGACCTCGCTCCCGACGTACCGGTTGGCCTGCTCTACGGCACCGACCCGACCGAGGCCGAGATCACGGCGGCGGCCACGTGGGCGCAGCAGATCAACCCCGCACTGGGCGCGATCGACGAGGACACGGTCGAGCGGATCCACGCGCACGGCCTGGAGACACACGTGTGGACCGTGAACGCCGGGCAGGACATGTACACCGCGATCGAGTGGCAGGTCGACGGCGTCATCACGAACTATCCGCAGGTGCTGCGCGACATCATCCGCAGCAGCTGAGCCGGCCGACGACGGCCACGCGGGCCACACCGGGCAGGCGCAGCACAGACCCTTCTCGTCACGTTTACTGCTGCGTCGCGGACCGGCGGTGGAAGGTCGAGCTATTCCCTCGAGCGCCCACCAGTGCCAGACTCCGAGAAGGGGCCCGTGCCTGACGCCCCCGGGTGGGTCGCACATGGGGGAGGGATCATGGCGTCCTTGGTTCAGCAGGTCTTCCGCCGCAAACCGGTCACCGAGATGACCACGGAGACCGGGGCCGACACCGGCAAGAGCGAGCTGGCCCGCAGCATCGGCCTGTTCCAGCTGTCGATGTTCGGCATCGGCGCCACCATCGGGACCGGGATCTTCATCATCCTGACGGAGGCGGTGCCGGAAGCGGGACCCGCGGTCATCTGGTCGTTCGTCATCGCCGGTGCGGTGGCCGGCCTGACCGCGATCTGCTACGCCGAGCTGGCCAGCGCAGTACCGGTCGCGGGGTCGTCGTACTCGTACGCCTACGCCACGCTCGGGGAGCTGCCCGCGATGGGCGTGGCGGCCTGCCTGCTGCTGGAGTACGGTGTCTCGTCCGCCGCGGTCGCCGTGGGCTGGTCGCAGTACCTCAACCAGCTGCTCGACAACCTCCTCGGTGTCCGGATCCCGCTCAGCCTCTCGCAAGCACCTGAACAGGGCGGTGTGTTCAACCTCCCGGCGGTCATCCTGGTCGCCATGTGCGCGTTCCTGCTCATCCGCGGCGCCAGCGAGTCCGCCAAGATCAACGCCGTCATGGTCATGATCAAGATCGGTGTGCTGGCCCTGTTCATCGTGGTCGGGCTGCAGGGCTGGAACTCCGACAACCTGGCCGACTTCGCACCGTTCGGCTTCGCCGGCATCACGTCCGCAGCCGGCATCATCTTCTTCTCCTACATCGGGCTCGACGCGGTGTCGACGGCCGGCGAGGAGGTCAAGAACCCCCGGCGCACCATGCCACTGGCGATCCTCATCGCTCTCGTCACCGTGACGACCCTGTACATCCTCGTCGCCGTGGTCGCGGTCGCCGCCCAGCCGGCGGAGCAGTTCGAAGGCCAGGAGGCCGGCCTGGCGACGATTCTCGAGAACGTCACCGGTTCCACCTGGCCGGCCACGACGCTGGCCGCCGGTGCGGTCATCTCGATCTTCAGTGTCACGCTGGTCACGCTCTACGGGCAGACCCGCATCCTGTTCGCGATCGGCCGAGACGGCATGCTTCCGGCTGTGTTCCACAAGGTGAACCCGCGCACGCTGACGCCGGTGCGGAACACGATCATCGTGGCAGCGGTGGTCTCCCTGCTGGCCGGGCTGATCCCGATCGACTTCCTCGCCGAGATGACGAGCATCGGCACGCTGGTCGCCTTCCTCGTCGTCTCGATCGGCGTGATGGTGTTGCGGCAGACGCATCCCGAGCTGCCACGTGGCTTCAAGGTCCCGCTGTATCCCGTGCTTCCGCTGCTGTCGATCGCGGGCTGCATCTGGATCATCCAGGGTCTGGATGGGGTCACTATCGCCGTGTTCCTCATCTGGGTCGGCGTGGCGATCGTGTGGTACTTCCTGTACGGACGGGGACACTCGCATCTCGGCAGGCACGAGCATGTCGGGTTGCCCCACGACTAGGGACGGTTGCCGATGACGATGATCGTGGGCTATGCCCCCGACGAGCGCGGCAAGTCGGCGGTGCACCTGGCCGCGATGCTGGCTCGCGCCTCCGGCGACGACGTCGTCGTGTGCGCCGTCGTGCCCGCACCGTGGCAGCCCGGAATGGCGCGTGTCGACGCGGAGTACCAGGCGTACCTCGACTCGGTAGCCGACCGCGCACTCGACGAGGCGCGAGCTCTCGTGCCCGACGACATCACCGCGACGTTCCTGCGGCACCGTGCCAGGTCGGCACCGGCAGGTCTGCTGGAGGTGGCCCGGGAGCATGCCGCGAACCTCGTCGTGCTCGGGTCCTCGTCGGCCGGTGTCTTCGGCCACGTCGTCCTGGGCAGTGTCAGCGACCGTCTGCTGCACAGCTCGCCGATCTCGGTCGCGCTGGCACCGCGCGGGTTCCGGTGCAAGGACGGGTCGACGGTCGCCCGTGTCACCGCGGCGTACGACGGGTCCGAGCACGCCGACAGGCTGGTGGTCGCGGCCGCCGACATCGCGTCCCGTCTGGCGGCGTCACTGCGGATCGCGTCGTTCGCGGTCTGGTCGCGGGTGGCGTACACGTCCCGGTTGGGCACCGAGCCCGAGGACCTGGTGCTGCAGGAGTGGACCGCGACGATGGGCGAGCGACTGCGCGAGGTGCGTCAGCAGGTCGGCGCGCTGCCGGCACCGCCGCGTGACGTCGCGACCGTGATCGGTCAGGGTGAGGCCTGGGCCGCGGCGATCGACGACGTCGCGTGGGACGACGGCGACGTCCTGGTCGTCGGCTCCAGCCCGATCGGCCCGCTCGCCCAGGTGTTCCTCGGCTCGCGTGCGACCAAGATCCTGCGGCACTCGCCGGTTCCCGTCGTCCTCGTCCCACGGGGAAGGGCCGAGGAGCTCGCCGGCAAGGCCGGGTAGCGGGCACGGTCACGACACCAACGCGAGGGGTGCGACGAGACGATGCACGAGATCGATGAGACCACCATGGACATCGTCCGCGACGTCCTCGACCGCACCGCATGAGTGGCGGTCTCGTGGTGCACGACCTGCTCGAGCTGTTCCCGCCGGGCACCGCGGTGGACGGCGACGGGATGCTGCTGCTGGGCGGCTGTCGCGCCTCGGATCTTGCGAACGAGCACGGGACGCCGGTGCTCGTGGTGGACGAGGAGGCACTGCGCGAGCGGGCGCGGGAGTACGTGGACGAGCTGGCCTCCCGCTGGGCGCACTCGCGTCTCGTGTTCGCCTCCAAGGCCTTCCCCTGCACGGCGGTGCAGAAGGTCATGGTCGAGGAGGGGATCGGGCTCGACGTCGCCGGAGGCGGCGAGATCGTCACCGCGCTGAAGGCGGGTGCGGACCCGGCCTCGCTGGTGCTGCACGGCAACGCCAAGACCGA
>DATMEB010000089.1:0-8832 GCA_035557095.1 Nocardioidaceae bacterium | reverse complement strand
GGGGAGACAGCAGGGCTTGAGGGCAAGGGGCTAGGGGCTAGGGGCTATGAGCGCTACGCGCAGAGATGTGTTGAAGATCGGTGGGCTCGGTGCGCTGGGGGTCGCAGGAGCCGTCTCGCTGCCATGGGCAGCCAATGTCGGTGCGCGTTCGGCCAGCAGCCTGGACCCGAGCCGTATCCAGCCGTTCCGCACGAAGTTCGTCCGGCCGCCGGTCGCGCGGCCGTACAAGAGCAACCGCGACCGGGACGGCCAGTGGGTCGACCACTACGAGCTGGCGATGCGCCCGACGCGGACGCAGGTGCTGGCGGGGCTGACCACGACCGCCTACGGCTACAACGGTCACGTTCCCGGTCCCACGATCAAGGTGCGCCGCGGGCGTCGCTCGGTCGTGCGGTTCCGCAACCAGCTGCCGGCGAACAACCCGCTGTCGGGTGAGGCGTTCACGACGTCGGTGCACCTGCACGGGTCGGGGTCGCTGCCGCAGTTCGACGGCTACGCCAGCGACGTCACGCCGCCTGGGTTCTACAAGAACTACGAGTATCCGAACTTCCAGCCCGCGCGCACGCTCTGGTACCACGACCACGGCGTGCACCACACCGCGCAGAACGCCTACAGCGGGCTGTACGCGCAGTACCACATGCACGACAAGGCCGAGATGGCCCTTTTGCCCCAGGGTGAGTTCGACGTACCGCTGACGGTCGTCGACGCGATGTTCGACGACGTCGGCCAGCTCGCCTACGACGACAACACCCACTCCGGGGTGTGGGGCGACGTGATCACGGTCAACGGCAAGGCCTGGCCGGTCATGAAGGTCAAGCGCCGGATCTACCGGTTCCGCTTCCTGAACGCCTCGATCTCGCGGTCCTACCGGTTCGTGCTGAGCACCGGCGACCCGGTGACAGTGGTCGCGACCGACGGCGGGCTGATGCCCAAGGCCCGTGAGGTCGGGCAGTGGCGGCACGGCGGCGCGGAGCGCTACGAGGTGCTGATCGACTTCCGCAAGTACCGGCCCGGGCAGCGGGTCGTGCTGCAGAACCTGTCGAACAAGAACAACCGCGACTACGACCACACCGACAAGGTGATGGCCTTCGACGTCACCGACGCGCCCTTCTCCAAGAAGGACCCGACGTGGAGCCGCATGCCCAACACCCTCGTCAACAGCCACGTGATGGGGCTGACGGAGAGGGACGCCAGCCGGGTCCGGCACCTGCGGGTGCAGCGCACGCTCGACTCCTGGTCGATCAACGGCAAGACCTGGAAGGACGTCATCGACAGCGACTTCCAGCTGCTGGTCGCGGATCCCAACCTCGGCGCCACCGAGGTCTGGGAGATCACCAACCACTCCGGCGGCTGGTTCCATCCGCTGCACATCCACCTGATCGACTTCAAGGTCCTCAGCCGCAACGGGCGGCCGCCGTTCGAATACGAACGCGGGCCCAAGGACGTGGTCTACGTCGGCGAGAACGAGACCGTGCGGGTGGCGATGCGGTTCGGTCCGCACCGCGGCCGCTACATGGTGCACTGCCACAACCTGCCGCACGAGGACCACGACATGATGATGCAGTTCGGCGTGGGGTGGAAACCGGGACAACCCGACCCGAACGACCCGATCCTCGCCTCTCCCTGCAAGCTCGACAACCTGCCGCGGTGAGCGTGACCGGTGACCACGGCAGAGACCCCGCAGCAGCGGCCGAGACGTCGGTGGATGTCCTGGCCGCTGATGCTCGCCGTCGTGGTCGCCGCGATCGCGGCCGGGTGGTGGGTCCGCGGCAACGTGCTCGGTTCCTACCGCGTCGAGTCGAGCAGCATGCAGCCCACGCTCTGCGCCGGTGACCAGGTACTGGTCGACAAGCGCGTCGGGGGGCCCGACCTGCGGCACGACGACCTGGTCGTGCTCAAGTCACCCGACGACGGGACGCTGGTGGTCAAGCGCGTGGTCGGGCTGCCTGCTGACCGGGTCGCGATCCGCGACGCACTGCTGTTCGTCGACGGCGAGCGCGTGCGCGAGCCCTACGTCGACCACAAGGCGATCGACGCGTTGTTCTACGGCCCCGAGGTTGTTCCGCGGGACGCAGTCCTGGTCATGGGTGACAACCGGGCGTCCTCCATCGACTCCCGCGACTACGGCTCGGTGCCGTTCTCCGAGGTAGTGGGCCGGGTGATGGTGCGCTGGTGGTCGGGCTGCTGATGCGACTCCGTCAGTAGGAGGTCAGTGCAGGGCGCGCCCCACCGCGACCCGGCGGGTGTCGGGTGCCGCCACCCTGGCGGCGTCTGCGGCGAGGTCGTCGGCCTGCTGCTGTGACTCCCGCTCGGCGCGCACCCGCGCCTCGTAGGCGGCCACCTCGTTGGCCACCCGGTCGTCGTCCCACCCGAGCAGGGGCGCGACCACCTCGGCCGCCGCACGCGCGACCGCCTCGCCACGGTCGGGCGTCTCGATCGAGATCCGGGTGCGACGGGCCAGGAGGTCGTCGAGGTGCAGAGCAGCCTCGTGCGACGCGGCGTATGCGAGCTCCACCCCGAGGTACTCCTCGGTCCGGCGCAGCGGCTCGAGAAGCGACCGGTCGAACTCCGCGAGGCCGAGGACGTCGGTGACCAGCGAGCCGTAGCGGTCCAGCAGCCGCTCGATCTGCCAGGCCGGAAGGCCGTAGGCCTCGGCCAGCGGCAAGACCTGGTTGACCATCGCGTGGTAGCCCTCGGCCCCGACCAGCGGGATGTGCTCGGTCGTGCTGTCGGGAACCGCCCGGGGGATGTCGGTGCGGGCCATGTCGACCGCGTCCGCGGCCATGACCCGGTAGGTGGTGTACTTGCCGCCCGCCACGGCCACCAGCCCTGGCTGCGGACGCGCGACCGCGTGCTCGCGGGAGAGCTGGCTGGTCTGCTCGGACTCCCCGGCCAGCAGCGGCCGCAGGCCGGCGTAGACCCCCTGGATGTCGTCGTGCGTCAGCGGCACGGCCAACACCCGGTTGACGTGGTCGAGGATGTAGTCGAGGTCGGCGCGGCTGGCGGCGGGGTGCGCGAGGTCGAGTTTCCAGTCGGTGTCGGTCGTGCCGATGATCCAGTGCGTCGTCCACGGGATCACGAACAGCACCGACTTCTCCGTGCGCAGGATCAGCCCCGTCTCGGAGTTGATCCGGTCGCGGGGCACGACGATGTGCACACCCTTCGACGCGCGCACGTGGAACCGCCCGCGGCCGCCGGCCATCGTCTGCACGGCGTCGGTCCACACCCCGGTGGCGTTGACCACGACCGAGGCGCGCACCTCGCTCTCCTCGCCGGTCTCAACGTCGCGGACCCGGGCGCCCACCACGCGCTCGCCGGCGTGCAGGAAGTCGACGACCTCGGCGGAGTTGAGCACGGTCGCGCCGTACGCCGTGGCCGTGCGCGCGACGGTGAGCGTGTGCCGCGCGTCGTCGGCCTGCGCGTCGTAGTAGCGCAGCGCACCGGTCAGCGCGTTCGGCTTGAGCGCGGGCGCGAGCTTGCGGGCCCCGGTGCGCGTCAGGTGCTTGTGGTGCGGGACCGAGCGCGCTCCGCCCATCGTGTCGTACAGCGTCAGGCCGGCGCCGACGTAGGGGCGCTCCCAGATGCGGTGGGTGAGGGGGTAGAGGAAGGAAACGGGCTTCACCAGGTGCGGGGCGAGCCGGGTCAGCATCAGCTCGCGCTCGCGCAGCGCCTCGCGCACCAGCCCGAAGTTCAGCTGCTCGAGGTAGCGCAGGCCGCCGTGGAACAGCTTGGACGACCGCGACGACGTGCCGCTGGCGAAGTCGCGCGCCTCCACCAGCGCGACCCGGAGCCCCCGGGTGGCCGCGTCGAGAGCGACGCCGGCGCCGGTGACCCCTCCACCCACCACGAGGACGTCGTAGTGCGTCTGTCCGAGGCGCTGCCAGGCGGCCGCACGCTCCGGCATCCCCATGCGAGCTGAACCAGGCATGTTCGTCCAACTTTCGGCGTACTCGTCACCGTGACGCTTGGCAAGCATTGACCCGGAAAAGCGGCGGCAATACTGTCCGAAACACACTACGACATGGCGCCGGGCCGCGTGCTGGTCCCGTGCCGACAGCCGAGGGACGAGGAACGGGGCAGGCGATGGGGCTCGGCGAGATCTTCCTGAGCGAGTTTCTGGGCACGGCGACGTTGACGCTGTTCGGATGTGGCGTCGTCGCCAACGTGCTCCTGGGCAAGTCCAAGGGTTACGACGGCGGCTGGCTGCTGATCACCTTCGGGTGGGGCTTTGCCGTGATGTCCGGCGTCTTCGTGGCGTTCTCGACCGGCGCCCACATCAACCCCGCGGTCACGCTGGGGCTCCTGGCCAACGGCGTCCCCGAGTACGCACCCGGTGTCGACGTCACCGTGGGGACGACCCTCACCTATCTCGTGGCGGAGTTCACCGGGGCGTTCCTCGGCGGCGTGCTGTGCTGGGCGGCCTACCGCCAGCACTTCGACCAGCCCGAGGCGCCGCCGGAGGCAAAGCTCGGGGTCTTCTCGACCGGGCCGCAGATCCGCAACGCGATGTGGAACCTAGCGACCGAGATCATCGGGACGTTCGCGCTGGTCTTCATCATCCTGGCCTACGGCGTGGCCGCCGCTGTCGATCCGCCGACTCCGGCGGCACTCAGCGGGATCACCGTCGGTCTGCTGGTCGTCGGCATCGGCGCCTCGCTCGGCGGGCCGACCGGCTACGCCATCAACCCCGCCCGTGACCTCGGGCCTCGGGTCGCGCACGCAGTTTTGCCCATCAAGGGCAAGGGCAGCAGCGACTGGGGCTATTCATGGGTGCCCATCGTCGGGCCTATCGTCGGAGGCGTGCTCGCAGGCCTCGCCGCTCGCGGCATGTACTAACGGACAACGGGAGGTCAGATCAGATGGCGGACTACGTAGCAGCGATCGACCAGGGCACGACGAGCACACGATGCATGATCTTCGACAAGGCCGGCGACGTCGTCGCGGTGGACCAGATCGAGCACGAGCAGATCTTCCCCCGCGCGGGCTGGGTGGAGCACGACGCCCTCGAGATCTGGAACAACACCCGTGAGGTGATCGGCGGCGCGATGGGCCGCGGCAACCTCAACTCGTCGCAGATCAAGGCGCTCGGCATCACCAACCAGCGGGAGACCGCGGTGGTGTGGGACCGCAGCACCGGCCAGCCGGTCTACAACGCGATCGTGTGGCAGGACACCCGCACGCAGAAGATCTGCGACGACCTCGCGGCGCTCGGCGGCGGCGCCGACCGGTACAAGGACCGGGTCGGGCTGCCGCTGGCGACGTACTTCTCCGGGCCCAAGGTCCGCTGGATCCTCGACAACGTCGAGGGTGCCCGCGAGCGGGCGGAGAAGGGCGAGCTGATCTTCGGCAACATGGACACCTGGGTGCTGTGGAACCTCACCGGGGGTGCCGACCACGAGGGCGTCCACGTCACCGACGTGACCAACGCCAGCCGCACGATGCTGATGGACCTCGACACGCTGTCCTGGGACGAGGAGATCGCGGGCGAGATGGGCATCCCGGTGTCGATGCTCCCCGAGATCAGGTCGTCGTCGGAGGCCTACGGCGAGTGCCGCCCCGGCATCCTCAAGGGCGTCCCGGTGGCCGGGATCCTTGGCGACCAGCAGGCCGCAACCTTCGGGCAGGTCTGCTATGAGATCGGCACGGCGAAGAACACCTACGGCACCGGCAACTTCATGCTGCTCAACACCGGTGAGGAGAAGGTCAAGAGCGAGAACGGCCTGCTGACGACGGTCTGCTACAAGATCGGCGACCAGAAGCAGATCTACGCGCTCGAGGGCTCGATCGCGGTCACCGGCTCGCTGGTGCAATGGCTGCGCGACAACCTCGGCATGATCAAGAGCGCACCTGAGGTCGAGGAGCTCGCCAAGACCGTCGACGACAACGGCGGTGCGTACTTCGTGCCGGCGTTCTCCGGGCTGTTCGCGCCGTACTGGCGATCCGACGCCCGCGGCGCGCTGGTCGGGCTGACGCGGTTCGTCAACAAGGGTCACATCGCCAGGGCGGTGCTGGAGGCCACGGCCTACCAGACCCGCGAGGTGCTCGACGCGATGAACGCCGACTCCGGCGTCGACCTGCGCGAGCTCAAGGTCGACGGCGGCATGGTGGGCAACGAGCTGCTCATGCAGTTCCAGGCCGACGTGCTCGACGTCGACGTCGTGCGACCGAAGGTGGCCGAGACCACGGCCCTGGGCGCGGCGTACGCCGCCGGCCTCGCGGTGGGGTACTGGGCCGACCAGAACGACCTGCGGCAGAACTGGGCCGAGGGTCAGCGGTGGACACCGCAGATGGACACCGAGCACCGCGAGCGGAGCTACCGCAACTGGAAGAAGGCGGTCACCAAGACCTTCGACTGGGTCGACGAGGACGTCGACTGACCCTCGGGCGGCAGCGGCTCATTCCAGGCGCCGGGGGCGGTACGTCGCGACCGTCACCGCCCCGGTGACCTGGACCGGTTCGCCCAGTGACTCGACGTCGAGGTCGGTCGTGTGCCGGGCACTCGGCCCCATCTCGACCAGCGAGTGCACCTCGGGCCCGCTCAGCCGCATCGTCCAGCGCACCTCTCGGCTCTGTTCGCGCGTGAACCGCCGGTCCAGCGCCTGGCCGAGCCGACGGGCCTTCTCGCCGTCTATCGAGAGCAGTCCCAGCCGGCCCACGATCTCGCTCAGGTGGTCGGCCTGCGGGGTGGCCACCACCAGGACGCCGTCCGGATGCAGCGTGCGATGGAACTCCGCCGCGTTGCGGGGCGCGAACACGTTGAGCACCGCCGTCGCGCACGAGTCGCGCACCGGTACGCCCCGCCATACGTCGGCCACCACCGCACTCATCCGCGGGTGTGCCTTCGCGGCCCGCCGGGCGGCATAGCGGGACAGGTCGCAGGTGAGGCCGACCCGGTCGGGACGGCGGTCGAGGGCCGCTGCAAGGTGGTGACCGGTGCCGCCGCCGGCGTCGACGAGGCAGCCCGGAGCGGACGCTTGCTCGACCGCGTCGGCGAGCGCGGTGGTCAGGTCGGCGTACTCGCCGCGGGCCAGGAACTCCGTGCGCGCAGCGACCATCGCGGCGGTGTCGCCGGTGCCGGTGCGGGTGTCACCGGCCAGCAGGCTCGCGTACCCGTGCCGGGCGACGTCGAAGCTGTGCCCCTGCTCGCAGCCCAGCGTTGCTGCGGTCTCGGCCGGTGCGGACAGCGTGAGGTCCGCCCGGCACAGCGGGCAGCTCAGGTAGGGCACGACGTCGGCAAGCATGTACAGGCCATCATCGCAGCGCGTCGCCCACCGTGACAGTGCTGCCGTCAGCTGCCGTCAGCTGCCGTAAAACTGCTGTCAGACTGTCCGCCATGAGCGCCGAGCAAGGACCGCTGGCAGGGCTGCGCGTCGTCGAGCTCGCGGGGATCGGGCCGACGCCGTTCGCCGCCATGATGCTCGCGGACCTCGGCGCCGACGTCATCCGCGTCGACCGGCCCGGCGCCGGGCCGCTGTTCGGGGTCGCCGAGGCAGACGTGCTCAACCGCGGGCGGCGCAGCGTCGCGGTCGACCTCAAGCACCCCGACGGACCCGGCACCGTGCTGCGCCTGGTCGCCGAGGCCGACGCGCTCATCGAGGGCTTCCGTCCCGGTGTGGCCGAGCGGCTGGGCCTCGGTCCGGACGTGTGCCTGCGCACCAACCCGCGGCTGGTGTACGGCCGCATGACCGGATGGGGCCAGGAGGGCCCGCTCGCGCACGCGGCAGGGCACGACCTCGGCTACATCGCCACCACCGGCGTCCTGAACACCGTGGGCCGCGCCGGTGGACCGCCGCAGGTGCCGCTCAACCTGCTCGGCGACTTCGGCGGCGGGGCGATGTACCTCGTCACCGGTGTGCTCGCGGCCTTGTTCGAGGCACTCGACAGTGGCCGGGGCCAGGTCGTCGACGCCTCGATCGTCGACGGCACCGCGCACCTGGCCTCGATGATCGTCGGCATGCGGGCGGCCGGCCAGTGGCAGGACCGCCGGGGCAGCAACCTGCTCGACACCGGCGCGCCGTTCTACGACGTCTACGAGACGTCCGACGGCCGGCACATGGCGCTCGCCGCCCTCGAGCCGCAGTTCTACGACGAGTTCGTGGTCCGGTTCGGCGTCGAGGACCTGCCCGACCGTGACGACCCGGCGCAGTGGCCGGCCCTGCGGGAGCGGATCGCCGAACGGTTCGTGCAGCGTAGCCAGACCGAGTGGACCGAGGTCTACGACGGCACCGACGCGTGCGTCGCGCCGGTGCTGACGTTCACCGAGGCCGCCGAGAGCCCGCACCTCGCGGCCCGGGGGACCTACGTCGAGCACCACGGCGTCGTACAGCCGGCGCCGGCACCACGGTTCTCCCGGACCCCCACCGGCCTGGGTGACCCGCCCGCGAAGGTGGGCGGCGAGCACTCGCGTTCGGCCCTGGCGGACTGGGGCGTCGACGACGTGGACGCGCTGATCGAGGCCGGTGTCGTCGTACAGGGCTGACCGGGCTGACCGGGGTCGCGGGGGCTGCCCGGGGCTGCAGAGCGTGGCGTCGCGCGCCACGACTAACCTTGACTCTTCCCGCCGCTGGGCAGGATCGCAGGGTCAGGGGTCGGGGGTCGGCTGAGGGGTGTTCGGGGATGACTGTGGGCAGACGGCGATGGGGCGTGGTCGCGCTCCTCGCGGCGCTGCTGCTGCCCACGGCCTGCACCGACGACGGGTCGACACCCGCGGAGCCTCCGCCGGAGCCGACCGCGAGCGCGACCCCGCGGATCAACCTCAACGACGTCGCCGTCGGCTCGGCCGCGCTCGCCGAACGCGCCGGTCTGTACATCTGCGGGGACTCGATCGTCGCC
>DATMEB010000088.1:0-3037 GCA_035557095.1 Nocardioidaceae bacterium | reverse complement strand
GCGGGACGTGTGGTCAACGACCTACGATGCAGCCATGGCACAGGGCCCTGCTCCGGCGGACGACGTTCGCGACCGCATCCTCGACGCGGCCACGCAGTGCCTGCTGGAATCGGGCCTCGACGCGCGCCTGCACGCCGCGATCGCGGAGCGGGCCGGCTTGTCGCGCCCCACCCTCTACAAGTACGTCGGCGACCAGACGGCGATCCTCGACGCCGTGCGCGACCGGGAGATCGAGGACTTCTTCACGGCCGCGGTGCCCTTGCTCAGCAGCACCGACGACCTGCGCACGGGACTGGTCGACGCCGTGGTCTTCGTCGTCGAGTACGGACGCCAGCACATGCTGCTGCAGAAGGCGCTGCGCGAGCACCCGGAGCTGATCCTGCCTGCGCTGACCACCGAGTCCGGTCCGCTCGTCGACCGCATCCATGGAATGTTCGCCGAGCAGCTCGAGCGGGCCCTCGCGGCCGTCGATGCCGACCTCGACACGCGAGTCGTCGTCGAGTGGATCTACCGGATCATCGTCTCGCTCATCACCACCCCCTCCGGGCCGCGCACCGAGTCGCCCGAGCGGCTCCGGGAGTACATCGACGGCCTGGTGCAGCTCTCGGGCTTCGTGGCGGCGGCACCCGTCCGCCGATGACGCCAGCCGCGGCCGAACGGTTCGAGACCTTCGGGTCGTCACATCTCGCTGCGCTCGCGATCTGCGTCGCCGGCGTCGTGTGGGTGATCATGCTCGGGCGCCGAGCGCAGGGCGCCGGCGCGAACCGGGTGTTCGCCATCGCCATCCTGCTCGTCACGATCCCGCTGCAGGTGCTGCAGCTGCTGCCCGACGAGTGGAACCCGCGGACGTCGCTGCCCTTCCAGCTGTGCGACCTCGCCTGGATGTTCGCGGTGCATGCGCTCTGGACGCGATCACGACTCAGCGCCACCGTCACCTACCTGTGGGGCATCACCCTGACGACGCAGGCCATGATCACGCCGGACCTCGCCTCCGACTTCCCTGAGGCGCGCTACCTGATGTTCTGGGCGATGCACGTGCTGATCGTCTGGGCGGCGTTCCACCTGGTGGTCGGGCTGCACCTCCTGCCCACCTGGGCGACCTACTGGCGCACGGTGGGCATCACCGCGGTGTGGGCGGTGGCCGTAATGGTCTACAACACCGTCGCCGACACGAACTACGGCTATCTCAACGGCAAGCCCGACAGTGCCTCGATCCTCGACCTGCTCGGGCCCTGGCCGTTCTACGTCGCCGCCGAGATCGCCATCATCATGGCGGTCTGGGCCCTGCTCACCTGGCCGTGGGCCGGGTCTGGAAAAGAGTCAGATGAACGTGCGACGTTGAAAGCATGACCGTGCCTCGTTCGTACCCCGAAGGGGTCACCTGCTGGATCAACACCGACCAGCCCGACGTCGACGCCGCACTCGAGTTCTACGGCGGACTGTTCGGCTGGACGTTCGACGACATCGCGCCACCCGAGACCCCGAACCGCTACGTCATCGCCCAGCTCACCGGGCGGGAAGTTGCAGCGATCGCCGGGCCCCGGGAGGCCGGGGAGCGCAAGGCGCGCTGGAACACGTACATGGCGGTCGACGACGCCGACGCCGCGACGGCCCGGCTCGAGTCGCTCGGCGCGACCGTGGTCTCACCGCCGGCCGACGCCGGGCCGAGCGGACGCGCCGCAACCCTCACCGACCCCGAGGGCGTCGAGTTCCGGCTCTGGCAGCCACGCACCCGGCTCGGCGTGCAAGCGACGAACGAGCCCGGCTCTTGGAACTTCAGCGACCTGCACAGTGGCGACGTCACGGCGGCGGTCGACTTCTACGCGAAGGGCTTCGGATGGTCGATCGACGACCTGGGATACGGCACCGCGATCCGCGTCCCCGGATACGGCGACCACCTCGAGGCGACCTCCGACCCCGACATCCGCAGTCGTCAGTCCGCAGCGCCGGAAGGGTTCGAGGACGTGATCGGCGGACTCGTGTCCACCGACGACGGTGAAGCCCCGCACTGGCACGTCACGTTCACCGTGGCCGACCGTGACGAGTCGGTGGCGTCCGTCGAGCGTCTCGGTGGCACCGTGCTGCGCACCGGTGAAGACGACTGGACGCGCAACGCGACGGTCAGCGATCCCGCCGGCGCCCGATTCACCGTCAGCCAGTTCGCGCCGCCCACCGACTGGGACTGATGGACGGGTCGCCACCACACAGCCGTTCTTCCCTAGAGTGTCCCCATGGGCGCCTTCCTCGACGACTATGCGGTCGTTGGCGCCATTGTCGTCGCCGCCATGGTCCTGGCGGGCGCGATGCTCGGCGTCAATGCGTTCATGCGGCCGACGGTGCCGGCGCGTGAGAAGGGCATCACGTACGAATCCGGTGTCGACCCGGTCGGCGAGGGCTGGGCGCAGTCGACGATCCGTTACTACGTCTACGCCTTCCTCTACGTGATCTTCGCCGTCGACGCGGTGTTCCTGTTCCCGTGGGCCGTCGTTCTGGAGCGACTTGGCGTCGCCGCCGCCGTCGAGATGGGCATCTTCGTCGCGATCGTGGTCGTTGGACTCGTCTACGCCTGGCGCAAGGGGGTGCTGTCATGGACTCGCTGATGCAGCCCGTCGGTTTGGGGCTCCCCACCATTGGTCCGCCGTCGGTCGGAGTGGGCACGCAGTTCGCGCCCAAGCCGGCGCGCTTCCTGCTCAACTGGGGCCGCCGCTACTCCCTGTGGGTGTTCAACTTCGGGCTCGCATGCTGCGCGATCGAGTTCATCGCCAGCTCCATGTCGCGGCACGACTTCATCCGACTCGGCGTCATCCCGTTCGCGCCCGGCCCGCGCCAGGCCGACCTGATGGTCGTCTCGGGCACCGTCACCGACAAGATGGCGCCGGCGATCAAGCGCCTCTATGACCAGATGCCCGAGCCCAAGTACGTCATCAGCTTCGGCTCGTGCTCCAACTCCGGCGGCCCGTACTGGGACTCGTACTGCGTCACCAAGGGCGTCGACCAGATCATCCCCGTTGACGTCTACGTGCCCGGCTGCCCGCCA
>DATMEB010000087.1:0-4735 GCA_035557095.1 Nocardioidaceae bacterium | reverse complement strand
GACCCACGGGGGCGTGATGAGCGGGTACGCCGTTGATCTCGCGCTCCACGTTGCTGAAGAACTCGTGCGCCATCCGGCGACTGACCGAGCTCAGCATCCGCTGGCCGACCCCACCGACCATCCCTCCGACGACCGCGTCTGCGTCGTAGAACAGGCTGGTGGTGCTGTCACCGTTGTCCTCGAACCGAACCCCCACCTCGGCGTCGATCGTGCCGGGCGCCCCGGCACCCTGCAACGACAGCACCAGCGACTCGTGCGGTTGCAGCTGGCCGAGCTCGCAGGTGCCCGCGTAGGTCCCGCGGATCGATGCCACCCCCGCAGTCACCGTCATCTCGTAGGCATGCTCTCCGGTCTGCTCGAGACGCTCGCAGCCGGGGATCGCGGCGACCAGCACGCGCGGGTCGAGCACGGCGTCCCAGACCTTGTCCACGGGGGCGACCAGGGTCGCTTCGCCGGTGATCTTCATGAGGCGTCCTTTCGATGGCTCTGCCGCAGCGCGTACAGCTCCGAGGGAGAGATCGGCATCGCGTGGATCCTGAGACCCGGGTGGTCGAGCTGTTCGGCGTCCTCGATCGCGGCGGCGAAGACCGCGGCCGACGGGATCACCCCCGCCTCGCCGGCACCCTTGATGCCGAGGCGGTTGAGCGGCGAGGGGGTCTCCTGGTGGTCGATGTCGATGCGATCGGGGACCTCGGTCACGTAGGGCATCAGGAAATCCATGAAGCTGGCGTTGAGCAGCTGTCCGGAGTCGTCGTAGACCATCCGCTCGTAGAGGGCCCCGCCGACACCCTGCGCGACTCCGCCGTGGATCTGCCCCTCGACGATCATCGGGTTGATCAGCCGGCCGCAGTCGTGCACCACGGCGTACTTGAGGATGGTGATCTCCGCCGTCGCCGGGTCCGTCTCCACGATCACCGCGTGCATCCCCGAGGCAAACGTGGATCGCTCCGGCGAGTAGAAGTCAGTGCCCTCGAGGCCGGGCTCGTCACCCTCGGTCACCGGAGGCTTCCCGGGGTCGCCGACGGTGAACTGCGTGGCCGCCTTGGAGGCCTCGTCGAAGGCGTAGCGCAACGGGTTGGCGAGGACGGCGACGGTGCCGAGGTCGATGGTCGAGCCCGGCACACCCTTGACCTCGACCACCCCGTCGACGACGTCGAGGTCGGCTGCGTCGACCTCCAACGCCTCGGCCGCGATCCGGAGCGCCTTGTCGCGGGTCTTGCGCGCCGCCAGCTGGATCGCCGAGCCGCTCATCACCGCCGCCCGGGAGGCGAAGGTCCCGACGGCGTAGGGCATCCGCCGGGTGTCGCCGGTGGTGATCTCGACGTCCTCGAAGCGCACCCCGAGCTCGTCGGCGACGATCTGGGCGAACGCGGTCTGGTGCCCCTGCCCCTGGGTGGTCAGCCCGGTCGCGACCTTGACCTTGCCGCTGGTCTCGACGTGCACGTGGGCGCCCTCGTAGGGGCCGACACCGGTGCCCTCGACGTAGCAGGCCAGCCCGATCCCGACCCGGCGCCCCTCGGCGGCCTTCTCGGCCCGCAGCTGCTCGAACTCGTCCCAGCCCACCAGCCGGCGGATCTTCTCCAGCAGCGCCGGATAGTCGCCCGAGTCGTACTCCAGCTCGCGACCGTCCTGGAAGATCAAGCCGTGGTCGAACGGGAACTCGTCGGGCTGGATGAAGTTCGCCGACCGGACCTCCAGTCGGTCCTTGCCGAGCGCGTCGGCGATCGCGTCCATGGTCCGCTCCATCACGAAGCAGCCCTGCGGTCGGCCGGCACCGCGGTAGGGAGTGACCATCACGGTGTTGGTGTAGAGCGACTCGAAGACCACGCGATAGCTCTTCGGCTTGTAGGGACCCAGCAGCTGGGTGGAGGTGATGATCGGCACGATCAGGCCGTACGGCGTGTAGGCGCCGTGGTCGTGCCAGAACGTCACGTCGAGCCCGAGGACCCGGCCGTCGTCGTCGAAGCCGACCTCGACGTGGTGCACCTGTCCGCGTTCGTGGGCGGAGGAGATGAAGTGCTCGCGCCGGTCCTCGGTGTACTTCACCGGCCGCCCGAGGGCGCGCGCGGCCAGCGCCACCAGCACCTCCTCGGGCCACGGATGGTTGATCTTCACCCCGAACCCGCCGCCGACGTCGGGAGTGATCACGTCCACCTGGCGCAGGTCGAGCCCGAGCTGGGCGGCCACCGCGGCCCGCACGCCGGTGGAGGTCTGCGTCGAGCTCCACAGCAGCAGCCGGCCCTGGTCCGGCTGCCAGTGAGCGACCACGCCGCGACCCTCCAGCGGTGTGCTGGCGCTGCGCTCGACGGTCAGGTCGAGGGCCAACCGGTGCGGGGCGGCCGCGATCGCTGCCGGGGCATCGCCGTTGGCCTGCTCCAGCCGAGCGCCGACGTTGCCCGGCACGTCCGGATGCACCAGGTGGTCGGCGGTCCGCGCTGCGTCGATCCCCACCACGGGAGCGAGGGCCTCGTAGTCGACCCGGATCCGGGCCACGGCGTCCTCGGCGAGGTAGCGGTCGTCGGCCACCACGAACGCGATCGCCTCACCGACGTAGTTCACCTCGTCGCGGGCCAGTGCGTGCTGGGTGCGGCCGTGCGTGAGAGCCGGGTGCGGGATCAGCAACGGCAACGGATCAGCGAGGTTGCCGGCGCGAACGGCCAGGTCCTCGAACGTCCACACTGCGTGCACGCCGGGGCAGTCGAGGACCTCACTCACGTCGATGTCGGTGATCCGGGCATGGGCGTGCGGGCTGCGCAGCACCGCGGCGTGCAAGGCGTCGGGAGCCAGGTCGTCGACGTAGCGTCCCTGGCCGCGCAGCAACCGGTCGTCCTCGACCCGCGCGACCTTCTCGCCGAACAGCTTCGTGGTCATCGCTCGCCCCGGGTCAGCTCGGCCGCACGCTGCACCGCCGCCACGATGTTCTGGTAGCCGGTGCAGCGGCACAGGTTGCCCTCGAGCCCGTCACGTACCTGCTCGGCGTCCGGGGACGGGTTGTCGTTGAGCAGGTCGATCGACTGCATGATCATGCCCGGCGTGCAGTAGCCGCACTGGAGTGCGTGGTTGTCGTGGAAGGCCTTCTGCATCGGGTGCAGCTCACCGTTCGTGGCCAGCCCCTCGATCGTCGTGACGTCGTGGCCGTCGGCCTGTACGGCGAACATCGTGCAGGACTTCACGCTCTGTCCGTCGAGGTGCACCGTGCACGCGCCGCAGTTGGTGGTGTCGCACCCGACGACCGTGCCGGTCTTGCCGAGTCGTTCGCGCAGGTAGTGCACGAGCAGCATGCGCGGCTCGACCTCGTCGGAGTAGCTGGTTCCGTCGACCTTGACGGTGATCTTGGCCATCCTGTCCTCCAGCCTCGTTGCGTCCTGCACCGATCCTGTCGGCGCGTGACGCGCGTTACAAGGGGCCCGGCCAAATCGATGAATCTTCGACGACCGGCGGTCGGTTCCGTCGATCGGCGGAACGCCTCGACGACACTCGGGCGTCACCGAGCGCGTCGTCGGGCGGCGTTGGCTACCGTGTTGCCTATCGGGGCGCGTCGTGGTGGATGGGGCCCTCGCGACCCCTGAGCCGGTCGCCCTTGCCACCCCACTGCAGGGCGATGATCTCGGCCGCGATGCTGACCGCTGTCTCCTCCGGCGTGCGCGCGCCGAGGTCGAGCCCGATGGGGCTGGACAGCCGGGCGATCTCGTCCTCGCCCACCCCGGCCTCGACCAGCCGCTTGAGCCGGTCGTCGTGCGTACGCCGCGACCCCATCGCCCCGACGTAGGCCACGTCGGGCAGCCGCAGCGCAACCTCCAGCAACGGCACGTCGAACTTCGGGTCGTGGGTGAGCACGCAGATCACCGTGCGCTCGTCGAGGCGCCCGGCCTCGGACTCGGCGCGCAGGTAACGGTGCGGCCAGTCGTTGACGACCTCGTCGGCGTCGGGGAAGCGTGCGGTGGTCGCGAACACCGGACGCGCGTCACAGACCGTGACGCGGTAGCCCAGGAAGCTGCCGACGCGGGCCACCGCCGCGGCGAAGTCGATCGCGCCGAAGACGAGCATCCGCGGGGGCGGCGCGAACACGGACGCGAACACCCGCATGCCCTCGCCCCGGCGCTGACCCTCCGGACCGTAGGTCAGCGTCTCGGTGTGTCCCGAGGCCAGCGCACCGCGCACGTCGGCCGCCACAGCATCGTCGGCACGCGACGAGCCCAGCGACCCCTCGAACTCGGGCCGGTCGGTCGCACCGGCCGGGCGCACGACCATCCGGAGGCCGACCCGCTGCGGATCGACGTGCTCGATCACGGTCGCGACCGCCACCGGCCGGCGGGCCTCGATGTCGTCGATGATGCCGCCGAGCTCAGGGAACGTCTGCTGGTCGACCGGTTCGACGAACACGTCCAGGATGCCGCCGCAGGTCAGCCCGACCGCGAACGCGTCGTCGTCGCTGACGCCGTACCGCTGTAGCACCGGGGCCCCGTCGGCGACCACCTGCTGCGCGAGGTCGTAGACGGCGCCCTCGACACAGCCGCCCGAGACACTGCCGACGGCCTCGCCACTCGGCCCGACCAGCATCGAGGCGCCCGCCGGCCGCGGGGCCGACCGGAACGTCGCCACCACCGTGCCCACCCCCACGGTGTCGCCGGCGCGGTACCAGCTCGCCAGGTCGCTCAGCACGTCACGCATCGGCCATCACCTCGGTCAGCTCTACGAACGTGGCGAAGCTGTGCCCCGCCAGCAGGTCGTCCAG
>DATMEB010000086.1:0-12454 GCA_035557095.1 Nocardioidaceae bacterium | reverse complement strand
GCGCGCATCGTGGTGTGCGACCTGACCGGTATGGCGGTCTCGCCCCGGGAGATGAGCTGGGTGTTCGCCCCGGTGACGCCCTATTTGGCCGCCTGGCCCGGCACCCTCGTCGTGCTCTGTGTGCCTGACCCTTCGCAGCATTCACGGACGGTTTCCGTCGCCATCCCCGACCGCCTGCTGGTGCACCGGTCGATCGAGGCCGGGCTTCGCCAAGCACGTGCGCTGTTGTCGCCCATGGAGCAGACCCAGACCTACCTCGCCCCGGTGTCGCCGGAGGTAGCCAGGGCACGCGACTTCATCCGGCGCGCCCTCGACGACTGGCAGCTCTCCGAGATGGCGTGGCCGGCCAGCCTGGTGGCCAGTGAGCTGGTCACGAATGCGCTGCAGCACTCGACGTCGGTGCTGGATCTGACGCTGAGCCGCGTGGACGCCAGGCTGCGGATCGCGGTGCACGACCACGGTGGCGGAGCGCCGGCGATCCCCAGCAGGTCTGAGACGGATGCAGTCACAGCGCAGGGCGGCCGAGGCCTGGAGCTGATCGCTGCCGCGACCCTCGCCTGGGGGGTGTTCCCCACCCGCGGCAGTGGCAAGACGGTGTGGGCGCTGCTCGACGCTGCCCAGACCATGCTCGGAGCGCCCATGCATGACGCGCCACCGGGGTACGGCCTGGCAGCGTCAACCGTCGTGCCCGGATCGGCGTAGCCGCGACGGGCGCGTGTGCCGCTGCCTCCTGACCGAGCGGGCGGTCACATTGCGTTTGCGTGCCTTGTGGTCCGCCTCATCGGTGCCGGAGCTGACCGCCGCGGGCTGCCGTGTGGGAATGCCACGCGCGACGAACAACGCCATGAGCGCGAGCACCGCCAGCGCCGCCAGCGCCGCGCGGAGCCCGTCGAGCCGGGACTGCGTGTTCTCTTCGACGATGGCCTCTGCCGTTGCATCATCGACTCCCGCCTCGTTCAGTGCCGCGTTCAGGTCGGCGTCGGGGATGAAGGGCACCCCCGCTGCGAGCTCGACCTGGGCCGCGGAGGAGAGGTCCTCCGGGATGTCGGGGTTCGCCTGGATGCCGGCGAAGAACGACGAGGTGAGGGCGGAGACGAGCACGGCGCCGGCCAGCGCGGTGCCGATGGAGGCGCCCAGGTTGGTGACGGTGTTCTGCAGGCCGCCCACGTCGCCGGTCTGCTCGTCGGGAACCGCGGAGACGGTGACGCTGCCCAGCTGCGATGCGAGCGCACCGACGCCGAGTCCGGTGAGAAGCATCGGCCAGGTGACCACCTCGGGGCCCACGCCGATCTCGAGCGAGGCGATCAACAGCACGATGCCTGCGAAGAGGCAGGAGAAGCCGACTCGTACCACGCGCCGAGGCGAGGCGTTGGGGAAGAGCTTGGGGATCCCCACCGCAGCGAGCAACAGCGCGGCCGACAGCGGCAGTAGGCGAACACCGGTCGCGACCGCGGAGAGGCCGAGCGCGACGGACAGGAACAGCGGAACGGTGAAGAACAGGCCGGCCTGGAGCAGGTACTGGAAGAAGAAGGAGGTGAGACCACCGCGCAGCAGCCTGTTGCTCAGCATCCTGGGATCGATCAGCACCGGAGCGCCGCGATCCATCCGGCGGCGCTCCATGCTGAGGAAGGCCCACAGGACCAGGCCGCCCCCCAGCACCAGCCAGGTGACCGGGGAGACACCCAGCAGCTCGGGTGCACCGGGCTTGGGGTTGACGAAGCCCCAGGAGCCCGAGCGGAGCACGCCGTACACGATCAGCCCGAGCCCGAGCGCGGACAGCACCGTGCCGAGGAGATCGAGGCCCGCCCCTCGATCGGCGGGTGTGTCCGCGATCCGCCGGGTCAACGTCAGGATGACGAGAACGACCAGCACCTCGCCGGCGAAAACCCATCGCCACGATGCGTAGGTCGTCAACAGGCCGCCGATGAGCGGCCCGGCGGCGACGGCGATCGCGCCGGCCGCGGCTACCAGGCCGTACGCCCGGGGGCGCTCGGGGCGGCCGAAGTTGGAGGCCACGAGAGCGACGACGGCGGGCATGATCAGCGCCGCTCCCACACCCTCCAATGCCGACCAGCCGATCAGCAGCACTGTCAGGTTGGGAGCGAGCGCCGTCGTCAACGAGCCGACGCCGTAGATCACGCACCCGATCGCGAACGCCCGCTTGCGCCCGAGAATCTGCCCGACCTTGCCACCGGTGATCATGAGCGTCGCCATGACCAGCGTGTACATCGTGATCGCGGTCTGGATTCCGGTGACCGACGTGCCGAGGTCCTTGGCCACGGTCGCGATCGACACGTTCATGACCGAGCTGTCCAGCGTCATGAGGAACTGCGCCGACGCCAGGGTGAACAGCACCATGCCCGTGGCCTTGGCCGTGCGTCCGACGTCGACACCGGTATCCATGGGCCCTCCCTGCACCTATTCGGAGCGTGCACGAGAACCCGGCGCGATGTAAGTGGCCGGCCTGGACGACTCCCTCGAGAATGACGAAAAAAGGACATTCTGCCGTCGGGCCGGCGCGCCTATTCGAGTTGTGTCGATGGACGTCTCGGGGAATGCCGGACACCGATGAACGAACCTCGCGGGCCGCGCATCGGTCACGCACTGCCACAGACCAGGCGCGGAAGGTAAAGGATCCCGGCAGTGTGTCGGCATTTGCTCCGTTATGCACATCTCGCCGGATTGGCTGGAAGTTAGGGTCGCCTGGGTTTCGGGGAGAACCCCCGTGCCTTGTAGGGGAGTCTTGGGAAAGCACGAAATCTTCGTGCGGGAGCGGAAATCCATGGAACACAGAACCGGGCTGGCGCTTGCCGGCGCAGTGGTGGCCATCGGTGGTTCCGGCGTCATCGCCATCGGAACCTTCACCGGTGTGATCGGAGCGAATCCAGAAGACGTGCCCGCGGTCGCGCAACCCGCGGCCGCGCAGCAACCCGCGACCGAACCGAGCCGATCAGACAGACGCAAGCGCCCCGTGCAGCGGGTGACGCGCTACGTCGACGTCCCGATGCCGGCTCCGCAGGCCGCCCCGGCAGGGAGCGCCGCCGCCCCCGCCGCGGCTCCCGCCGTTCCGGCGGCCGCACCTGCCGCGTCCGCGGTCGCACCGCCGGCCGCCGCCGTGGCGCCGGCCCCGGCCCCCGCTGCCGCCGCCCCGCCCGCCGGAGAGGCGCCGGCAACCCACTCGTCGGCAAGCCCGGTGGCTGCCGGCGACGACGCCCCGGAAGACAAGACCGAGGCGACCGAGGACCGCCGCGACGAGGCGGCCGATCGGCGCGAGGACCTGGTCGACGAGCGCCAGGACGCGCGTGAGGAGCGACTCGAGGCACAAGAGGAGGCGGCTGATGACTAGAGGACGCAAGCGTCACCCGGCCGCGGCGGCCCGCATCACCGCGGCGGCGGCCAGTATCTCGGCCACGCTCCTGGTCATGGCGGGCTTCGTCGCCAACGCCAACGCCGAGGAGGCCGAGGCCGCCAAGGCCAAGGCCGAGGCTCAGGCGCGTGCGGCCGAGCAGGCGACGGCCCGGCAGGAGGCATTGAACGCAGCCGCCGAGAGCCGCCGTCAGCGACCGGTCAAGATCGTCCGCGTCGTCTACCGTCCGGTCTTCACGGGCGTTGGCGCGGCCTCGTCGGCGGGCGGCTCGGCAGCCGCTGCCGGTGCCGCACCAGCCGAGTCCTCTGGTTCCGCGCCAGCCCCGGCGCCGGCGCCCGCACCGGAGCCGGCGGCAGCGCCGGCACCTGCTCCCGCCCCGGCCCCCGCCCCGGCACCGGCACCTGCGCCGGCCCCCGCACCGCAGACCCAGTCCGGTGCCAGCTGAGCTGCGCTTTCGCGCGATGGGCAGCGCCGTTCACCTGCTGGTGAGTGGCGCTGACATCGACCTGCTCGAACGGGCGCGTGCGCGGCTGGAACAGCTCGAGTCCCGCTGGTCGCGATTCCTCGACGACAGCGAGCTGTGCCGCGTCAACGCCGCCGCCGGCCGCCCGGTCCCGGTCTCGTCCGACACCGCCCAGGTCGTGCGCCGCAGCATCGAGGCATGGCGGGTCACCGGAGGGCTGTTCGACCCTGCTGTGCTCGCGGCGGTTGAGTCCGCGGGTTACGACCGGTCGTTCGAGCGCCTGGAGGTGACCGGGACTACCCGGGCAGCGGCTACGGCGACGCGGCCGTCCCCGGGCTGTGCCGGCATCGACGTCGACGGCTACACCGTGCGGGTTCCCGCCGGCGTACGCCTCGACCTCGGCGGCATCGGCAAGGGGTACGCAGCCGACCAGGTCGCCTACGAGCTCAGGCAGGCCGGCGCGGCCGGAGCCTGCGTCAACCTCGGCGGCGACGTGCGCGTCAGCGGACCCGCCGACGGCGGCACCGGATGGGCCGTCGGGATCACCGACCCGTTCGACGAGGCGGCCAACCTGACCACGGTCACCCTCGACGAGGGTGCGGTCGCCACCTCGAGCCGGCTCCGCCGTCGCTGGCGGCGCGGCGACGAGGAGCTGCACCACCTGATCGACCCGCGCACGGGTGAGCCCGCGCAAAGCTCGCTCGTGGCCGTCACGGTCGTGGCCGCACAGGCCCACTGGGCGGAGATCCTGGCCAAGGCCGCACTGATCGCCGGCAGCGACGCCGGGCGACGGCTGCTCGAAGACAACGGTTTGTCCGCGCTGCTGGTCTCCGAGCACGGGGACATCGAGCGCGTCGGCTCCATGGAGGGATACGAAGGATGGACGAGCACCTCTGGTGGTATCTCGCCCGTGCCGGCGGTCTGACGGCCTGGTGGCTGCTGTGCATCGCCGTGCTGTGGGGCCTGCTGCTGTCCACGCGCATCCTCGGTGACCGCACGCCACCGGCGTGGCTGCTCGACCTGCACCGGATGCTCGGCGGCCTGGCCGTGGTCTTCACCGCCCTGCACATGACCGGGCTGTTCTTCGACGAGTGGGCGGGCTTCGGCTGGTCCGAGCTGCTCGTGCCGTTCTCATCGGAGTTCAAGCCGGGGGCGGTTGCGTGGGGGGTCGTCGCATTCCACCTGCTGGTCGCCATCGAGGTGACGTCGCTGCTGCGCAAGCGCATCCCCGACGCGCTCTGGCGCTGGGTGCACCGCTGCGCGTTCGTCGTCTTCGTGTTCGCGACCGTGCACACCTTCACCACCGGTACCGACGGCGGGAGCCGCTGGATCCAGGGCGGCGCGGCCGCCGTGGCCCTCGGTTTCCTGTTCCTGCTGGTCTACCGGCTCTCGACCGGCCGCCGGCCGCGGGAGCCGCGCACACCGGGCCCGGCGCCATCCGGTGTCCCGCCGGCACCGGTCCCCGAACCCGCACTGGCGGGAGTGGGCGCCGGACCCGCGTACGCCGCAGCGCCCGAGTACGCGCCGGCGTACGGCGCCCAGCCGGTTGCCCAGCCGGTTGCCCAGCCGGTTGCGCCCACGCCGCCGACACCGAGCCGGTCGCAGTTCCACCGGCTCACCGTGCGGGAGATCATCCGCGAGACACCGGACGCGGTCTCCGTCGCGTTCGCCGTGCCGAAGGAGCTCGTGCGGGACTTCCGGTTCGAGCCCGGACAGCATCTGACCCTGCGTACACACCTCGGCGGCGACGAGGTGCGCCGGGCGTACTCGCTGTGCTCCGGTGTCACCGACGGCGAGCTTCGGATCGCGGTGAAGCGGATCGAGGGCGGACGTGCGTCGCCCTGGGTCAACCGTGAGCTCGCGGTCGGCGACGTGGTCGACGTTGCCACTCCCTCGGGTCGATTCCGCACCGAGATCAACCCGCTGCACGAGCGGCACCTGCTCGGGGTGGCCGCCGGCAGCGGCATCACCCCGGTGCTCTCGATCCTGAAGAGCGTGCTGGCGGTCGAGCCGCGCAGCCGGTTCACCCTGCTGTACGGCAACCGCGACGCCGACTCCACGATCTTCCGTGACAAGCTCGCGCTGCTGCAGGAGAAGTACGGCGAGCGGCTCCGGGTCGTGCACGTGCTCAGCCGCTGCGACAAGGCCGAACCGCGGCTTCGCGGTCGCATCGACGCCGACAAGCTGCGTGACCTGGCGGACCTGCTGGAGATCCACACCGTCGACGACGCGTACCTCTGCGGGCCGCGCGAGATGACACTCGGCGTGCGCGACGCGCTGGTCGAGCGCGGTCTCGAACGCGACCGCGTGCACGTCGAGCTGTTCGGCGGCGCCGCTCCGGCGCCCAGCACGACACCGACCACGCCGTCGCCGACGGCGCTGGGCGCGCCGACCGCGCGCAACGTGGCCGTGGTCGACCGGGGTGCGCGCACCGAGGTCGCCGTAAACCCGGGCGAGACCGTGCTCGACGCCGCGCTGCGGTCCGGGCTGGACCTGCCGTACTCCTGTCGCGACGGCGTGTGCGGTACCTGTCGCGCCAAGCTCGCGTGCGGTCAGGTCAACCAGGACAACGCCGACCTCAGCCCCAAGGAGATCGCCGCCGGCTACGTCCTGACCTGCCAGGCCAGGCCGGAGTCCGACGGGGTCGTGATCAGCGTCGACGAGGGCTGACGCCCACTCTATTGCGCCGAGATTGCGCGAATGGCCCGCGCCGATGGTCCGCAGCCGGGCCGCTGCCCGGGCCATTCGCGCAATCTCGGCGCGAAGGTGTCGCTCAGGGGCCGCGGGTCAGCCGAGCGCGGCGAGGATCTCGTCGATCCGGCCCGCCATCTCGACGTCGCTGGCGGTCACCCCGCCCTCGGAGTGCGTCACCAGCCGGAAGGTGACGTCGGTATAGCGGATGTCGATGTCCGGATGGTGGTTGAGGCTCTCAGCCACCACCGCGACCTCGTCGACGACCCGGATTCCGCTCATGAAGTCGGCCGCGTGCACCTCGCGCGTGAGGGCGCCGCCGCGGTACTCCCACCTCGGCCGGTCGGCCAGTGCGTCCTTGATCTGGTTCTCGTCGAGTACGCCACCCATGGCCCTACCCTACGACGGTTGGAAGACTGGGCCCGTGCACCTTGCCCTGACTCTGGTCGTGCTCGTCAGCGTGGTCACCGCCGTAGGCGCGCTGGCCCGGCGGTTCGAGCTGCCTGCGCCGCTGATTTTGACGCTGGTCGGCGCGGTCGCGTCGTTCGTGCCGTTCATCCCGCGTGTCGAGCTGACGGCCGAGCTCGCGCTGTTCGGGCTGCTGCCGCCGCTGCTGTACGCCGCGGCGATCCGCACCTCGTTGATCGACTTCCGGCACAACGCGCGGCCGATCGGGCTCCTGTCGGTCGGTCTGGTCCTCTTCACCACCATCGGCGTGGGGCTGGTGGTCTGGTTGATGCTCGGTGTCGGCATGGCGCCCGGGCAAGAGCCGGTCTCGCTCCCCGCCGCCCTGGCGCTGGGGGCGGTGGTCGCACCTCCGGACGCCGTGGCCGCGACCGCGATCGCGCGCCGGGTGGGCCTGCCGCGTCGGATGGTGACGATCCTCGAGGGCGAGAGCCTGGTCAACGACGCGACCGCGCTGGTCTGTCTGCGCGCCGCGGTCGGAGCCACGCTGGGGACGGTCACCGTGTGGTCGGTGGCGGGGGAGTTCGTGCTGTCGGTCGGTGGCGGCCTGGTCGTGGGTGTGCTGGTCGCGGTGGTCGTGGGGAAGCTGCGCAAGAAGATCAGCGACCCGCTCACCGACACGTCGGTCTCGCTGGTCACGCCGTTCGTGTCCTACCTGCTCGCGGAGGAGATCCACGCCTCGGGCGTGCTCGCACTGGTCGTGACCGGACTGCTCCTGGGCCACATGTCGCCTCGCCTGCAGTCGGCGACGTCGCGCATCTTCGAGCGCACGAACTGGGCGACGATCCAGTTCGTGCTGGAGAACACCGTGTTCCTGCTGATCGGGCTGCAGGTCGAGCAGATCATGGCCGAGCTCAGCGCCAACACGCTGCCGCGGACCCAGGTGGCGGCGGCCGCCCTCGCCGTACTCGCCACCGTGGTGGTGCTGCGGTTCGCGTGGGTGTTCCCGGTCGTGTACCTGCCCGGAGTGCTGTCCCAGGGCTCCGGGGGTCGGCACGGTCCGGGATGGCAGGTCCCGCTGGTGATCTCGTGGGCGGGTATGCGGGGTGTCGTCACGCTCGCCGCGGTGTTCGTGCTGCCGCCGGGACTGCCCCACCGCGAGGTGCTCGTGCTGATCGCGCTGGTGGTGGTCGCCGGCACCCTGCTGCTCCAGGGCTCCACCCTGCCCTACCTCGTACGCAGGGTCGGGCTGTCGGGACCGGACATGCGCGAGGAGGCGTTGGCCGAGGCCGCGACGTACCAGCGCGCCGCCACCGCCGGGCTCTCCCGTCTGGAGGAGATCGTGAGCCCCCACGATCCCGAGGACGTGGTCGAGCAGCTGCGCACGCGCAGCCTCGACCGTGCGAACGCCGTCTGGGAGCGCCTCGGCAGCGAGGACGAGACGCCGAGCCAGGCCTACTCGCGGCTGCGAGCGCAGATGCTGCAGGCCGAGCGTGACGAGGTGCTGCGGATACGTCGACGGGGCGGCGTACCCCACGAGGTGCTCGAGCGCGTGCTCGCCAGCCTCGACATCGAGGAGACGGTTCTGGAACGGGTCAACAACCAGGACCTCGAGGAACGCGGCGAGGAGCTGCACGCACCGCACACCCGCGCCTGGTGCCAGCACCTGCGCGCCGCCGGTCGCGCGCCGAGCCCGCGGACCCCCGAGGGGTGCGAGGAGTGCCTGGCCGAGGGGCTGCAGTGGGTGCACCTGCGGTTGTGCCTGGACTGCGGTCACGTCGGCTGCTGCGACTCCTCGGTCGGGCGGCATGCGAGCGGGCACTACGCGCAGTCGCAGCACCCGGTCGTGCGCAGCTTCGAGACCGGGGAGGCGTGGCGGTGGTGCTTCGTCGACGAGGTGCTCGGCTGAGCGTGCAGACGGTTTCCTGCAGATGGTTCATCGTGTCCAGTCGCCGGTGCGCAGGGCGAGCACGTGACGTCGACCCGGCCACTCGGTCAGCGTCCACAGCAGGCCGCGTGCGGGCCAGGCGCTGAGGTCCTCCGGTCCGGCCGGGAGCGCCCATCGGTGCCGGCGGAAGCCGGACGCGGGGTCGCCCGCCCACAGGTCTCCGCGCCCTCGCGGGCCGTGACTGGCGGTGACGACGTAGGCCGACCCGAGGCAGGCGACGCCCTGCATGCTGCGCACATCCAGGCGGAACGGCTCCACCGGGCTCGCGGTCCCGCCGGTCGCGGCCGGATGCCCGGTCGAGGGATCGAGAGCGAACCGCACGATCCGCGTCGGCGCCGAGCCGCGGCCGTACTCCCCGGCCAGCAGGGCGTGCGGAGTCGACGTCCGGTCGAGGGAAGCGAACGAGTAGCGCATCCTCGCGGTCGCGCCCGGCTCCGGCTCGTACGCCCAGCGCTGCGGCAGCACGTAGGCGTGGCCGCCGAACGAGTCCGGGTCGACGCGCACCAGGTCGGCCAGGTCGAAGACGCGCAGCCCGCCGTACGTCGCGGCCACGTAGAGCAGGTCGCCGTACCACACCAGGCCGCCGGCATGAACCGCGACCGGACGCGTCGCCGGCTCCCCGGTCGCGGCAGGTCGCCAGGGGTCGACCAGCAGGACGTGCCGGTAGCGCGGGGTGGGCGAGGTGACGTCCACGAACGTCACCCGAGCGCCCTCGGTGCGCCCGGCGACGGTCGGGGAGTACCAGCTCGTGGCGACGACCTCGCGTCCGTGCACGGTCCCCTCGTGCTGCGCGTCGGCGGAGGTCGTCACACCCTGCGGAACCCAGGCGCGGGTGCGGGAGTCGACCGCGTCCCATCCGAACGCGGCCGCGGTGCGTGTCAGCCTCGGCCTCGAGGGCCGGGCCCGTCGGTCGAGGTCGTCGAGGAGGTCGCGCAGCCGGGCCGGCTCGGCGAGGCGTCGGGACCACTCGGCGAGCACATCGTGGTCGGTGTCGCGTCGGGTCAGCCCGGGGACGTCGTCGGTGTGCCGGGCGTGTACGACCCGTCCCGCGCGACCGAACATGCGCTCACGGTAGCCGCGCCGACGACCAGACCTCTCCGGAGTCGGTCACCAGCTCGATGCCGTTGATGTCTCCCTGCGGTGCCGGCACGACCCAGGTGCCTCCTTCGGGAGACGAGGCCTCCCAGCGCCCGAGGTCCTTGGTCTGGCCCTCGGCGAGCCGCACCCGGCAGGTGTAGCGCACACCCACGGGTGCGTTGTTGACCGCGACCACCAGCACGCGGTCCTCGTGCATCCAGGCCACGGCCGCGGTCCCGATGTCGTCGCCCTCGCCGGTCTGCAGCACCGCGGTGCCGCTGGCAACCGGCGTCTGCGGCTGGGACTCGCCGAACATCGCCGTGCCCGCCCAGACGCCGGCGAGGAGCACCAGCACGACCGCGGCGGCGGCCAGCAGGGCGCGGGGCGAGAACAGCGCGGCGATCCGCCGAACGGGGGTGGGCTCGGGTGCGGTCCCGATCCCGAGCGCGGACAGCACCCGCAGGTCGAACCCCGCGGGCGGCTGGGCCTCGGGAGCCGCCGGCACGGTGGCGTCGATGGCACCGACGATGTCGGCGTACATCGCGCGGCAGCGCAGGCAGTCACTCAGATGCGACAGCAGCTCGCTGCGCCGCGGCTCGGCGACCTCGCCGAGCGCCAGCTCGACCAGGTCCTGCTCCAGCTCGCGGTGGTCACTCACCGGCTTCCTCCTGCATCGACGCGCGCAACCGCAACAGTCCGGTGCGGATGCGCGTCTTGGCCGTGCCGAGGGGAATCTCCTCGTGTTCGCTCACCTCGACCGCCGTGCACCCGCCCACGACAGCGAGTACAACAGCCCTGGCCTGGGTGGGGTGCAACGTCGCGAGATGCCGCACCGCACGGGCGGAGTCGAGCCGGTGCACGGCCGTCTCCGCAGGGTCGGTGCCCGAGAACGTGTCCTCGATGACGTCCTCCAGTACCTGTGGTGACATCGGCGTCGTACGCCGGGCACGCACGGCGTCGATCGCCGTGTTGCGCGTGATCGTCAGCAGCCAGGTCGCCACCGACGCCCGCCCCGGGTCGTAGGTCGCAGCTGCCCGCCAGGCACGGACGAACGCCTCCTGCGCGACGTCCTCGGCCGTGGCCGGGTCGCGCGTGATCGACAGCGCGAGCCCGTACACGTTCCCCTGGAAACGGCGCACGAACGCCGTCGCGGCCGGGGGGTCGCCCAGCCCCAAACCGGCGACCAGAGCTGCATCGGCCGCTCGATCGGCTCGAGGAGAGAGGTGCACGCCTGGTGATACGTGCGAACTGTGCGTGGAGATTGCGCCCTGGTGCAATCCCTGTCCGTCGTTGACGCGTACATCATCCAAGCCCGGTAGGCGCTGGCGTACCCGCGCGACCCGGCATGATGCGCACTCGACCAGGGGGAGGACCCGTGAGACGTCTCGTTCATCGCAGTGCGGCCGGAGCCGCTGCACTGCTGCTGCTGACGGCGGCGGCGTGCGGAGGTGGGGGCGGCGGAGGCGGCTCGGCCGAACCTGCCGACGACGCGACCTCGCAGCAGGCCGCGGCATCGACACTGGAGACCGCGGAGTCCGACTACGGCTCGATCCTGGTCGACGACGAGGGCATGACGCTGTACATGTTCGACCCGGACGAGCAGGGGCCGAGCGTCTGTGACGCCGGCTGCCTGGAGGCGTGGCCGATCGTCGAGGGCCCGGCCGACGCAGGTCAGGGGGTCGACGACTCGATGCTCGGCACGGTCAAGTCGACCGACGGCAAGACGATGACGTCGTACAACGACTGGCCGCTGTACTACTTCGTGAAGGACAAGGAGCCCGGTGACGTGACCGGGCAGGGCGACGGCGGCGTGTGGTGGGTGATGGGCCCGGACGGCCAGCCCATCCGGGAGAAGCCCCAGGCGTCCGGCGGAGGCGGCGGTGACGACGACGCCGCACCGACCCTGAAGACGGCGAGCTCGCAGTTCGGTCGCATCCTGGTCGACGACGAGGGCATGACGCTGTACATGTTCGACCCCGACAAGCAGGGCAAGAGCACGTGCGCCGGGCAGTGCCTGGAGGCGTGGCCGCCGTTCGAGGGACCGGCGACGGCAGGCAAGGGCGTCGACGACTCGATGCTCGGGACCACGAAGGCGCCCGACGGCAGCACGATGGCGACCTACAACGACTGGCCGCTCTACTACTGGTTCAAGGACAAGAAGCCCGGTGACGTGACCGGGCAGGCGGTCGAGGACGTGTGGTGGGTGATGGGTCCGGACGGCCGGCCCATCAGGCAGATGCCACAGGGCGGCGGAGGCGGCTGACCCCGGACGTCCTGCGCCGGGTCTGCGGGAGCGCGCTGCCCCCCACAAACACTTCCGTAGGCCCGGTGCAGGCCTAGTCAGTTCAAGGACACGGACAGCCATCGGCCCTTCAGCGGGAGGAGCTCAGAGCTCCTCCCGCTGGTCGCGTCTGAAGATCTTCGATCCCAGCCACACCAGCGGGTCGTACTTGCGGTCGACCACGCGCTCCTTCATCGGGATGATCGCGTTGTCGGTGATCTT
>DATMEB010000085.1:0-15455 GCA_035557095.1 Nocardioidaceae bacterium | reverse complement strand
CCACATCCGAGGCCTTCTGCCGCCGGCCGTCGCACAGCGCCAGCAGCGTCGGCCCGGCACCGGACACCACTGCCGCGATGCCTCGTGCGCGCAGGTCGGACAGCAGCCGGCCGGTGGCCGGCATCGCGGCCACGCGGTACGGCTGGTGCAACCGGTCCTGCGTGGCCTCGAACAGCCGGTCGGGCCGCTGCGTCATCGCGGCCACCAGCAGACCGGATCTGCTCGCGTTGAACACCGCGTCCTGGTGCGGGACCTCTGCCGGAAGCAGCCCGCGGGCGGTGGCCGTCGACATCGGCTGGTCGGGTACGCACACGACCGGCAGAACGTCGTCGTGCGGCCGCAGGCGCACCGAGCGCGCACCGTCGTCGTCGAGCCACGCCACCGTGAACCCGCCGCCCAGGGCCGCGGCCACGTTGTCCGGATGGCCCTCGAGCTCGGTGGCGAGATCCAGCACCTCGTCGTCGCCGATGCGTGTCCGCGGCGGCGCGTGCTCGTCCACCAGCGCCCTCGCCGCGACCACGCCAGCGACGATGGCCGCGGCGGACGACCCAAGGCCGCGACTGTGCGGGATCGTGTTGCGGCACCGCACATGCAGGCCCGGTGGTTCGCCGTACCAGCGTCGCAGCCCCGCGAGCATCGACGACACCACGAGGTGCGACTCGTCGCGGGGTACGTCGCCGGCTGCCTCGCCGGTCACCTCGACCGACAGGCCGCCCGTCGACAGTGCGGCGTCGACCTCGTCGTACATGCCGAGGGCCAGCCCGAAGGTGTCGAACCCGGGCCCGAGGTTGGCACTGGTCGCGGGCACACGCACGCGTACGCCGACGCGAGCCGGGTCGGCCGCAGGAGAACCGGTCATCGTCGCCGTGTGCCCGTCAGACCAGCCCGGCCGCCCGCGCGGCCGCGTCGACGTCGGCCTCGACCACGGTGTCGACGATGTGGTCGAACGAGGAGAGCGCGGTGTCGATGTCCTTGAGCCCGTGTCCGGTCACGGTGACCACCACGTCCTGGCCACGGTCGAGCAGGCCCTGCTCCTGTGCGGCCAGCAGGCCGGCGACGCCTGCGGCGGAGGCGGGCTCGACGAACACGCCGTCGTTGGCCGCGAGCTCACGCTGGGCCGCGAGGATCTGGCCGTCGGCGACCGCGTCGATGCGGCCTTCGGACTCGTCGCGTGCCTGCTCCGCGAACCGCCACGACGCGGGGTTGCCGACCCGGATCGCGGTGGCCACGGTGTCCGGGTGGCGTACGACCTCGCCGCGCACGATCGGCGCGGCGCCGGCCGCCTGGAAGCCCCACATCCGCGGCCGCGACTTGCTGACGCCGTCCGCGGCGTACTCGACGTAGCCCTTCCAGTACGCCGAGATGTTGCCGGCGTTGCCCACCGGCAGCACGTGCAGGTCGGGGGCGTGCCCGAGGAAGTCCACGACCTCGAAGGCCGCCGTCTTCTGCCCCTCGAGCCGCATCGGATTGACCGAGTTGACCAGCGCGACGGGGTAGCTCTCGGCGAGTCCGCGCGCGACCTGCAGGCACTCGTCGAACCCGCCGTCGACCTGCAGGATCGACGCGCCGTGCAGCACGGCCTGGGCCATCTTGCCGGCGGCGATCCGGCCCCGTGGCACGAGCACGACCGGCGTCAGCCGGGCCCGCGCGGCATACGCGGTCATCGAGGCGGAGGTGTTGCCCGTGGAGGCGCAGACCACGGCCTTGGCGCCCTCGTGCACGGCCGCGGAGATCGCCACGGTCATGCCGCGGTCCTTGAACGAGCCGGTGGGGTTGTCGCCCTCGACCTTGAGCCACACGTCGCAGCCGGTGAGGTCGGACAGCCACCTCGAGGCCACCAGCGGGGTGCCGCCCTCGCGCAGTGTCACGACCGGGGCCTCGCGGTCCAGCGGCAGCCGGTCGCGGTACTCCTCGACCACACCGCGCCACTGATGCGCCTTCTGCGTCACTCCGGCTCCCCCTCGACCCGCATCACCGACGTCACGTCGAGGACCATGTCGAGCTCTCGCAGTCGTTGCACCGTCTGGGAGAGCGCGGCGTCGGTCGCGGTGTGGCTGACGATCACCAGCTGCGCGTCCTGGTCGCGGCCCTCCTGACGCACGGTCTGGATCGACACGCCGTGCTCGGCGAACTCGTGGGCGACGGTTGCGAGTACGCCGGCCCGGTCGTCGACGTCGAGCGCCACGTGGTAGCGGGTGCGGATGTCGCCCATCGGCAGTACCTCCCGCTGGGTGTAGGTCGACTCGCCGGCCCCGCGTACGTCCTGCAGCCGGTTGCGCGCGACCGTGACCAGGTCGCCGAGCACGGCGCTGGCCGTCGGTGCGCCCCCCGCGCCGGGGCCGTAGAACATCAGCTGGCCGGCCGCCTCGCTCTCCACGAACACCGCGTTGAAGGCCTCGCGCACGCTGGCCAGCGGGTGGCTGCGCGGGATCATCGCCGGGTGCACCCGGGCCGACACGGCCTCGCCGGCTGGGCCCTCCACCAGGTCACAGATCGCGAGCAGCTTGACCACACAGCCCATCTGCTGCGCCGACACCATGTCGGTGGCGGTGACGTCGGTGATCCCCTCGCGGTGGACGTCGGCCGCGGTGACCCGGGTGTGGAACGCCAGGCTGGCCAGGATCGCCGCCTTCGCGGCGGCGTCGAAGCCCTCGATGTCGGCGGTCGGGTCGGCCTCGGCGTAGCCGAGCTGCTGGGCCTCCTCCAGCGCGTCGGTGAAGCCCGAGCCGCTGCTGTCCATGCGGTCGAGCACGAAGTTGGTGGTGCCGTTGACGATGCCGAGCACGCGGGTGACGCGGTCACCGGCCAGCGACTCGCGGAGTGGCCGCAGAATCGGGATCGCGCCGGCGACCGCGGCCTCGAAGTACAGGTCGCGACCTGCCTTCTCCGCGGCCGCGAACAGCGTGGCGCCGTCCTCGGCGAGCAGCGCCTTGTTGGCCGTGACCACGGAGGCGCCGTGCTCGAGCGCGGTGAGGATCAGCGAGCGGGCAGGCTCCAGCCCGCCCACCAGCTCGATCACGAGGTCGACGTCGTCGCGGGCGACCAGCGCGTGCGCGTCGGTCGTGAACAGCGCGGGGTCGACGGGTACCTCGCGACGACGCTGCTTGCGGCGTACGGCGATCCCGGCGAGCTCCACCGGTGCGCCCACACGGGCGGCCAGGTCGTCGGCCTGCTCGACCAGGATCCGGGCGACCTCGCTGCCGACGACGCCGCAGCCGAGCAGTGCGACTCGCAGACTGCGCGTGCTCATCGACCCCCCTTCGGCGTCGTCGGTTCACCGGCCGTCGCGGCCCGGCGCTGGTACAGGTCGGTGCGCCCGCGCGTTCGCGGGTGCTCACCCCGCAGTCTCGTGCAGACCGCGATGCTTGCACCCGACCCGTCCATGATCCAAGACATCGGTCTCACGGTACGTCCAGGCGTAGCAGGTCCTCCTCGGACTCCCGGCGTACGACCACCCGGGCGGAGCCGTCACGCACCGCCACCACCGCCGGTCGCGGCAGGTGGTTGTAGTTGCTGGCCATGGAACGGCAGTAGGCGCCGGTGCCTGGTACGGCGACGAGGTCGCCGACGGTGACGTCGGCCGCGACGAACTCGTCCTTGACCACGATGTCACCGGCCTCGCAGTGCTTGCCGACCAGGCGGCTGAGGATCGGCGGACCCTGGGAGCACCGGGAGGCCAGCGTGCAGGCGTAGTCGGCGTCGTACAGCGCGGTCCGGATGTTGTCGCTCATCCCGCCGTCGACGGAGATGTAGCGCCGGGTCGCACCGGCGTCGAGCGCGACGTCCTTGACCGTGCCGACCTCGTAAAGCGTGCACATCGCCGGGCCGACGATCGCGCGACCGGGCTCGATCGCCAGCCGGGGTACGGCGAGCTGGCGGCCACGGCACTCCAGCTCGATGATCGTGCGCAGCCCCGCGGCGAGCTCGTGCGGCGACTGCGGGTCGTCCTGGCTGGTGTAGGCGATGCCGAAGCCGCCGCCCAGGTCCAGCTCGGGCAGCTCGACGCCGAGGTCGGTGGCGATCCGGGCATGCAGCGCGAGCACCCGACGGGCGGCGACCTCGAACCCGGAGGTGTCGAAGATCTGCGAGCCGATGTGCGAGTGCAGACCGAGCAGGTTCAGCCGGTCGCAGTCGAGCACACGGGTCACGGCGGCGAACGCGTCGCCCTCGCCGATGGAGAAGCCGAACTTCTGGTCCTCGTGCGCGGTGGCGATGTACTCGTGCGTGTGCGCCTCCACGCCGGCGGTGACGCGCACGAGCACGTTGGCCCGGACGCCGAGCGACTCGGTCAGCGCCTCCAGGCGGTCGATCTCGAAGAACGAGTCGACGATGACCCGGCCCACACCGGCTTCGAGCGCACGGGTGAGCTCGACCTCGTTCTTGTTGTTGCCGTGGAACCCGATCATCGCCGGGTCGACGCCCGCGCGCAGCGCCAGGGCGAGCTCGCCACCGGAGCAGACGTCGAGGTAGAGCCCCTCCTCGACGGCCCACTGCACCACCGCACTGCACAGGAACGCCTTTCCGGCGTAGAACACGTCGAACCCCTCGAACGCGTCGCGGTAGGCGCGGGCGCGCGTGCGGAAGTCCACCTCGTCGAGAACGTACGTCGGCGTCCCGAACTCCGCGGCCAGGTCGGTGACCGCGACCCCGCCGATCTCGACGACGCCGTCGGCCCGGCGGCTTGCGGTGACCGACCAGAGTGCCGGGTCCATCGTGTCGACGTCGTCGGGGCGGCGCAGCCAGGCCGGCCCCCGGGTCCCGAGGTCGGCATGCAGAACCCCTGCCTCATGCGCGCGCACGGGTCACATCCGCTCGGGTGCGTCGACACCGAGGAGGCCGAGCCCGTTGGAGAGCACGACCCGGGTCGCGTCCACGAGCAGCAGCCGGGCCGCGTGCAGCGGGGTGCTGTCCTCGTCGCCGCGCGGCAGCACCCGGCACTCGTCGTAGAACTTGTGGAACGTCGCCGCCGTCGACTCCAGGTAGCGCGCCACCCGGTGCGGCTCGCCGAGCGCGGCCGCCTGTGCGACCACGCGCGGGAACTCCCCGAGCGCGCGCAGCAGGTCGCCCTCCCGCTCGTGCTCGAGCAGCGCGGGGTCGAAGTCCGTGCCCTGGGTGCCGGCGGGTGCCAGCCCGAGGTCGAGGGCGTTGCGCAGGATCGACGCCAGCCGCGCATGGGCGTACTGCACGTAGAACACCGGGTTGTCGGCGGTCTGCCGGGTGACCACCTCGACGTCGAGCGTCAGCGGAGAGTCAGTGGGGTAGCGGCACAGTGTGTAGCGCAGGGCGTCGACGCCGACCAGGTCGACGATCTCCTGCAGCGTGACGATGCTGCCGGCCCGCTTGGACAGGCGCACCTCCTCGCCGTCGCGCAGGATCTTGACCAGCTGGCCGATCAGCACCTCGATGTTCTCCGACGGGTCGTCCCCGGCGCAGGCGGCCATCGCCTTGAGGCGGCCGACGTAGCCGTGGTGGTCGGCGCCGAGCATGTAGATGCACCGGTCGAAGCCGCGCTCGCGCTTGTCGACGTAGTAGGCGGTGTCGGAGGCGAAGTACGTGAGCGTGCCGTCGCTGCGAACGAGCACGCGGTCCTTGTCGTCGCCGAAGTCGGTGGTGCGCATCCACAGCGCGCCGCCCTCCTCGAACAGGTGGCCCTGCGCCTTCAGCCGGTCGAGCCCGTGCTCGACCTTGCCCTGGTCGTGCAGATCCCGCTCGGAGTACCAGACGTCGAAGTGCGTGCGGAAGCCGTCGAGCTGCTCGCGTTGCTCCTGCAGCTGCCTGCGGTAGCCCTCCTCGAGGAAGGCCACCTGCTGCTCGTCCTCGGGCAGCTCGATGATGGCGGGGTCGTCGGCGACGATGGCCTTGGCCAGGTCGGCGACATACGCGCCGTGGTAGCCGTCCTGAGGGGTGGGCCGGTCGTGCGCTGCCGCCATCAGCGACTCGGCGAACCTCTCCATCTGGCTGCCGCGGTCGTTGATGTAGAACTCGCGCACCACCCGGGCGCCGGCCGCCTCCAGGACCCGGCCCAGGGCGTCGCCGACCGCCGCCCACCGGGTGTGACCCAGGTGCAGCGGGCCAGTCGGGTTGGCGGAGATGAACTCGAGGTTGACGCTCTGCCCGGCCAGTGCGTCGGACCCGCCGTACTGCTGCCCGGCGGCGACGACCTGCTGCGCGAGCACCCCCTGTGCCGAGGCCTCCACGCGTACGTTGATGAACCCCGGACCCGCGACCTCGACGCCGGCGATGCCGTCGGACCGGCGCAGCCGCTCGGCGAGCAGGGCGGCCAGCTCGGTCGGCCTCAGGCCCGCCTTCTTGCCCACCTGGAGCGCCACGTTGGTGGCGTAGTCGCCGTGCTCCTTGCTCTTCGGACGTTCGACACGGACCTCGTCCGGCAGCGCGGGCAGACGCACCTCGCCGCTCTCGACCAGGGAGGTCAGGGCGTCGAGGATCGTCGCAGACAGCTGTTCGGGGGTCACCGCGACAGCCTATCGGCGTTGCGGGCAGTGCTGTCGGTCAGTCCCCGGCCCGCCCGTTGAGCGTGAGGTCGCGGATGACCTGCACCAGCTCCTCGGGCTGGAAGGGCTTGGTGATGTAGGCACTGACGCCTACGTCGCGGCCGCGTTGCAGGTCGCCTTCCTGTGCGCACGCGCTCACCATCACGACGGGAATGTGCCGGGTGGCGTCACTGGAGCGCAGCCGGGCCGCGGTCTCGAAGCCGTCGAGTCGCGGCATCACGACGTCGAGCGTGACCAGGTCGGGCTGCAGCTCCTCGATCTTGTCGAGGGCGTCCTGGCCGTCCTCGGCCGTGCACACCTCGAAGCCCTCGAGCTCGAGGTTGACGCTGATCAGCTCACGAATCACCTCGGAGTCGTCGACCACGAGGACCCGCGGGGCGGTAGATCTCACAGCATGCACGCTAGCGCCCGATCCGCTGTTCGGCACCGGTCGGAGCGATATCGATGCCGTGTCGGTACGACCTCGCCCGGACGTCCGGCGGCTCCCCCGCCGGCTGGTACTGTGTCCCGCGCCCCGGGCCCCCGTAGCTCAGGGGATAGAGCACCCGCCTCCGGAGCGGGGTGCGCAGGTTCGAATCCTGCCGGGGGCACAGTTCCTGTCCTCCCGGACCGGGCATCTGGACGACTCTCCGGCCCTGGCAACTCAGCTCTCCGGGCCTGGCATGTCAGCAGCCGCCGCGCAGTGTCGCATCGCGGCGTACGTGACCCATCACGCGCGACAGCGCGCCGCGGTCGAGGAAGACCACACTCGCCCCGCCGGCCGTGCCGGTTCCGCCGGGAACCACGCAGTTGCGCACCTTGGACGGGTCGACGGACAGCATCGCCCGGCCCAGGCGGTACATCTGCGCCGGAGAAAGGTTGGTGTCCATCCGCGACAGAGCCGAGAGCATCATCCGCTCGAACCGGCCGGGCACGGCCGAGAGCCCCTGGGCCCGGTCGAGACCGGACTTGATGACCCGGCCCTGGTTGAGCGAGCGGTCGAAGTCGCCACCGGGCAGGCCGTACCGGATCCGGGAGAACGACAGCGCCTCGCTGCCGTTCATCCACTGCTCGCGGTCCTTGAAGGAGTGCCCGACGCCGCTCATCGCCTGCGGCGGGTCCACCCGGACGCCCTTGAGATGGTGGATCATCCCGGCGAAACCGCTGAAATCGGTCAGAAAGACGTAGTCGAGTCGCACGCGCGCGAGCTGCTCCACGGTGCGTGCGGTGAGCTGCGGGCCGCCGTACACCATCGACGCGTTGATCTTGTCCTGGCCAAAGCCGGGGATGGACACGTAGGAGTCGCGCGGCAGACCGACGATCGTCCCTCTGCCCGTACGGGCGTTGACCCCGACGAGGTGGATGGAGTCGGCACGGCTGCGCGCGATCGACTCGCCGCTTCGGGCGTCCGAGCCCAGCGCGAGCATCCAGATCACGTCGCGCGGCCGCTCGACCGCCTGCGCGTGCTCGACCTTGAGCAGCTGGTAGTCGGCGTCGAGCCGGGAGGAGTCCGGGACGGCCACGGTCACCAGAGCCAGCAGCAGGCCCAGTACGAGCCAGCGGCGCAGGATCGTCAGCATCACCCATCGCCTCCGTCGGTCGTCGCCTCTCGTCCGCCGCGCTCGACCCATCGGTCGAGGTCGTAGCCGAAGATCTGCCAGCCCTTCGCCTTGGTGGCGGAGAGGAACACGTCGCCGCGGACGTGCACGCTGAGCTGGTTGCCCTGCTGGTTGAGCCCGAAGACCCGCAGATCGACGTGCGCGGTCGCGCCGACGGGCCGGCCACCGGCGGCGGTCGCGGCGACACGTACCCGCCGGCGCTGCGGCACGACGTCGACCAGGGTGGGTCCCAGCGCCTGCATCGTCAGCAGCCGGGCGTTGTTGCGGGCCGACTTCGCGGTGTCGGCGGTGAACGGCGCGAACGCCGCCTCGAAGCGCCGGCGCGGCCACGGGCCCTCGACGAACCCGGAGTTCACCCACGCGCGTACCGGCCGGGTCATCGCGCGCAGCGACCTCGCCCGCTTGCCGGGCCCGAGCCGGCCGGCTACCCGACCGTAGGAGAGGTCGTACGGCGCGGCGCGCTCGCGCAGTCGGGGTGCGTCGTCGGTCGCGGTCGGGTCCGACGCCGGGGGGGTGGACTCACCGGCATCCGACTCGGAGGTGCACGCACCTGCACCGAGGCCGAGCAGGAGCACGGCGGCGGCGATGAGGCTGCGAGGGGGGCTCCACATCGACCACAGCATCTCCGCTATGGGGGCGGACCTAAACATCGGGGGTCGCCGAGACTGTTGTCCGGGCTGGTCCCGGGCTGTCCCGACCGGGGTCCGCGCTCTTACAGTGAGACGTACGACACCGGGGAGTCCCGGCTACTTTCGAGGGGGTTCGCCGACTAGCCTTGGCGTCGTAACTCCCGCCATGCACTCTGGAAGAGGCGATCGAGGCCGTGCCCGAGTCCCCCGAAGACAACCCGCTTTCGTCATTCGGTGCCAACGAGTGGCTCGTCGACGAGATGTACGAGCGCTATCGGCAGGATCCCGACTCCGTCGACAAGGCGTGGTGGGACTTCTTCCGGACCTTCGAGGCCGAGGGCTCGTCCGGCTCTGACGGATCGTCAGGCTCTGACGGCTCGTCCGCTGCGCGGCAGCCCGGCCAGACCAACCAGCCCGACCAGCCCAACCAGGGCGGCCAGGCCGAGCGCGCACCGTCGACCACCCAGGGCAACGGCCGGCCGGCGCCCGCAGACCCGCAGCCGATCGCCAAGGAGCAGCAGCCCTCGAGCACCCCCAAGGCCAAGACGCCCGATGCCGCCACGACGGCGGCCGGCAGCTTCGCCGAGGCTCCGGCGGCCTCGGGGCAGACCCCCGCAACCACCGGGCAGGCCACCGGGCAGACCCCGTCGACGGCCAAGCCGGTACCCAAGGAGCAGCCCAGGCCGGAGCAGCCCACAGCCACCGACGAGCCCGAGCGCAAGCCGATGCGCGGCGCCGCGGCGCGCACCGTGGCGAACATGGACGCCAGCCTCAGCGTCCCGACCGCCACCAGCGTGCGCAGCGTCCCGGTGAAGCTGCTCTGGGACAACCGCATCGTGATCAACAACCACCTCGCCCGCGCCCGCGGCGGCAAGGTGTCGTTCACGCACATCATCGGCTACGCGCTGCTCAAGGCGCTGCGTTCGACCCCGGAGATGAACACCGGCTTCGCCATCGTCGACGGCAAGCCCACGCAGATCCTGCCCAAGCACGTCAACCTCGGGCTGGCCATCGACCTGCCGAAGTCCGACGGCACCCGTCAGCTGCTGGTCCCGTCGATCAAGGCCGCGGAGACGATGGACTTCGCGACGTTCTGGACCGCCTACGAGGAGATCATCCGCAAGGCGCGCGACGGCAAGCTCACGGTCGAGGACTTCCAGGGCACCACGGTCACGCTCACCAACCCGGGCACGATCGGCACGAACCACTCGGTGCCGCGGCTGATGCAGGGCCAGGGTGCGATCATCGGCGTCGGCGCGATGGAGTACCCCCCGGAGTGGCAGGGCGCAGCCCAGGAGACGCTGGTCCGCAACGCGGTCAGCAAGGTCATGACGCTGACCTCGACCTACGACCACCGGGTGATCCAGGGTGCCCAGTCCGGTGAGTTCCTCCGTCGCCTGCACATGCTGCTGCTGGGCGAGGAGGGTTTCTACGACGAGATCTTCCACTCCCTGCGCATCCCGTACGAGCCGATCCGCTGGGCCGCCGACATCTCGGCCAACCACGAGGACGAGGTCAGCAAGCAGGCGCGCGTCCTCGAGCTCATCCACGCGTTCCGCGTGCGCGGCCACATCATGGCCGACACCGACCCGCTGGAGTACCAGCAGCGCAGCCACCCGGACCTCGACGTCGAGACCCACGGCCTGACGCTGTGGGACCTCGACCGCGAGTTCGCCACCGGCTCGTTCGGCTCGTCGCGCCGGATCATGAAGCTGCGCGACATCCTCGGCATCCTGCGCGACTCCTACGTCCGCACCGTGGGCATCGAGTACATGCACATCCAGGACCCCGAGCAGCGTCGCTGGATCCAGGAGCGGGTGGAGCAGCCGCACAAGAAGCCGCCGCGCGAGGAGCAGCTGCGCATCCTGCACAAGCTCAACCAGGCGGAGGCCTTCGAGACCTTCCTGCAGACCAAGTTCGTCGGCCAGAAGCGGTTCAGCCTCGAGGGCGGCGAGACCACGATCCCGCTGGTCGACGAGATCTGCGAGGCCGCCGCCGAGAACCACCTCGACGAGGTCTGCATCGGCATGGCCCACCGCGGACGACTCAACGTGCTGGCGAACATCGTCGGCAAGAGCTACTCGCAGATCTTCCGTGAGTTCGAGGGCAACATCGACCCGCGCACGGTGCAGGGCTCCGGCGACGTGAAGTACCACCTCGGCGCCGAGGGCGAGTTCACCGCCGGCAACGGCGACCGGATCAAGGTTTCGGTGGCCGCCAACCCCTCGCACCTGGAGGCCGTCGACCCCGTGCTCGAGGGCATCGCACGGGCCAAGCAGGACATCCTGAACCGCGGCGAGGAGTTCCCGGTGCTGCCGCTGCTGGTGCACGGTGACGCCGCCTTCGCCGGCCAGGGCGTGGTCGCAGAGACCCTCAACCTGTCGCAGCTGCGCGGCTACCGCACCGGTGGCACTGTGCACGTGGTGGTCAACAACCAGGTCGGCTTCACCACCTCACCGGCCGCGTCGCGCTCGTCGCTGTACTGCACCGACGTCGCCCGGATGGTGCAGGCGCCGATCTTCCACATCAACGCCGACGACCCCGAGGCGTGCATTCGTACGGCGCGGCTGGCCTTCGAGTACCGCCAGGCATTCAAGAAGGACGTCGTCATCGACCTCATCTGCTACCGGCGGCGCGGCCACAACGAGGGCGACGACCCGTCGTACACGCAGCCGCTGATGTACGACCTGATCGAGCAGAAGCGCTCGGTGCGCAAGCTCTACACCGAGGCCCTGATCGGTCGTGGCGACATCACCGTCGAGGAGGCCGAGCAGGCGCTGCGCGACTACCAGCAGCAGCTCGAGCGGGTCTTCAAGGAGGTCCGCGAGGCCAAGAACGAGGCACAGGACCCGTACGTCACCGTCCCGGAGTACCCCACCAAGCGTGGCGACGAGGACGTCGAGACCGCCGTGACCTTCGACGTGCTCAAGAAGGTCGCCGACACCTACACCTCCGTGCCCGACGAGTTCACCGTGCACCCCAAGGTGCTGCCGCAGCTGCAGCGCCGCGCGGCGGCGATCACCGAGGGCCCGATCGACTGGGGCACCGGCGAGATCATCGCGTTCGGGTCCCTGCTGATGCAGGGCCGCTCGGTGCGGCTTTCGGGCCAGGACTCGCGCCGGGGCACGTTCGTGCAGCGCTTCGCGACGATCATCGACCGGCAGAACGCCAAGGAGTGGACGCCGCTGCAGCACCTCTCCGACGAGCAGGGGCAGTTCTACATCTACGACTCCCTGCTGTCGGAGTACGCCGCGATGGGCTTCGACTACGGCTACTCGGTGGCCCGGCCCAACACCCTGGTGTGCTGGGAGGCGCAGTTCGGCGACTTCGTCAACGGCGCGCAGGTGGTGATCGACGAGTTCATCTCCGCCGGTGAGGCCAAGTGGAACCAGCGTTCCGGCGTCGTGCTCCTGCTGCCGCACGGCTACGAGGGGCAGGGCCCGGACCACTCCTCGGCGCGGATCGAGCGCTTCCTGGCCCTCGCCGCGGCTGACGCGTTCACGGTGGCCCAGCCGTCGACCCCGGCGAGCTACTTCCACCTGCTGCGCAGGCACTCGCTGGGCGACCTGCACCGGCCGCTGATCGTGTTCACCCCCAAGTCGATGCTCAAGCGCAAGGACGCCGCGTCGCATCCGGGCGACTTCACCGAGGGTCACTTCCGTTCGGTCATCGGCGACCCCGAGGTCGACGCCGAGAAGGTCGAGAAGGTGGTGCTCTGCTCCGGCCGGGTCACCTGGGACCTGCTGGCCGAGCGCAAGAAGCGCGAGGGCGACGCGCCCACGACCGCGGTCGTGCGGCTCGAGCAGCTGTTCCCGCGCCCGGTCGAGGACCTGCTCAGCGAGCTCAAGCGCTTCCCCCGGCTGCAGGAGGTCCGCTGGGTGCAGGACGAGCCCGCGAACATGGGCCCGTGGCCGCACATGGCACTGCATCTCACCTCGGAGCTGCCCGTGCCGTTCTACCGCGTGTCCCGGCCCGAGTCGGCGGCGCCGTCGGTGGGTTCGGCCGCGGTGCACGCCGAGGAGTCCAAGGCCCTGCTGCAGCAGGCCTTCTCCTGACCGGCGCGGCGGCTGATGTACTTCACCGACCGAGGTATCGAGGAGCTCGAGGGCCGGCGCGGCGACGAGCAGGTGACGCTGGCCTGGCTGGCTGAACGGCTTCAGGAGTTCTGCGACCTCAACCCGGAGTTCGAGGCCGCGGTGGAGCGCTTCGCGACCTGGCTCGCCCGCCACGACGAGGACGAGCTCGACGAGGACGCCTGACCACCCTGGTCACCCATCGTGGGTCAGAGGGTGAAGACGACCTTGCCGAACACGTCGCCCTCGGCCATCGCGGCGAACCCGTCCCTGGCCTCGCTCATCGGCAGCGTCCGGTCGATCAGCGGCCGGGTGCCGGTGACGTCGAGGAAGTCGGCGAGCTGACGCAGCTCGTCGCGCGTACCCATGGTCGAACCGTGGATCCGCAGCTGCAGGAAGAAGATCCGGTTGAGCTCGGTCGCGTCGGGGTTGGGTCCCGACGTCGCGCCGCAGACCACCACGGTGCCACCGGGCCGCAGCGACTTCAGCGAGTGCGACCACGTCGCTGCGCCGACGGTCTCCATCACCGCGTCGACCTTCTGCGGCAGCCGGGCGCCGCTCTCGACGGCCTCGTGCGCGCCGAGGTCGATCGCACGCTTGCGCTTCTGCTCGTCACGGCTGGTCGCGAAGACCCGCATGCCCGCGGCCCGAGCCAGCGCGATCAGCGCGGTCGCCACTCCCCCGCCGGCACCCTGGACGAGCACGGCGTCGCCTGGCTTGAGGTCGGCCTGCGTGAACAGCATGCGGTACGCCGTCAGCCAGGCCGTCGGAAGACAGGAGGCCTCCTCGAACGACAACCCGGCCGGCTTGGGTACGACGTTGCGCCTCGGCACCGCGACCTTCTCGGCGAACGTGCCGGGATGGCGCTCGGACAGCAGCGAACGACCGGGGTCGAGCGTCTCGTCGCCGAGCCACGCAGGGTCGCTGACGACGGCGTGCACCAGCACCTCGTTGCCGTCCTCGTCGTACCCGGCCGCGTCACAGCCGAGGGTCATCGGGAGGGCCTCCTCCTTCAGACCGACGCCGCGCAGCGACCAGAGGTCGTGGTGGTTGAGCGCGGCGGCCTTGACGTCGACGGTCGTCCAGCCCTCCGGGGCCTCCGGAGCGGGGCGTTCACCCAGCCCGAGTCCGGACAGCGGCTCGTCCTTGCTGAATCCTTCGGCGTATACGGCGAACATCCCTCGACCCTAGCGGCCCCGGGACATTCGGTCAGCGGCGGGCGACGCCGTCGCGCCGGGCGGCCTCGGCGACCGCCTCGGCCACCACCTGCGGGACCCGGGGGTCGAACGGCGACGGGATCACGCAGGTCTCCTCGAGGTCGTCGGAGTCGGTGACGAGACCGGCGAGCGCCTCGGCCGCGGCGAGCTTCATGCCCTCGGTGATGTGCCGCGCGCGTACGTCGAGCGCTCCGCGGAAGATGCCCGGGAACGCCAGGACGTTGTTGATCTGGTTCGGATAGTCCGACCTGCCGGTCGCCACCACGCGGGCGTGCCGCCGCGCGATGTCGGGGTGCACCTCCGGGTTGGGGTTGGCCAGCGCGAACACCACGGCGTCGTCGGCCATCCCGGCCACGACCTCCTCGGGAACCGTGCCACCGGAGACTCCGACGAACACGTCCGCACCGTCGAGCGCGTCGGCCAGCCGACCGGACAGACCACTCACGTTGGTCTCCTGCGCCAGGCTGAGCTTCACCGGGTTGAGGTCGCTGCGGTCGGGGTGCAGGACCCCCTGACTGTCGACCACCTGCAGGTCGCCCACCCCGGCGGCCAGCAGGATCCGCGCGACCGCCACGCCGGCTGCACCGGCGCCCGAGATCACGACCCGGGCCTGGGCGAGGTCACGCTGGGTGATCCGCAGCGCGTTGCGCATCGCCGCGAGGACCACCACAGCGGTGCCGTGCTGGTCGTCGTGGAAGACCGGGATGTCGAGCCGGTCCTTGAGGCGGCGTTCGATCTCGAAGCACCGCGGAGCGGCGATGTCCTCGAGGTTGATGCCACCGAAGCTCGGGGCGAGGTTGACGACGGTCTCGACCATCGCGTCGACGTCGGTCGTGTCCAGGCAGATCGGCACAGCGTCGACGCCGGCGAAGTGCTTGAAGAGCAGGGCCTTGCCCTCCATCACCGGCATGGCCGCGGTGGGTCCGATGTCACCCAGACCGAGCACCGCCGTGCCGTCGGTGACCACTGCCACGGTGTTGCCGATCCAGGTGAGGTCGTGCGCCGCCGACGGGTCGGCCGCGATCGCCTCGCAGACGCGCGCGACCCCGGGTGTGTACGCCAGCGACAAGTCGTCGCGGGTCTCTACCGGGACCGTGCCTCTGATCTCCATCTTGCCGCCCCGGTGCAGGGCGAACGCGGGATCCTCGTCACGAGCCGAGCCGGGTTCGGGAAACGCCATGTCAGCAACCATTTCAGGAGACCTTGTTTCGTAGTGGGCAGCGGACGACGCAGGAGGATCGTGCCGGGTGCGGCGAACGTCGGCCGAGGGGGGCGATTCGGGGGTCTCCCGACCACCGATTCTGCCACACGGGGCGATGCCTCCCGGTGGCCGAGTGGCTGAGGTGACAGACTGCCGCTATGCCCCGCCGCGGGGCCGCAGTCCCTCCCGCCGAACGACCCAGAAGGTGGCCACCATGCGACCTCT
>DATMEB010000084.1:0-2011 GCA_035557095.1 Nocardioidaceae bacterium | reverse complement strand
GAGGAGCTGGTGGGCAAGGTTCCCTTCGAGGGCGTCTGGGGGCTGCTCGTGGACGGAAGCTACGAGCCCGGCATGCCTCCCGCCCAGCCGCACCCACTCGCGGTCCGCACCGGGGACGCTCGCACCGACCTCGAGGCCGCGCTGGCGATGCTGGCGCCCGAATGGGGCCTCAAGCCGCTGATCGACATCTCCGATCAGGACGCCCGCAACGACCTCGCCCGGGTGTCGGTGATGGCCCTGTCGTTCGTAGCCCAGTCGGCGCGGGGCGTCGGACGCCCGCCGATCTCGCAGCTCGAGATCGACAAGGCCCGCTCGATCCCCGAGCGCTTCTTGATCCGCTGGCGCGGCGAGGCCGATCCCGACCACGTGAAGGCGATCGACGCCTACTGGATCTCGGCCGCCGAGCACGGCATGAACGCCTCCACCTTCACGGCCCGCGTCATCGCTTCGACGGGTGCCGACGTCGCCGCGGCATTGTCCGGTGCCGTGGGTGCGATGTCCGGCCCTCTGCACGGCGGAGCCCCGGCACGCGTCCTGACGATGATCGAGGACGTCGAGAAGTCCGGCGACGCCACCGCATACGTCAAGCAGATCCTCGACTCCGGCGAACGCCTGATGGGCTTCGGCCACCGCGTCTACCGCGCCGAAGACCCCCGCGCCCGCACGCTGCGCCGCACCGCCAAGGAGCTCAACGCTCCGCGCGCCGAGGTGGCCACCGCCCTCGAAGACGCTGCCCTCAAGGAGCTGCGTGAACGCCGCCCCGACCGGGTGCTCGAGACCAACGTGGAGTTCTGGGCCGCCATCGTGCTCGACTTCGCAGGGGTCCCGGCCCCGATGTTCACGTCGATGTTCACGTGTGCCCGCACCGGCGGGTGGTCGGCCCACATCCTCGAGCAGAAGCGCACCGGCCGGCTGATCCGGCCCTCGGCCGTCTACACCGGTCCCGCGACCCGCCCCGCCGCGGACGTCGAGGGCTGGGACCCTGCCTGGGCCGGATGAGTGACCCGACCGAGTGGGCCGGGTTCTCCAACGCCAACGAATGGCAGGTAGTCCACGGTCGAACGGCCCCTGGGACACCGTTTCGTGGGCCGTTCGCCCGTGGAGTACCGGGATTGGATTCGGGCGCAGTCAGCGTGGTGGGCTGAGGCCGTGAGCGACGAAGAACTCTGGAACGCCGAAGCCGTCACGTTCGACGAGGCGGCCGACCACGGTCTGGCCGACCCTGCGTGCCGGGCGGCCTGGCGCGACCTCCTGCTCGAGCACCTTCCGGAGCCTCCGGCGAAGGTGGCCGACGTCGGGTGCGGGACCGGCACGTTGTCGTTGCTGCTCGCCGAGGAGGGGTACGCCGTGGACGGCGTCGACTTCTCGCCCGAGATGGTGCGGCGTGCGCAGACCAAGGCCGGGCAGCTCGCGACGTTCACAGTGGGAGACGCGGCCGCGCCGCCGTTGGCGGACGCGGCGTACGACGTGGTGCTGAGCCGGCACGTGCTCTGGGCGATGCCCTCCCCCGCTGCCGCGCTCGACCGCTGGCTCGCCCTCCTGCGCCCGGGCGGACGACTGCTGCTGGTCGAGGGCAACTGGTCCACCGGCGCAGGCCTGAGTGCCGAGGAGACCGTGGCGCTGGTGGGGGCGACCGGCCGCGAGGCCGTGCTGCGCCGGCTGCCGGAAGCGGTGTTCTGGGGCCGCGAGATCAGCGACGACCGATACCTGGTGACCTCGACCTGTTGACGTGTGACCATATGGTCACATAAGGTTCGGGCATGGACTCGCAGGACATCGTCTTCAAGGCGCTCGCCGACCCGACCCGCCGGGAGATCCTCGACCTGCTGTTCGCCCGCGACGGCCGCACCGTCGGCGAGGTGTGCGACGAGTTCGCCGACCGGATGAGCCGGTTCGGCGTCATGAAGCACCTCACCGTCCTCACCGAGGCCGAGCTGGTCGTGACCGCGAAGGAGGGCCGCAGCAAGCGGCTGTTCCTCAACCCGGTCCCGATCGAACAGGTCGCCAACCG
>DATMEB010000083.1:0-4833 GCA_035557095.1 Nocardioidaceae bacterium | reverse complement strand
GACGTCGGCCTCGCTCCACCGCGCCAGCGGCGACACCTTGACCTTGCCCTTGCCCTCGTCCCAGCCGACGACCGGCGCGATCACGCGGTTGTGGGTCTCGTCGCGCCGCAGGCCGGTGGCCCAGGCGTCGTACGTCGCCAGCGTGTCCCGCAGCGGTGCGACCTTGCGCAGGGCGCAGCACAGGTCGGGGTCGGTCTTGTACAGGTCCTTGCCGTAGGCCTGGTCCTGCTCGGCGACGGTCTGTGCCGGCTTGGCGGTAAGCACGTTGACCGGCAGCGTCGCCTCAACGGCGTCACGGGTGCCGATGGTCTCGGCGAAGTGGTAGCCGGTGTCGAGGAAGACGACGTCGATGCCCGGTGCGACCTGGCCGGCCAGATGGGCCAGGACGGCGTCGGCCATCGACGAGGTCACGCAGAACCGGTCGCCGAAGGTGTCGACAGCCCACTCGATGATCAGCTCGGCGGGCGCGAGCTCGAGCTCGGACCCGGCGATGCCCGCCAGCTCGCGCAGCTCGTCGGCCGAGCGCGCCGGCGCACGAAAACTCGGGGTCTCGAGGTCCACGGTGGTCATGAGCTCCCCTTCCCTGTCGTCGAGGGCGGGGCCAGAAGGCCGATGAACTTGATGCTGAAGGCCCGCAGGCAGGACCGGCACTCCCAGGCGCCGTGCTTGTCCTCGTGCGGCCGCAGGTCCTCGTCACCGCAGTAGGGGCAGTGGAACGGGATCGCGAAGCCGCTCACTTCAGGAGCTCCTCGTCGGCCCGCGTGGCCCACTGGGCGAAGCGCTCGTCGGCCTGCCGGTCGTCGAGGTAGTTCCGGACGATGCGCTCGACGTAGTCGGTCAGCGCTGCCGACGTCACCTTGTGCGCCCGCAGCTTGCGACCGAAGCCGGCGTCGAGCCCGAGTCCGCCACCGAGGTGGACCTGGAAGCCCTCGACCTGCTCGCCGTCGTCGTCGAGCACGAGCTGGCCCTTCAGCCCGATGTCGGCGACCTGGATGCGAGCGCAGGAGTTGGGGCAGCCGTTGAGGTTCACCGTGATCGGGGTGTCGAGGTCGGGGATCCGCTGCTCCAGGTCGTCGACGAGCGCCCGGGCGCGGTCCTTGGTGTCGACGATCGCCAGCTTGCAGTACTCGATGCCGGTGCAGGCCATCGTGCTGCGCCGCCAGGCCGACGGACGGGCCGACAGCCCGATGCCGTCGAGGGCCTCCACCAGTGAGTCGACGCGGTCCTCGTCGACGTCGAGCACCAGGATCTTCTGGTACGGCGTGGTGCGCAGGCGGCCCGAGCCGTGCTCCTCGACGATGTCGGCGAGCTTGGACAGCTGGGTGCCGGAGATGCGCCCGGCCGTGGGCGTGGCGCCGACGAAGTAGCGGCCGTCGTGCTGCTTGCTGACGCCGACGTGGTCACCGGTGTACGGCGGGGTCGGTGGCTTGGGACCGTCGACGAGCTTGCGCTTGAGGTACTCCGTCTCCAGCACCTCACGGAACCTCTCCGAGCCCCAGTCGGCCATCAGGAACTTCAGCCGGGCGCGGCTGCGGAGTCGGCGGTAGCCGTAGTCGCGGAAGATGCTGGTGACGCCCCACCACACGTCGGGGACCTCTTCCAGCGGCACCCACGCGCCCAGACGCTGCGCGAGCTTGGGGTTGGTGGAGAGCCCGCCACCGACCCACACGTCGAACCCGGGGCCGTGCTCGGGGTGCTCGACACCGACGAACGCGATGTCGTTGACCTCGGGCGCGACGTCCTGGCTCGGGTGGCCGGTCAGCGCGGTCTTGTACTTGCGCGGCAGGTTGGAGAACTCCGGGCTGCCGATGTAGCGGGTCGCGATCTCCTCGACGGCCCAGGTGGGGTCGACGATCTCGTCGGCGGCGATCCCCGCGACCGGGCTCGCGATCACGACGCGCGGGCAGTCGCCGCAGGCCTCCTGCGTCGACAGCCCGACCGCCTCCAGGCGGTCCCAGATCGCCGGCATGTCCTCGACGCTGACCCAGTGCAGCTGGATGTTCTGCCGGTCGGTGACGTCGGCGCTGTCGCGTGCGTAGGTCGTGGAGATGTCCGCGATCGTCCGCAGCTGCTCGAGGTCGAGCTGCCCGCCGTCGATGCGGACGCGGAGCATGAAGTACTTGTCCTCGAGCTCGTGCGGCTCGAGCGCACCGGTGCGGCCGCCGTCGATGCCCGGCTTGCGCTGGGTGTACAGGCCCCACCAGCGGAACCGGTTGCGCAGGTCGGTGCCGTCGATGGAGTCGAAGCCGCGGTGGGCGTAGATGTTCTCGATGCGGGCGCGGACGTTGAGAGCGTCATCGTCCTTCTTGGCCTGCTCGTTGGCGTTGAGGGGCTCGCGGTAGCCGAGTGCCCACTGACCCTCACCGCGCTTCTTGCGTGCGGGGGCGCGGGAGCCCGGCGACTGCGGCGACCCCTGAGTGTTGGCGGCCTGCGGGGCTTCCTGCGTTGTGCTGGGGGGAGTCATACGTGGATCTCTCTACGAGGGAGACGCACGTTCGCTCGGTCCGCCATAGCCCTGCGACATCGTCGAGGGGCGGCTCTGCCGGGCGACCGCGCGCCCGGCTGCTGGGGAGCTGGGCGGGTCTAGACCGGCGGACACATCATGCTGCGCACGCGACCGAAGTCCACGTGGCGCCGGGCCACGAGGTACTTGTGCGTTGCGACTGCAGATGCCATGCAGTGAATCCTTCGGGACAACTGTCAATAGGGCAAACAGGAGTCTCATTTCGTGAGACCCAGTCTCAGATAGAGAGACGACCAAAACAGGGTCCGGCCGCGGGGCGTGACGCAGGCCACGCGCAACTGCAGCACTAGGCTGACCCGCATGAGCCCAGACATGAACGCCGTGAGCACTGCCTACAACTCGGCGCTCGACGTGATCGCGTCGGTCGAGCCCCGCATCGCCCAGGCTACCCGTGCGGAGCTGGCCGACCAGCGCGCGTCGCTGAAGCTGATCGCGAGCGAGAACTACGCCTCACCGGCGGTGCTGCTCACGATGGGCACCTGGCTCTCGGACAAGTACGCCGAAGGCACGATCGGTCACCGGTTCTACGCCGGCTGCCAGAACGTCGACACCGTCGAGTCGCTGGCCGCCGAGCACGCACGTGAGCTGTTCGGGGCCGACTACGCCTACGCGCAGCCACACTCCGGCATCGACGCCAACCTGGTGGCGTTCTGGGCGATCCTGGCCAACCGCATCGAGTCGCCGGCACTGGAGGCGGCCGGGGTCAAGCACGTCAACGCGATGGAGGAGGAGGACTGGGAGAAGCTGCGCGCCCAGTTCGGCAGCCAGCGCCTGCTGGGCATGTCGCTGGACGCCGGTGGTCACCTGACCCACGGGTTCCGACCGAACATCTCCGGCAAGATGTTCCACCAGCGCAGCTACGGCACCGACCCCAAGACCGGGCTCCTCGACTACGACAAGGTCGCCGAGGCGGCGCGCGAGTTCCGGCCGCTCGTGCTGATCGCGGGCTACTCGGCGTACCCGCGGCGGGTCAACTTCGCCAAGATGCGCGAGATCGCCGACGAGGTCGGCGCGACGCTGATGGTGGACATGGCCCACTTCGCGGGCCTGGTCGCGGGCAAGGTCTTCACCGGCGACGAGGACCCGGTGCCGCACGCCCACGTCACGACGACCACCACCCACAAGTCGCTGCGCGGCCCGCGCGGCGGTCTCGTGCTCGCCACGCCGGAGTATGCCGACGCCGTCGACAAGGGCTGCCCGATGGTTCTCGGCGGCCCGCTGTCACACGTGATGGCCGCCAAGGCGGTCGCTCTCGCCGAAGCGCGCCAGCCGGCGTTCCAGACCTACGCCCAGAAGGTCGCCGACAACGCCAAGGCGTTGGCCGAGGGCTTCCTGAAGCGCGGAGCCACGCTTGTCACCGGCGGTACCGACAACCACATCGTGCTGCTCGATGTGCAGTCCTTCGGCGTGACGGGACGCCAGGCCGAATCGGCGCTGCTTGACTCCGGCGTCGTGACCAACCGCAACTCGATCCCCAACGACCCGAACGGCGCCTGGTACTCCAGCGGCATCCGGTTCGGCACGCCCGCACTGACCACCCGCGGCTTCGGCGCGGCCGAATTCGACCGGGTGGCCGAGCTGGTGGTCGACGTGCTCACCAACACCGAGCCCGCCGCGGCGTCGTCCGGGCCGTCGAAAGCCAAGTACAAGCTGGCCGACGGGACCGCCGACCGCGTGCACGCCGCGGCGGCCGAAATGCTGGCGGCCAACCCGCTTTACCCGGGCCTGACGCTGTAGAGGAGGACACGCTCACCCGATTTCAAAAAGGTGTGAACGTGGGTTACAGTTACTTTCATGGCACAGAAACCTGTCCCTAATGCGCTGATCCTCGAACTCGAGCCGGTGGTCGACGAGAACCTCACCCGGCATCTGGAATCCGAGGACATCTGGTTCGCGCACGACTACGTGCCCTTCGAGCAGGGCCAGAACTTCGCGTTCCTGGGCGGCCAAGACTGGGAGCCCTCCCAGGTCACGCTGCCCAAGTACGTCACCGACGCGTTGGAGATCCTGCTCATCCAGAAGGACAACCTCGCCGCATACCACCGCGAGTTCGTGTTCAGCTTCATCCTCGAGGAGAAGTGGGGCCGCTGGGTGGGCCGGTGGACCGCTGAGGAGCATCTGCACGCGATCGCACTCCGTAACTACCTGGTTGTCACGCGCGAGATCGATCCGGCCGCCAACGAGGACGTCCGTGTCGAACACGTTATGAAGGGCTACCGCGCCGACACCTACAGCCAGATCGAGCGGCTGGTGTTCATGGCCTTCTACGAGCGTGCGTACGCGGTTTACACCCGCAACCTGGAAGCCCA
>DATMEB010000082.1:0-2572 GCA_035557095.1 Nocardioidaceae bacterium | reverse complement strand
CACGTCCAGCGGACCGCCCGGCAGGCCCTCGAAGAAGAGGATGTCGCAGTTCCCGGTCACCGTGTAGCACGGGATCATGAACAGCTCCCCGACCTCGGGGATGATGTTGAACCGGACCGCGGCGAAGTCGGGGTGCTCCGGCCGGCGCTCGACCCCGTGGGCGTACACGAGCGACAACGCGCGCTGCGGCTTCGTGAACGGGGACCGCGACGGGTCGCGGTCGAACAGCTGCACCAGCTCGCCCTTGCCGGCCGCGACGATCGTGAGGTCGTACATGCCCGCGAGCTTGTCGAGGTCGGCCGTGGTCACGCCGTGGATGACGAGCTGCCCACCGCGCTCCTCGAACAGCTCCAGCCAGCCCGCCATCTTCACCCGCTGGTCGACCGACTGGCCCGGCTCGTCCAGCTTCGCCACCCAGTCGAGCGCGCGGCTCGCGTCCGGCGCGGCGATCGACACGCCGAGGCCCTCGAACGGGACCGTCTCGTCCTCCCACAGGTTCAGCTCGTGCTCGCGCTCGTGCCGCATCGCCGGGCCGAACAACGCCTGGGTCGACATCACCCGACCGTCCCGGATCTCCTCCGGGGTGCGCGCCGACATGACCGTGACCTCGAAGTCGTTCTCCAGCAGGGTCAGGGCGAGCTGCAAGCCGGACTGGCCTGCCCCGACGATCAGCACCTTGCGCATCGTGTCGACTGCTCCTCCGGGCGTGGACGAATCGGTTTGGGGACGGCCGGCGGCTAGCCGGGCGCGGTCACCTTCGACAGCGCTAGCGAGTTCCCGACGACCTGCTTCAGCACGCCGATCGAGGACGCGCGGTCGCGGGCGTCGCACTCGATCAGCGGGATGTCGTCGGCCAGCGCGAGCGCGTCGCGGACCTCGTCGAGGTCGTGGGACGGCTTCCCCTCGAACCTGTTGACCGCGACGATGAACGGCAGCACCGAGTCGTGCTCGAAGTAGTTCACCGCCGCGAAGGACTGCTCGATGCGGTTGGTGTCGACGAGCACCACCGCGCCCAGCGCGCCGCGGGACAGGTCGTCCCACAGGAACCAGAACCGCGACTGGCCCGGCGTGCCGAACAGGTACAGCAACAGGTCCTCGTGCAACGTGATCCGGCCGAAGTCCATCGCCACGGTGGTGGTCGACTTCTTGCCGTTCGGCGGGTCGTCGATGCCCTCGCTCGCCTCGGTCATCCACGCGTCGGTGTTCAGCGGCGCGACCTCGGACACCGAGTTGACCATCGTCGTCTTGCCGACCCCGAAGCCACCAGCGATGACGATCTTCGCGGATATCGTCAGCAGACCCGAAGCCCTATTCAAAACAGGACCCCTTGTGGCCGCAGGCCCCGTTCCGGAGTGTTTTGAACAGGGCTCCGGCTTCAGACGGGGAGCTGCTTGAGTCCATCGAGGATCCTCTCCAGCACTTGCGGGTTGTTCTGGTACGCGTAGGCGGTCGGGTGGATGAACACCGCGTTCTGCCCGGCGAGGTCGCTGATCAGCACGCGAACCACGCCGAGCGGCAGGGTGAGCGTCGCGGACAGCTCCGCGACGGACATGCGCTGGCACGCGCGGGTGTACAGCGCACGCGACTCGGGCATGAGCGAGTCGGCGAGCACCGGGTCGAACTCGGGCACCGAGATCAGCGTCTCCACCAGCAGGTGGTGCCGGGTCCGGGTGCGGCCGCCGGTGAGCGTGTACGCGCGGACCCGCTTGCTCTTCATCTGGTACGTCACCGGTCGGATGCCGTTGCGCGGGCCTGCGCCTGTGTCGTGACTGGACACCGTGATCACGTCCTTGGCGGGGTCGGTCATGCCTGGGGGCGGCGCGCGGTCAGCACCCGACGCAGGTCCGCGCGCAGCTCCGGAGTGAGCGCGTGGCCGGCGTTGGTGACGAACTGCGTCATCTCGTAGGCCACCACCCGCATGTCGCACTCGGGGTCGGTCAGCACGGCGAGGCCCGCGCCGGTGCCGATGCCCATGAACAGGAAGTACCCGCGGGTGAGCCGGATGATGATCTGCTCGCAACCGCCCTTGCCGTACAGCGCGGCGCTGCTGCCGGCGAGGCTGAGCAGGCCACTCGCGATCGCGGCGAGCTGCTCGGCGTCGTCTGTCCGCACCGCCGCCGAGGCGGTCAGCGGGAAGCCGTCGGAGGACGTGATCAGCGCGTGGGTGACGCCGTGCACCTTGTCCACGAAGTCGTTGAGCAGCCAGGTGATGTCACCGGTCGACGGGTTCTCCATGGCGGCGCTCACGACGTGGCACCCCGGTGCTCGTCCGGCTCGGCGGGCAGCTTGAAGCCGTGCGGCGGGGTCGGGGTGGAGTCCTCGTCGACGGCGAAGATGCCCGTGGCTTCGGGTGCGGTCTCCGGTTCCGGCGCGGGTTCGGGTCGGTACTCGGGCTCGGGCTCCTCGTACCGCTCCGGCTCCGGTTCGGGCGCCTGGTCGACCGCCGGCTCGGGCGCCTCGTCCAGCACCGGCTCCACTTCGAGGCTCAACTCCGGCTCGGTCACCGTCGCTTCGGAGTCCTGGACGTCCGCGTCAGGGATGTCCGGCGCGTCTGGGGTGTCCGGCTCCGCCG
>DATMEB010000081.1:0-43176 GCA_035557095.1 Nocardioidaceae bacterium | reverse complement strand
GGCGGACGGACATGCGGATACCGGTCGAGGACCACGACGCAGGCCTCCCACAGCTCGTTCCAGGCCCGCTCGTCGTAGGGCGACGAGGGAAGCAGAACATCCGGAACACCGAGGTTCGAGCGGGGCACGGCGACCTCCTGGCCGAGACCGCGGGCACGGCTGCGGCCCGCAGCCCTCACCGTAGAACCCACACGCGGCGCACGACCAGACATACGCATGGGTAGTGTTTGTGGCGCACAGCAGCCGACTCGGCTGGCCTCGACCAGATGCCGGAGCCCCCTCGTGCCCATCCTCGTGACCGGATCCATCGCGACCGACCACCTGATGTCGTTCCCCGGGAAGTTCGCCGACTCGCTCGTGGCCGAGCAGCTCGACCGGCTCACGCTGTCCTTCCTGGTCGACGACCTCGAGGTACGCCGGGGCGGGTGCGGCGCCAACATCGCGTTCGCCATGGCCTGCATGGGCCTGCAGCCGGTTCTCGTCGGCGCCGTCGGTGAGGACTTCGTCGACTACCGGTCTTGGCTGGAACGTCACGGCGTCGACTGCGACGCCGTGCACGTGTCGCCCACCAAGCACACCGCGCGCTTCGTGTGCACCAACGACTCGACCATGGCGCAGATCGCGTCGTTCTACGCCGGTGCGATGTCCGAGGCGCGCGAGATCGAGCTCGCCCCGATCGCGCAGCGGGTCGGGGCACCCGAGCTCGTCATCATCAGCCCGAACGACCCCGAGGCGATGGCCCGGCACACCGAGGAGTGCCGCGCCCGCGGCTACGCGTTCGTGGCCGACCCCTCGCAGCAGATGCACTGGGGCGACGGCGACCTCATCCGCCGGCTCATCGACGGTGCGACGTACCTCCTCAGCAACGACTACGAGGCCGCGCTGGCCACCCAGAAGACCGGCTGGTCGGCCGACGACATCCTCGACCGGGTCGGAACCCACGTCATCACCCACGGCGACAAGGGCGTGACGATCAACCGCAAGGACGAGCCGATGATCGAGGTGCCGGCCGTACCCACCAACCACGCGGTGGAGCCCACGGGTGTCGGCGATGCGTTCCGCGGCGGCTTCGTCGGCGCGCTCGGCTGGGGGCTGGGCCTGGAGCGCTCTGCACAGGTCGGCTGCCTGCTGGCCACGCACGTCGTGGAGACGGTCGGCACGCAGGAGTACGTCCTGACCCAGCAGGCTGCGCTCGAGCGGTTCAGCCAGGCCTACGGCGAGGAGGCCACGGCGGAGGTCGCACCCCACCTGCGCTGCCCCCGTCCGTAGCCGCCCACGGGTCGGCGCTCAGCTGATGCGCCGCACCAGGAACAGCCTCCTGGCCCCACGCTGGCGTGCGCCCAGGTACTTCTGGCCACGCAGCCGGCACCACGCGGGTACGTCGGCCCTGGCGGCGGGGTCGTCGGCGAGCAGACCGATCACCTGGTCGACCTCGACGTCCTCCAGTCGCCGTGTCAGCTCGATCACGGGCAGCGGGCAGCGCATCCCGGTGCAGTCGATGACCAGGCTCGGTTCGTCCATGGACCTCACACCCCCAGCTCCTCGCGCAGCTGCGCGACGACGTCGCGCAGCGCCGCGAGGAAGCGGTCTACCTCATCATCACTCGTGGACGCCGTCAGCGAAACCCGCACGTTGCCGTGCGTCAGCGCGCCCATCGCCGCCAGCACGTGGCTGGGCTCCAGGGTGCTGGCCGTGCACGCCGAGCCGCTCGCCACGCTGAAGCCGCGTCGGTCGAGCTCGGTCACCAGCGCCTCGCCTTCCACGTGCAGGCAGGAGAACGTCACCAGGTGCGGCAGCCGGTCCTTGTCGGCGCCGACGACGTCGACGTCGGGCACGGTCGCGGCGACGTGCGAGCGAACTCGCTCCACCAGTGCGAACTGGCGGGCGTTGACCGCCTCCCGCTCGGCCACCACCGCCCGCAGGGCCGCCGCAGCGGCCAACGCACCGGGCACGTCGACGTACCCACGGTCGTCCGCAGGCCCGGGCTCCCGCCAGCGGGTGCCCTTGCGCACCGCCAGCACGCCGACCCCGCTGGGACCGCCCCAGGTGCGCGCGCTCGCGGTCAGCAGCGACCAGCCCGGTGGCGGGTCGAGGCGTCCCGCCGCTTGGGAGGCGTCCACGAACAGCGGCACACCCGCGGCGAGGCAGCCCTGCGCCACCCAGTCGACCGGCTGCAGCGTGGCCACCTCGTGGTTGGCCTGCTGCAGGCACGCGACCGCGACACCCGCAGCGCCGACCTCGGCCACGAACGCGTCGGAGTCGACCCGTCCGGTCGCGTCCACCGGCACGCTCACCGACGTGCCGCCGTGGTCCTCCAGCCACTGCGTGGCGTGGAGTACGGCGGAGTGCTCGACCGCGGAATGCACGACCGTCCGGCCGACCCGGCTCCGGGCCTGAGCCGTGCCCAGCACTGCGGCATGTATCGCCTCGGTGCCGCTGGGCCGGAACGACACCTCGTCGGGGCGTGCCCCGAGCAGCGTCGCCACGACTTCACGGGCGTTGTCGAGCAGCATGCGGGCACGCCGGCCGGGGGAGTGCAGCGCGCGCGGGTCGGCCCATCCCTCGGCGTACGCGGACAGCAGCATCTCGCGTGCGGCCGGGTGCAACGGCTGCGCCGACGCGGCGTCGAGATAGCCGTCGGCTCCCCGCATATCGGTGTCGTTCACAGCCCCGACGTTAGCGACCGACCTACCCAAGTTGTGCCTCGATGCCTGCGTTAGTGTTTGCCTGAAAGTTGCCATGGTGCACTGCATGTCGGCCCCCGTGCGGAGACGCAGCAGCCGGGTCGGGCACCAGCATCAACCGGAGAAAGGCTCTCGTGGGTCCGAATCTCTCCGCGCCCCCGGCGCGACGAACGCGCTCGACGCGTTCGCTGCTGCGGCGTCGTGTCGGCGCCTCGCTCTCAGTGCTCACCGGCCTGGTGCTGCTCTCGGGCTGTTCTACCGCGACGATCGACCAGTGGAAGCGGATGGGGCTTCCGGAGTCCGCGAGCGCGTCCGCGCCCAAGATGGAGGCGTTGTGGGTCGGCGCCTGGATCGCCGCCTGGATCGTGGGCTTCCTCGTGTGGGGCCTGATCATCTGGGCGATGGTGCGCTACCGCCGTCGCGCGGACGACGAGATCCCCACGCAGGTGCGCTACAACCTGCCGATCGAGGTGCTCTACACGGTCGCACCGTTCGTGATCATCTTCGTGCTCTTCTACCACACGGTCGTCACCCAGGAGGAGATGCTGCCCGAGAACCAGCCCGGGCAGGAAGAGATCCTGGTGGTCGGCCAGCAGTGGTCGTGGTCGTTCAACTACCTGGGGCAGAACGGCCAGGACGAGCCGGGTGCGGCCGACGGCGACGACGTGTTCACGGTCGGCACGCCGGCCGATGACCCCGACCTCTACCTCCCGGTCGACACGCCGGTGAAGTTCCGGCTGCGTTCGCCCGACGTCATCCACTCGTTCTGGGTGCCGGCGTTCTACTTCAAGATGGACGTCATCCCCGGGCGGGAGAACACCTGGATCACCACGCCGACCCGGGAGGGCACCTACGCCGGCAAGTGCGCCGAGCTCTGCGGGCTCGAACACTCCCGGATGCTGTTCAACGTCCATGTCGTGAGCCAGGCTGAGTACGAGCAGCACCTGCAGTCGCTGCGGGCCGAGGGCAACACCGGCGTCGTGCTCGGAAGCACCGATTCCGACAAGATCGCCGGACTCGAGCCCGAGAACGGGAACGGAGCACCCGAGTGACGACCTTCGACACCTCCCAGCGGGTCAGCACCGGCCGCGTGCCGCAGAAGACCCTCGGACAGCGGATCTCGCACTACCTGACGACCACCGATCACAAGCTGATCGGCAAGATGTACCTCGCCACGTCGTTCGCGTTCTTCCTCGTCGCCGGCCTGATGGCGATGCTCATCCGCGCCGAGCTGGCCTACCCCGGGCAGCAGGTGGTCGAGGACGAGGTCTACAACCAGCTGTTCACGATGCACGGCACGATCATGCTGCTGCTGTTCGCGACCCCGCTGTTCGTCGGGTTCGCCAACGTGGTGATGCCGCTGCAGATCGGGGCGCCCGACGTCGCGTTCCCGCGGCTGAACATGTTCAGCTACTGGCTGTTCCTGTTCGGCGGGATCATCGTGCTCTCCGGGTTCCTGACCCCGCTCGGCGCGGCCGACTTCGGCTGGTTCGCCTACACGCCGTTGTCCAACGAGGTGCGTTCTCCCGGCGTCGGCGGCGACCTGTGGATCATGGGCCTGTGGATGGCCGGTCTCGGCACGATCCTCGGTGGCGTCAACTTCATCACCACGATCTTCTGCATGCGTGCGCCCGGCATGACGATGTTCCGGATGCCGATCTTCACCTGGAACATCCTCATCACGTCGCTGCTGGTGCTGATCGCGTTCCCGATCCTCGCCGGTGCGCTGCTCGCCCTGGCCGCCGACCGGATGCTCGGCGCGCACGTCTTCGATGCCGCCAACGGGGGCGCGATCCTCTGGCAGCACCTGTTCTGGTTCTTCGGCCACCCCGAGGTCTACATCATCGCGCTGCCCTTCTTCGGCATCGTGACCGAGATCTTCCCGGTGTTCAGCCGCAAGCCGATCTTCGGCTACATCGGGCTGGTCGCCGCGACGTTGGCGATCGCGGCGCTGTCGGTGGCGGTGTGGGCGCACCACATGTTCGTGACCGGCGCGGTCAACCTGCCGTTCTTCTCCTTCATGACGTTCCTGATCGCAGTCCCGACCGGGGTGAAGTTCTTCAACTGGATCGGCACGATCTGGGGTGGGTCTCTGTCGTTCGACACCCCCATGCTGTGGTCGCTCGGCTTCCTGACGACGTTCCTGTTCGGTGGCCTGACCGGCATCATCCTGGCCTCGCCGCCGCTGGACTTCCAGGTCTCTGACTCGTACTTCGTGGTCGCGCACTTCCACTACGTCGTGTTCGGCACCGTCGTGTTCGCGATGTTCGCCGGCTTCTACTTCTGGTGGCCCAAGATGACCGGCCGGATGCTCGACGAACAGCTGGGCAAGGTGCACTTCTGGCTGCTGTTCATCGGGTTCCACACCACGTTCCTGGTCCAGCACTGGCTCGGTGCCGAGGGGATGCCGCGCCGGTACGCCGACTACCTGCCGCAGGACGGCTTCACGTTCTTGAACCAGGTCTCGACGATCGGGGCGTTCCTGCTGGGCGCGTCGACGATCCCGTTCCTGTGGAACGTATGGAAGTCCCGTCAGGCGCCGCAGGTCGGCGTCGACGACCCGTGGGGCTGGGGGCGTTCCCTGGAGTGGGCAACGTCCTGCCCGCCGCCGCGGCACAACTTCCTGGAGATCCCGCGGATCCGCTCGGAGAGCCCGGCGTTCGATCTGCACCACCCGCAGATCGCCGCGCTGGAGATGGCCGAGCACGTGGAGCGCAGCGGTGGCAGGCTGGGCGACGCGCCGGAGATGGAGGGCCGGGAAGGCCAAGTGGGGGACCGTAGCGAAGGGGAGGACCGCAGGTGAGGGTCGAGTCTTGGATCTTTGCGCTCAACGCCGTCTTCTTCGCGCTGATCACGCCGATCTACTGGTACATGTCCGAGGACTGGACGGGCACCAGCGCGCTGGTCATGACCACGGGCCTGGCGCTGCTGATCACGTTCTACCTCGGGTTCACCGCCCGGCGGATGCAGCCCCGCCCTGAGGACCGGGTCGACGCGGAGATCGTGGAGGGTGCGGGCGAGCTGGGATTCTTCAGCCCGCACTCGTGGTGGCCGCTTTTCTGCGGTTTGGCGCTGTCAGTTTGTGTGATTGGCGTGATATTCGGCTGGTGGCTGTTTATCATCGGCGCGGGCATCCTGAGCGTGACGACCACCGGATTCGTTTTCGAGTACTACCGGGGCGAGCACGCGCACTAACCGAGGGTGACCTTGGTCACGCAGGGTGCGTGGCTGCTGCTGATTCGGTTGCCTCTGCTAGTACCGTGGAGCGATCTGACCGTTAGTGCCAGGGGAGAGGTTTAATGACAGTGCGGGGGACCGGATTCGCACGGCTGCGTCACGTGGCGGTGCTGCTCTCAGCGGGATCTCTGATCGCCCTGGCGGGTTGCACGTCCGCCGGCGGCGACGAGCCCGACAGCGCCGCTGACCAGTCGGCCGTCGCCGACCAGGAGCAGGCGGTCGCCGAGGAGGACGTTCCCGACGTCACCGTCTCGGACAACGTGAAGCGACGCGGCGTCGGCGTCGACACCGAGCTGGCGCTGACCGCCGAGAACGGCACTCTGAAGCGGGTGCGCGTGGTCGCGAGGTCCACCGAGGAGAGCGGACGTCTCCCCGGTGCCCTGAACGACGACGGCACCGAGTGGACCGCCGGCGAGCTCCTCGAGCCCGGCGCGAAGTACGTCATCCGCACTGTGGCCGCCGACGAGGACGGTCAGGTCAAGCGCGACACCAGCACGTTCCGCACCGACGACCTCACGCTCGACGAGCAGACCTACCCCAGCATCGCTCCGCTGCAGGGTGACACGGTGGGGGTCGGGATGCCGGTCATCGTGAGCTTCGACATCCCCGTCAAGAACAAGGCCGCGTTCGAGCGCAGGCTCGAGGTCGAGTCGACGCCGCAGGTGCAGGGCACCTGGCACTGGTTCAGCGACACCGAGGTGCACTTCCGGCCGAAGAACCTCTGGAAGCCCGGCACCAAGGTGACGGTGAACGCCGCCGTCAACGGCGTCGACGCCGGCAACGGCATCTACGGGCAGCTGAGCCGGAAGGTCTCGTACACCATCGGTGACAAGGTCATCCAACGGATCCACGTCAAGCACCATCGACTCGACGTGTTCATCAACGGCAAGCTCGCCCGCCAGATCCCGATCAGCGCCGGCGGCGCCGGCTTCGAGACCCGCAGCGGTACGAAGGTCGTGATGGAGAAGCACACCGTCAAGCGGATGGACGCACGGACCATTGGCATCAACCCCGGCGACCCGGATTACTACAACATCCCCGACGTGTACTGGGCGATGCGCGTGACGGACTCCGGTGAGTTCGTGCACGGGGCGCCGTGGTCGGTCGGTAGCCAGGGCAGCGAGAACGTGAGCCATGGTTGCGTGGGCATGAGCCTCGACCACGCCAAGTGGCTGTACGACCGGAGCCAGATCGGCGACATCGTGAAGGTCACCGGCACCGACCGGACGATCGAGTACGACAACGGATGGACCGACTGGAACGTGTCCTACGCCGAGTTCAAGAAGGGCAGCGCCCTCTCCTGACCCCGCGACGAGCGGTGACGCCTCACCACCACATTCGTGGCCGGTGAGGCGTCGCTGTCTCTGGGCCCGCGGCTGGCGCCGGCCCATTGGGCCACTGGCGCAATCTCGGCGCGACGGGGTCATGGGAGAGCCGCTGTTCTTCTCCTTGGCGTCGAGATTGCGTGCATGGCTCAGTCGGTGGGGGCGGGGCCTGGGCCACTGGTGCAATCTCGGCGCGACGGGGTCATGGGAGAGTCTCTGTTCTTCTCCTTGGCGTCGAGATTGCGTGAATGGCTCAGTCGGTGGGGGCGGGCCTGGACCACTGGCGCAATCTCGGCGCGAGGGGGTGGCGACGCGGGGCTGCGGTGCGGCGTCCATCGACCACAGACGAAACGGCACGTCACCGCGGTAGCTGATGCGGTGACGCGCCGGTTCGCTGGTCGGGTCAGCGGCGGGGTTCGAGCTCGGAGCGGTCGGTGCCCTCGGTGACCTCGCCATGTCCGTCCTGGCCCTGGCCGTCCTCGAGGGCGTGCTCGGCGCCGTGGCCGTCGGAGTGCGCGTGTGCGTGCGCCTCCTCCAGCTCCGCACGCGTGGGCTTCTCGATGTCGTCGCCGTACCACATCTGCGACAGCTTCGCCCGCAGGCGCTGCTTACGCGTCCCTGGGTTGACGACACCGTTGGCGTCCTCGGTCGCCGGTGACTCGAGCACCCGTGGACGCTCGTGCGCGGTGAGCTTCCAGGCCTCGGCCGGGGAGATCGGCGCGTGCTTCTCGATGTACTCGCCGTTGGGCAGGCGCATGATCACGCCGGTCTCCATGCCGTGCAGCAGCTTCTCGCGGTCGGCCCGCTGCAAGGCCAGGCAGATGCGCTTCGTCACGATGAACGCGATCACCGGGCCGACGAAGACCATCACGCGCATGAAGATCGTGATCGCGTTCAGGTCGAGGTCGAACAGGTCGGCGATGATGTCGTTGCCGCCGGCGATCCACAGCAGGCCGTAGATCGTCATCAGCGTGACGACGATCGCCGTACGCGTGGGGGCGTTGCGCGGACGCTCGAGCAGGTGGTGGTCACGCTTGTCGCCGGTGATCCACTGCTCGATGAACGGGTAGGCCACCACGACGCCGAACAGCACGCCGGGCATGACCACGCCCGGAATCAGCACGTTCCAGCTGATCGTGTAGCCGAACAGCTCGGTCTCCCACCCGGGCATGATGCGAAGCAGCCCCTCCGCGATCCCCATGTACCAGTCGGGCTGCGATCCCGCAGTCACCTCCGCGGGGTTGTAGGGGCCGTACTTCCACACCGGGTTGATCTGGAACAGCGCGCCCATCAGCGCGGTCACGCCGAACACCACGAAGAAGAAGCCGCCCGCCTTAGCCATGTAGACCGGCAGCAGGGGGTATCCGACAACGTTCTGGTTGGTGCGTCCGGGCCCGGGGAACTGCGTGTGCTTGTGGTAGACGAGCAGCAGCATGTGCGCGGCGATCAACGCCAGGATTATTCCCGGGATCAGCAGCACGTGCACGGTATAGAGACGCGAGATGAAGTCGTCGCCGGGGAACTCGCCGCCGAACACGAAGAACGAGACGTAGGACCCGATGATGGGGATCGACAGGATCAGTCCCTCGGCGATCCGGAGCCCGGTGCCCGACAGCAGGTCGTCGGGCAGCGAGTAGCCCGCGAAGCCCTCGACGATGCCGAGGATCAGCAGCAGCGCGCCGATGACGTAGTTGAGCTCACGCGGCTTGCGGTAGGCGCCGGTGAACAGCACCCGCAGCATGTGCGCCATCATCGCGGCGATGAACAGCAGCGCCGACCAATGGTGGATCTGGCGCATCAGCAGGCCGCCGCGCACGTCGAACGACAGCTCCAGCGTCGTGGCGTAGGCCTCGGACATGTGCAGGCCGCGCAGCTGGGCGTAGGAGCCCATGTACTCGACCTCGGCCATGCTCGGCTTGAACCAGAATGTCAGGAAGACCCCGGACAGCAGGAGGACGACGAACGACCAGAGCGCGATCTCCCCGAGCATGAACGACCAGTGGTCGGGGAACACCTTGCGCAGCTGCTTCTTGCCGAGGGAAGCCAGGCCCAGCCGGTCGTCCAGCCACTTGGCCGGGCCCGCGAGCTTGGACTGGCGGGGGACGCCGTTCTGGCTCATGGGGACACATCCTGTTCGCCGCCACGCTCCCAGAAGCTGGGCCCGACGGGCTCGTGGAAGTCACTCATAGCAATGATAAAGCCCTCGCTGTCCAGCCCCAATGGCAATTGAGGCAGCGAGCGGGCGGCCGGGCCGAAGACGACGACGCCGTTGTCTGCGAGGGCGAACGTCGACTGGTGGCAGGGGCACAGCAGCTGGTGGGTCTGCTGTTCCCACAGGCTGATCGGGCAGCCCACGTGAGTGCAGATCTTGGAGTAGCAGAGGATCCCGTCGATGCCCCAGTTCACGCGGCCGGGGTACGGCGTGATGTCCTCCGGCTGCATCCGCACCAGGATCACCGCCGCCTTTGCCTTGGCGTTGAGCAGGGCGGTGCCCTCCAGCGTGTGCTCGCCGCCGGAGTCGTCGTCCTCGTTCTCCACGAGGATGTCGGGCTCGGCGTTGACCAGCTGTCCGATCTCGAGGTCCTGCGGGCGGATCGGCACACCGGTGACGTCGCTGACCACCCGCATCCCGCGCTTCCACACGGTGCGGGAGAACGAGTTGCCCGGCAGCGGGCCGAGGTCGCCGAGGAAGATGACCGCCGGCAGGCCGAGGGCACCGAGCGCGCCGAACAGGCTGTTGCGGATCATCTTTCGCCGGCCGAAGCCCGACTCCTCGTTGCCGAGCTTGAGCACAGCCGTGGTGGCGGCCACGTCCGCCGGCGCGGAGGCGGCGGGGTGGCGCTGCTCGACGATCTCGTGGTCGGTCATCAGCTTCTTCGCCCACTGGATCGCGCCCATGCCGATGAGCAGCAGCGCGAGGCCGAGGCACATGCCGATGGCGAAGTTGGAGGCGTTGAAGTCGAGGAAGGTGGCGTCGATGTCGACGAAGAGGTACGCCACGCAGGAGGCCAGGATAAGCACCGTCGCGATGCCGAACATGCCGGCGACCTGGCGCTCGGCGCGGCGCTCGAGCGTCTCGTCGACGTCGGTGGGCCGCGGGTCGTGCGGCGGCAGACCCGGGTCGTGTACCGGGTCGCCGTCCATCGAGACGACATCGGTCGAGTGACCGTTGCGGCGGGCTACCTCGTCGCCGTGCTCGCCGGTGTCGTCGTTGTGCTTGTCGGTCACTTCTTCGACCTCACTCCAGCCGTACCGATCCAGATCGCGAAGCCGACGAGCGCGCCCATTCCGACCACCCAGGCGAACAGTCCCTCGGGCACGGGGCCGAGGTAGCCCATGGAGAAGCCGCCGTAGTCGGGTGTCTCGTGCAGGCTCTTGACGTAGGCGATGATCTGCTTCTTGTCCTCCGGCGTGAGCGTCTGGTCGGAGAACACCGGCATCTGCTGCGGCCCGGTGAGCATCGCCTCGAACATGTGCTTGTCACTCACGCCCTCCAGCGAGGGGGCGTACTTGCCGTGGGGGAGCGCGCCGCCGGAGGCGTTGAAGTTGTGGCACGCCGTGCAGTTGGTACGCCACAGCTCACCACCGCGGACGAGGTCCTCACCCGCGATCCCCGCGGCGTTGTACTCCTCCTCGCTCGGGATCGCCGGACCCGGGCTCAACGAGGCGACAAAGGCGGCGAGCGCCTCGATCTCCGCCTGGGTGTATACGGGGTCCTTGGTGGGCATCTGGGCACCGGTCTGCACGGCCGGCATCCGGCCGGTGCCGACCTGGAAGTCGACCGCGGCGGCGCCGACCCCGATCAGCGACGGGCCGAGGTTGTTGCCGGCCTTGGTCTGGATGCCCTCGGCGTTCTTGCCGTGACACGAGGCACAGCCGACGAGGAAGAGCTTGCGCCCCTCCTCGACCAGGTCCTGCTGGGTGGTGTCGGCCTGCGCCGGCGACTTCGGCGCGACGACGGCGTAGAGACCGCCGGCCATCAACAGACCCAGCAGCACGACCACGACCCCCGCGAGCGGGTGCCGGCGCCGGGTGGACAGGAATCGCACGAAAGAACCCTCGCTCCGTCGCTACTTGATCAGGTAGATGGTCGCGAACAGGGCGATCCAGACCACGTCAACGAAGTGCCAGTAGTAGGACACGACGATGGCGGTGACCGCCTGCTCGTGGGTGAAGCGGCGGGCCATGAACGTGCGGCCCAGGACGTACAGGAAGGCGATCAGGCCCCCGGTCACGTGCAGACCGTGGAACCCGGTGGTGAGGTAGAAGACCGAGCCGTATGGCGACGAGGGCAGCGTCACGCCGAGGTGGATCAGCTCGGCGTACTCGACGACCTGCCCGGCGATGAAGAACGCGCCCATCAGGTAGGTCAGCACGAACCATTCGCGCAGACCCCACTGGGAGAACTTGAACAGCCCACCGCGACGGCCCACCTGCCCGCGCTCGGCGGCGAACACGCCGAGCTGGCAGGTGACCGACGACAGCACCAGCACGGTGGTGTTGAGGGTGGAGAACGGGACGTTGAGGTGAGCGGTCTCCTGGGCCCACAGCTCGGGGGCCACGGCGCGGATCGTGAAGTAGCACGCGAACAGCGCCGCGAAGAACATCAGCTCACTGGAGAGCCAGACAATCGTGCCGACGCTGACCATGCTGGGCCGGTCGTGCTGACCGTGCAGGCGGGACGCGGGGATCGCGGTTGTTGTGGCCACGGGAAGCATTATGGCTGTCCGGTTTTGCGAGGTCACTTCCGCCCCCGCGAGTCGCAGGGGATGTCGTGTGCATCTCGCCTCACAGGCGCTGCGGCGCCGGTCTCGACGGCGCTCGGGCCCCGCCTGCGAGGGCGCTCCAACGCCTGCTCACCTCCTGGTTCGACACGCCGCGGGCAAGCCTAGGCTGGGGCGCGTGTCCACCCTGTCGTTCCAGGCCGGCGAGCCCGGGCTGACCGATCCGCTGAGCGGCTCGACGCTGCTCACCGGGTGGACGTTCGACCCGGTGATGGCGGTCGTGCTGCTGGCTGTGGGCGCGACCTACCTGTACGGCGTCTGGGTGCTGCACCGCCGCGGCGACGCGTGGTCGCCGGCGCGGACGTTCTCGTTCGTCGTGCTCGGGCTCGGGAGCGCGGCGCTGGCCACGCAGTCGGCGCTCGCGGCCTACGACACGGTGCTGCTGAGCGCGCACATGGTGCAGCACATGGTGCTGTCGATGGCCGCCCCGATCTTCCTCGCCCTCGGCGCGCCAGTGACGCTGGCGCTGCGCACGCTGACCCGCACCCCTCGGCGCTGGCTGCTCGCCCTGCTGCACAGCAGGGTGGCGGGAGTGCTGGCGTTCCCCGTGGTGGCCTTCGCGCTGTTCGTGCTCACTCCGTGGGCGCTCTATCTCACCGGGTGGTACGAGGCGACGCTGCGCTCGCCGTACCTGCACGAGATGATGCACCTGCACTTCCTGCTGGTGGGCAGCCTGTTCTTCTGGCCGCTGCTCGGGATCGACCCGGTGCCAGGACGGGTGGCCTACCCCTTCCGGATGCTCACGGTGTTCGCGACGCTGCCGTTCCACGCGTTCCTCGGTGTGACGATCATGAGCATGTCGGCGCTCATCGCGGCCGACTGGTACACCGCGCAGGAGCGCACCTGGGGCGGCACGCCCGCGCAGGACCAGGAGCTCGCCGGTGGTCTGCTGTGGGGCTCCGGCGACCTGGTCGGGCTGGTGGTGTTCGGCGTGCTGTTCGTGCAGTGGGTCCGGCAGAGCCAGCGCGAAGCGGCCCGGGAGGACCGTCGGCTCGACCGGCTCGAGTCGCGCGCCCGTGCGGCGAACGCGCAGCGGTAGCGCCCTGCCGACCCGGTAACATCGGGCGGGTGACTGCGCAGACCGACTCCGCCGACTCCTCCGCGGCCAAGCCGCTGCGGGTTCTCGTCTACAGCGACGACGTCAACACCCGCTCCGACATCATGCTTGCGCTGGGCAAGCGGCCCCACCCCGACCTGCCGCCGGTGGGGTACGCCGAGGCCGCGACAGAGCCGGTCGTGTGGCAGCTGCTCGACGCCGGTGACATCGACCTGGCGATCCTCGACGGCGAGGCCGTCCCCGTCGGAGGCATGGGCATCGCGCGGCAGATGAAGGACGAGATCTACCTGGCGCCGCCCGCGCTGGTGATCACCGGCCGTCCGCAGGACGCGTGGCTGGCCACCTGGTCCAAGGCCGAGGCGGCCGTACCCCACCCGATCGACCCGCTGCAGCTCGCCGACGCTGTGATCCGGCTGCTGCGCTCGCGTACGACCGCCGCCGGCAGCGCGCGCGCCTGAACCCGAGGCACTGGTAGACGTCATGGCTCCTGCACACTCCTGGCCGGAGATCCTGGCTGCGCTGGTCGCGGGTGAGGACCTCGCCGCCGCGCAGACGGCGTGGGCGATGGAGGAGGTGCTCGGGGGCACCGCCACCTCGGTGCAGATCGCCGGCTTCGCGATCGCGCTGCGGGCCAAGGGCGAGACGGTCGACGAGATCGAGGGGCTCGTGCGCACCATGTACGCGCACGCCGTCGCGATCGACGTACCCGGCCGGACCGTCGACGTGGTCGGCACCGGTGGCGACCGGGCGCACACGGTCAACATCTCCACAATGGCCGCGGTGGTGACCGCGGGCGCCGGTGCGACCGTGGTCAAGCACGGCAACCGCGCGGCGTCGTCGTCGTGCGGCACCGCCGACGTCCTCGAACGGCTCGGTGTGCGCCTGGACCTTCCGCCGGCGACGGTCGCCGACGTCGGCCGCGAGGCGGGCATCACTTTCTGCTTCGCGCCGATGTTCCATCCCGCACTGCGGCACGCCGCGGTCGCGCGGCGCGAGCTCGGCGTGGGAACCACGTTCAACTTCCTCGGCCCGCTGGCCAACCCGGCTCGGCCCGCCGTCCAGGCCGTCGGCTGTGCCGACCTGCGGATGGCGCCGATCCTGGCCGGAGTACTGGCGCGGCGAGGGGTCGACGCGGTCGTCTTCCGCGGCGACGACGGGCTCGACGAGCTGACGACCACGACGACGTCGCAGGTGTGGGTGGTCGCCGACGGGTCGGTGCGGCAGGAGACGCTCGACCCGGCCGCACTCGGTATCCCGCCCGCGACCCGAGCGGCGCTGCGCGGTGGTGACGTCGACTTCAACGCCGACGCCGTACACCGGCTGCTCGACGGCGAGGCGGGGCCCGTCCGCGACGCCGTCGTCCTCAACGCCGGTGCGGCCCTGGCGATGCACGCCGGCGAGGCCGGAACCCTGCACGAGCGGGTCGCCGCGGGGATGGCGCGTGCGCGTGAGTCGCTGGACAGCGGGGCCGCCAAGGTCGCGCTGGCGCGCTGGGTCGAGACCAGCGCCCGACTGTTCGACGCCTAGCCGACGCTCAGTGCTCGAGGCCGATGGAGAACGCTGCCTCGAGGTCGTGCTGGGAGTAGGCCTGAAAGGCGATGTGCGTCTCGGTCGCGAGGACGCCGGGCACCTTGTTGATGCCGCCGGGCACGACCGCGGCCACCTCGTCGTGCTCGCGGACGCGCACCAGCGCGATCAGGTCGATCTCGCCCGTGACGGAGTAGACCTCGCTCACGCCGTCGATCGCGGCGACCTGCTCGGCCACCTCGGGGATCTTGTCGACCTCGGCGTTGATGAACACGATCGCGGTGATCACGGCGGCTCCTCGCCCTCCCACGTCAGCAGATGACGAGCCGAGCCTAGTGCCCCGGCCGGCGACGTTGCTCGTCGCCGGGCAGCGCGCAGCAGGGCAAACGTTGCTGGTCGGGGTACTGGTGCGAGCGCGTCGAGGCCTTCTGCACGAGCACCTGGTCAGCGCGCGGGCCGGTGGTGCACCGGGAGGTCGCGCCGGTCGTCGAAGGGCACCAGCGAGCTCTTCGACGCCTCGACCGCGTCGAGCGTGTGCCGATGGCCTTCCGCGCCGCCGACGGGACACGACCACTCGCCGTCGACGTGCACCAGGCGTACGCCGTCGGACTCCAGCCAGCGCAGGATCCTCTCGCTCTCCTCGGCGGTCGCCGACGGTGCGGGACCCGGCCCTGGCGTGACGGTCTCTGCCTCCGCGCGCAGCGTGCGCACCCACTCGCCGGCGTGCGCGCCGGGCGGGATGACTCCGGCGGCAGCCAGCCGGCCGTGGCGTACGACGTGGACCTCCCACGCGCCCGCGTCGTTGCGACGCGCGGCCACGACCTCCGGGCAGCGGGTCAAGGCGCTGAGGCGCTGTCGTCGGGCGGCGGCGCGCACGAACGCGGTGAGCCGGTCACGGTGCACGGCGGCGTCCTCGAACCGACAGTGCGTGGCCAGGCTCGCCATCTTCGACTCGGCGGCCGCGACCACCTCACGCGGGTCGGCGAGCAGGGCGTGGCGGAGTCGCTCGACGACGCGCGTATAGGGACCGGGCGCGACCGACCCGTCGCACGGCGACAGGCACCGCCCCATCTCGGCGAGCACGCACGCACCTGTGTGCGGCTCGCGCGCCATCTTGGTCTTGCACTGCCGGATCGGGAACGCCTCGTGCAAGGCGGCGGCGGCGCGTTCGGCGGTGCGCCGGGACGTGAACGGCCCGAGGTAGGTCGCGCCGTCGCTGAGAACCTGGCGCACGAGCGAGAGGCGCGGCCAGTGCTCGACGGTCAGCTTCAGCCAGTGCACCCGCTCGGGGTGGCGCGAGCGCCGGTTGTAGCGCGGCTTGTGCTGCTTGATCAGCCGGAGCTCACGGACCTCGGCCTCCAGCGCGGTGGTGCACTCGATACCGACCACCGACTCGGCCAGGCCCACCATCTCGCCCATCCGCGACCGGGTCTCGCTGGCGGTGAAGTAGGTGCGCACGCGGGTGCGGAGGTCCTTGGACTTGCCGACGTACAGAACGCGCTCGCGATGGTCGCGGAAGAGGTAGACGCCCGGGGCGTGCGCGAGCTGTTCGGCCAGGTGGCGCTTCTTGCGCTGCTCGGGCGCGACTCGCGAGGAGAACGTGTGCAGCTCCTCGAGCGTCTGCACCCCGAGCGGGCCGAGCCGCTCGAACAGGCCGTGCAGGACGTGCACGGTCGCCTGCGCGTCGTCGAGCGCACGGTGGATCGGTGTCGTGGGGGAGCGGAAGACGCGTGCGAGCGTGGCGAGCTTGCAGTTGGGCGCGTCGTCGCGGGTGAGCACCCGCCGGGCGAGGCGCGCGGTGTCGACGACCTCGAACGCCGGCCAGGGCAGCGCGAGCTCGGCGGCGTAGTGCTTGAGGAACCCGACGTCGAACGGCGCGTTGTGCGCCACCAGCACGCTTCCGCGGGCGAACTCCAGGAACGCCGGCACCGCCTCCGCCGCCGGCGGCGCGGTCGCGACCATGCCGTCGGTGATGCCGGTCAGTACCGCGATGAACGCGGGGATCGACGTCTGCGGGTTGACCAGCGTCTGGAACTCGCCGACCACCTCGCCGCCACGCACCTTGACCGCGCCGATCTCGGTGATCCCCGAGCCACCGGCGGGCGAGCCCCCGGTGGTCTCCAGGTCGACGACGCAGAAGGTCGCCTCGCGCAGCGGGCGGCCCAGCTCGTCGAAGCTTCCCTGCACGCCGCGAGGAGCCGTGGCGGCGTGCGACCCGCGAGATGGTGCGTCGGACTCGAGCAGGCTGCCCATGGCGGAGACGCTAGACAAGACCACCGACGTACTCGTGGTGCCGCGCCACGACCGGCGTTCCCATTAGGCTCGAAGCAGGAGTCGGGGGTGTACGACGAGAGGAGGCCACCATGGCCAGGTCGCCCGGAGTGCAGCCGGCCGACGACAGCCGTGTCGCGCAGGGGGGCGATCGGTGGGTGCTCGACGCCACGACGCGCTGGCGCTGTGGCGGCTGCGGCAACCTGACCCGCTTCGACGTGACCCGCCAGGCACGCCGCCGGGAGTACTGGCACTTCGACCTGGCCGGTGAGCCACGCGTCGAGGAGGCCGAGACCCTGACCGAGGACGTCCTCGAGGTCGCCTGCCGCTGGTGCGGCCGCAACGACGCGATCGAGCGAGTACCCCGACCCGACCAGCACGCCGAGAGCGACGACGGCGCGCTGTGACCGAACCCGGCGGGGGCCAGGACCCGGGCGACGGTCCGCCGCTGCTGCCCGAGCCGGTACGCCTGCGTGCCCTCGCGCTGGCCGCGGACGCACTGGGCCAGGTCCCGGCAGAGCAGCTTCCGGCCCCGTTGCGCCGGGTCGCGTCGTTCGCGCCGGCGCGCCGTGCCCGGCTCGCGGCGACCCCGATCGCCTCCGCGCTCGAGACCGACGAGGCCTTCCGGGACCGCGTCGCGACGCAGGTGCGCGTCGCCGTACCCCAGCTCGCGGCCGCATTGGACGAGGGTGCTCCTCCGCCGGCGGCCAACCCGGTCGAGGTGGCTGCGGTGGCGTACCTGCTGCGAAGCGAGGGGTGGAAGGACCACGTCGAGGCCGCGCGCGACGCCAACCAGTCCGCTGCGGAGCCCGCGGACCGGACCTCGGGCACGGTCGAGCGCCTGCAGCAGAAGCTGCGGGACGCCCGCGCTCAGATGCGCGCGGCCCAGGCGAAGGCCAGGGACCAGGTGGCCGAGGTCAAGCGCGAGAACGCCGAGCTGCGCCGCAAGCTCGGCGACGCCCGACAGCGCCTGAGCGCGGCCGAGCAGGCGGCGCAGGCCGCGGCCCTCGCACAGGAGTCGGCGCAGAAGGACTCGGCGGCCCTGGAGTCGGAGGCGCGCCGCCTGCGCGCCCGCGTCACCGAGCTGGAGGCCAGCAGCAGCGCCGCCCGGCGCTCGGTGCGCGACGAACGCGAGTCGGCGACATTGCGCGCACGCCTGCTGCTCGACGCGGTGCTCGAGTCCGCGCAGGGCCTTCGCCGCGAGCTCGCGCTGCCCCCGGTCTCCGGGAAGCCCGCCGACGCGGTGGCGGAGGCGGTCGAGGGCGCGGCGGCGCAGCAGAGCAGTACGGCGCGCGCGGCCGGCATGGCGCTCGCTCCCGACGACCCGGCGCTGCTCGACGAGCTGTTCGCGCTGCCGCGGGTGCACGTGGTCATCGACGGCTACAACGTGACGAAGACGGCCTGGTCGAGCGCGCCGCTGGACAGCCAGCGCAACCGGCTGCTCAACGGGCTGGCCCCGCTGGTGGCGCGCAACCGCGCCGAGGTGACCGTGGTCTTCGACGGGGCCGAGCTCAAGGACCGGCCGCCGGTCGCGGGACCACGCGGCGTACGGGTGATGTTCAGCCCGCTCGGGGTGATCGCCGACGACGTGATCCGCGACCTGCTCGAGGTGGAGCCGCCGGGGCGTCCGGTCGTGGTGGTCTCCAGCGACCGCGAGGTGGCCACGGCGGCCTACCGCAGCGGTGCGCGTGCGGTCGAGGCGGCTGCGCTGGTGCGCCTGCTGGGCCGTACCTGAGCACGACGTTTCGCGTGTTGGGGCCGGCCGGACGTCGACTGCGGCGTCAGCCACGCCGTCGGCGGGGATGTCGGTGGCTGTGTCTAGCGTCGTCGGTGTTGGCTTCCCCACCACCACCGGAGGATGAGATGGCACACGAGGAGCCGATCCACGTCGACTGCGACACCTGCGCGGTGCGCGGCCACGGTTGCGCCGACTGCGTCGTGACGGTGCTGATGGGCGCGCCACCCGACGTGCGGGTCGACCCCGACGAGCAGCGCGCGCTGAACGTGCTCGCAGCCTCCGGGCTGGTGCCGCCGCTGCGCATGGTCGTGCCTACCGACAGTGAGGAGTCGGCTACCGGCTGAGACGGTTCGGGGGGCGCTCTTGCGGCGCCATCGCCAGGTATGTGTGGCAAGTCACCAGAACACTCGCGCAGGGGTGCACAACACGCGCAACCCGGAATTGCCTTCACCTCGACAGAACCACTAATGTCGCCGCTCGGTGCCTGACCTCGTCGGCCAGACCGGGCCGGCGCAGGCACCGCGCCTAACCCGGATGCACGGCGGGGAAGCCGACGTCCGGGGCCGGGGACCCACGTAACGCTTTGGGGTGAGTCGGCGTGCGCGCGTGCACGCCGTAGGGCCTTCGTCGGCCCGAACCCGTCAGCTAACCCGGCCGGCGTACGACGAACTGAGGGGACGACCGCGCGTGTCTATTGGTCGGACACACCGAGTCAAGCGGGTGCTCGCCGGTGCGAGTGCGGCGGCTCTGGCCTCGATGGCCCTGTTGCCCAGCACCGGTCACGCCGAGCCTTCGATCAACCAGGTCGAGCAGCGCCTCGACACCCTCTACCACGAGGCCGAGGCTGCGCAGGAACGGCTCAACGAGCTCAACCACCAGATGGACCAGAAGCAGGAGCGGCTGCACGCTCTGAAGTCCGATCTGCGCAAGCAGCGCCGCCAGTTCAGCCAGGTGAGCGACCAGGTCGCCGGCGTGGTGGCCGAGGACGCGCAGAGCGTCGAGTCGCAGCTGAGCGCGGCGCAGCAGCTGATGCTGTCCGACGACGCGGGCGAGTTCCAGTCCAAGCTGGCCGCGCAGGAGGCGCTGAGCAGCCACAAGGGCGAGATGCTCGGCGATCTCAACACCGCGGCGACCAACCTCCGGCTGCGTGAGCAGCAGGTGGACAAGGAGCTCACCGAGGTCGCGGCCGCCCAGAAGCAGGCGGCCAAGGAGGAGTCCACGGTCGACGCAAAGGTCGCCGACGCCGAGGACATGCTCTCCGAGCTCGAGGCCGACCGGCGCGCCGCGCTGCGCCGCGCGCAGGCCAGCGAGGCCAGCCGCAGCGCTCCGCGGGTCGCGGCGGCTCCGGTGTCCGGCAGCGCCGCCACCGCGGTGGACTTCGCGATGGACCAGATCGGCGACTCCTACGTCTACGGCGCGGCCGGCCCCGACTCCTGGGACTGCTCCGGCCTGACGATGGGCGCATGGGGAGCCGCGGGCGTGTCCCTGCCGCACTCCTCCAGCGGGCAGATGAGCTACGGCACCCCGGTCTCGCAGTCCGAGCTGGAGCCCGGCGACCTGGTGTTCTACTACGACCCGGTCAGCCACGTGGGGATGTACATCGGCAACGGACAGATCGTGCACGCCTCCAACCCGGACTCCCCGGTCGGCACCGACCCGGTCAACTCCATGCCGTACAGCGGCGCGGTACGGCCCGGCTGAGGCGCCACCGGGCCTCGCCGCCTCCACCGACCCGCAACGGCCCCGTGGCGGTGCCTAGGATTCATGTGTGATAGCCCCTGACACACGCGGACCGGCGCCGCTCACCGGGCTCGTTGCTGTCATGGTGCTGGTGGCGGTGGTCGCCGGAGGCGTGCTGCTGACGACGTTCAGCGGCGACCCCACCTCGGGTGCCGGTGGTGAGCAGGACACACCGGCCACCTCGCCCGCCAGCCGCGGCGCCGGCGACGAGGGCCTGTCGGAGTCGCAGCGTGCTCTGGCCGCCACCCGGGCACTGATCGACCTGGAGCAGGGCGTTCGCACCGCACGGGAGGACGTCTTCGACCGGGCGTTCGCCGCCGACCCCGAGTCGGCACAGGCAGGCGACGACATCTTCACCAGCCTGACCCGGCTCCCGTTGTCGACGTACTCCATGCGCTACATCGGCGAGGTGTCGCACGAGGCGGACACCTGGGCGGCCGACGTGTCGGTGCAGTGGGGGCTGCGCGGCGTCGACCGGCGTGCGGTCACCAACGAGGTCGAGGTGACCTTTACCGAGGAGGGCCCCGGCGACGTCGCCAGAGTGGTCTCGATGGAGGCCGGATCCCAGGAGCAGACGCCGATCTGGCTGCTCGGCCGGCTGCAGACCCAGCAGGTAGGCCCGGCGCTGGTGCTGTCGCTGCAGTCACCGCTGACCGAGGGCGTGGCCGACCAGACCCGACGGGCCGTGCGCGACGTGCGCCGCGTGCTCACCGGCTGGGACGGCGGGCTGGTCGTCGTACTGCCGGAGACGAGCGCGCAGCTCGAGGAGCTGCTCGCCGCCGACGAGGGCGCCTACGACAGCATCGCCGCGGTCACGGCATCGGCCGACGGGACCAGCGACCCGACCGCACCGGTGCGCGTGGTGCTGAACCCGCCGGTGTTCCTCGGTCTCGGCCCGATCGCCGGCCAGGTCGTGCTGTCGCACGAGGCCACGCACGCCGCGACCGGCGCGACGTACCGCGACATGCCGCTGTGGCTCGTCGAAGGGTTCGGCGACTACGTCGCGCTCGCGGGCGAGCCGGTCCCGCTGGAGGTCGCTGCCGGGCAGGCCCTGGACTCCGTGCGTGAGTCCGGGCCCCCCGACGAGCTGCCCACCGAGGGCGACTTCTCCACCGAGGCGCACGGCCTCGGTGCGTCGTACGAGGCCGCCTGGCTCGCGTGCCGGCTGATCGCGCAGGAGTACGGGCAGGACACGCTGCTGAAGTTCTACCGCGTGGTGTCACGCAGCGGTGACGTCGACGCCGCCTTCGAACGCGTGCTCGGCACGACCGAGGAAGACTTCACCGACGAGTGGCGCGACTACCTGCTCGAGCTCGCCGAATGAGCCCCCGCCGGGTCGCCTGGTGGTGGCTGGGTGGCTTCGCGCTGCTCGCGCTGGCGGTGATGCTGGTGCTCACACCCTGGGGCGGTGTGGCGGAGGCGCAGGACGCGCTGGTCGGGGAGGCGTTCGGTCCCGACCTGGTGGCGCGGGCCAACGAGTTCGCTGCCGAGGTGCGTCCGGCGACCTACGCGTCGCTGCTGCTCGGGCTGGCGGTCGCGCTGTGGCTGGGGCTGAGCCGACGCGGCCTTCGGCTGGTGCGCCGGGTCTCGGGGCGGCTGCGCTGGTGGTGGCTGCAGGTGCTGGTCGCGGTGTCGGTCGTGACCCTGGCCGTGTGGCTGGTGACGCTGCCGCTGGGGGTGTGGCGTGAGGTCGTGCTGCGGCGCTGGGGTCTGTCCACGCAGGACTGGCCCGGCTGGCTGCTCGACCAGGCGAAGGGCCTCGGGGTCACCGTGGTGCTGGCCGGGCTCGGCCTGGTGCTGCTGGTGGGGATCGCGCGGCTGTGGCCACGCTGGTGGTTCGTGCCGGCGAGTCTGGGCGCAGCCGGGCTGGTGTTCGTGATGTCGTACGTCTACCCGGTGGTCATCGAGCCGGTGTTCAACGACTTCGCGCCGATGGAGCCGGGCGAGCTGCGCACATCGCTGGTCGAGCTCGCGGCCGACGACGGTGTGCCGGTCGACCAGGTGCTCGTGGCCGACGCGTCCCGGCGTACGACCGCGCTGAACGCCTACGTGAGCGGGTTCGGCGCGACCCGCCGGATCGTCGTCTACGACACCCTGCTGCGTGAGCCCGACGACGAGGTGCGTTCGGTGGTCGCGCACGAGCTCGGGCATGCCGACAACAACGACGTACTCGTCGGCTCGACGATAGGTGCGGCGGGCACGGCGGCGGCGGTGACCGCCCTCGCCCTGATCGTGTCGTCGGACTGGCTGCGGCGGCGCGGCGTCGACGGACCGGGCGATCCGGTCGTGGCCGCGACGGTGCTGGCGCTGGCGACCGCGCTGACGGTCGTGGGGAGCCCGGTGGAGTCGCTGGTCAGCCGCGAGGTGGAGGCGCGAGCAGACCAGCATGCCCTCGACCTGACGCGTGACCCGCAGGGCATGATCGACGTCCAGGAGAACCTCGCCGTGCGCAACCTGGCCGACCTCGACCCGTCCTGGCTGGAGTACACCATGTTCGCGACGCATCCCACGGCCGCGCAGCGGATCGCGATGGCGCAGCAGTGGGCGAGCGCGCACGGCGTGCAGGTCAGCCCGTGAGCCGGACGCTGGTCGTGACCAACGACTTCCCGCCCAACCACGGCGGGATCGAGTCGTTCGTGCACGCGCTGTGCGCGGGGATGCCGCCGTCGGACCTCGTGGTCTACGCGTCGACGTCGCCCGGCGACGCGGAGTACGACCAAGGGCTGGCGTACCCCGTCGTGCGCGACCCCACGTCGGTGCTGCTGCCGACGCCGGGAGTGGCGCGACGGGTGTTGCGCGTGCTCGACGAGTACGACTGCGACCGCGTGCTGTTCGGTGCGGCGGCCCCGCTGGGGCTGCTCGCGCCCCGGCTGAGGGCGGCCGGGGCGGAGCGGATCGTGGGTGTCACGCACGGCCACGAGGCGTGGTGGGCGCGCGTGCCGGGGACGCGGTCGGCGCTGCGTCGGATCGGCGACGCCTGCGACACGCTGACGTACGTCTCGGACTGGTGCCGCCGGGTGATCGCTCCCGCGCTCTCCCCCGCGGCCGCGGCGCGGATGGAGCGGCTGGCTCCGGGCGTGGACGTGCAGCGCTTCCGCCCCGGGCGCGGCGGCGCCGAGGTGCGGTCGCGGCTGGGCATCCCCGCTGACGCGCCGGTGCTGGTCTGCGTCGGCCGGATGGTGCCGCGCAAGGGCCAGGACACGTTGGTGCGGGCGTGGCCGCGGGTGCTGGAACAGGTGCCTGAGGCTCGGCTGCTGCTCGTGGGCGACGGGCCTTACCGGCGCACCGTTCAGCGGCTCGTGGCCTCGCGCAGGGTGTCGGGCTCGGTGCTGCTGACCGGTGCGGTCACCGGCGAGGAGATGCCGGCCTTCATCGACGCCGGTGACGTGTTCGCGATGCCGTCACGCAGCCGCAGGCGCGGCCTCGAGGTCGAGGCGCTGGGGATCGTCGCGCTGGAGGCCGCAGCCTGCGGACTGCCGGTGCTGGCCGGCGACTCCGGCGGCTCACCGGACACCGTCGTGCACGCAGAGACCGGGTACGTCGTGCGGTCGCGCAGCGCCGAGAGCGTGGCCGCGTACGCCGTCGCCCTGTTGCAGGACCGCGCGAAGGCCGCGGCGATGGGCAAGGCTGCGCGCGAGCGGGTGAGCACGGAGTGGACCTGGGAGTCGACCGTCGGCGAGCTCCGGCGGATGCTGGCCTGCTAGGGCGTAGGCCGCGTCGCCCCGCTCGCTTCAGCGGTAGAGCGCGTCCACGGTCTTGTCGTAGTCACTCAGGACCATCGTGCGCTTGAGCTTCATCGTCGGGGTCACGTGGCCGGACTCCTCGGTCCACTCCGCGGGCAGGATCTGGAACTTGCGGATCGACTCGGCCTTCGACACGGTCTCGTTGGCTGCGTCGACCGCGGTCTGGATCTCGGCGACCAGGTCGGGGTCGTCGGTGAGGTGGGCGAGGTCGCCCTTCTTACCGTGCCGGTCGCGCCACTGCGGGAACGTGTCGGCGTCGATCGTGACCAGCGCCGCCACGAACGGGCGGGCCTCGCCGACGACCAGACACTGGCTGACCAGGGGATGGGCGCGGACGACGTCCTCGAGGCCCGAGGGTGCGACGTTCTTGCCGCCGGCGGTGACCAGGATCTCCTTCTTCCGCCCGGTGATCCGGACGTAGCCGTCGTCGTCGATCTCGCCGACGTCGCCGGAGTGGAACCAGCCCTTGTCGTCCAGCACCTCGCGGGTTGCCTGCTCGTTGTGCCAGTAGCCGGTGAACACCTGACCGCCCCGGAACAGCAGCTCTCCGTCGTCGGCCACGCGAACAGACGTCCCACCGAGCGGTCGCCCGACCGTGCCGATCCTGATCGCGCCGGGGCGGTTGACGGTCAGCGCGGCCGTGGTCTCGGTCAGGCCGTAGCCCTCCAGCACGGTCACTCCGATGCCGCGGAAGAAGTGCGCCAGCCGTTGGCCCAGCGGAGCGCCGCCGGAGACGGCGTACTGCGTCTGCCCGCCGAGTGCGGCGCGCAGCTTGCCGTAGACCAGCCGGTCGAACAAGGCGTGCCGGACGCGCAGCAGAGGGCTCACCCGGCCCCGGTCGAGGGCGCGGCTGTAGTCGATCGCGACGCTGGCGGCGCCGTCGAAGACCTTGCCCTTGCCCTCGCTGTGCGACTTCTGCGACGCGGCGTTGAAGACCTTCTCGAAGACGCGCGGCACCGCCAGGATGAACGTCGGCCGGAACTCCGTCAGGTCCGCCAGCAGGTTCTTGGCGTCGGCGGAGTGCCCGAGCCGGACCCCCGCCTTGACGCAGCCGACCTGGATGATCCGGGCGAACACGTGCGCCAGCGGCAGGAACAGCAGCGTGGACGCGCCGTCGAGGTCGAACAGGTCGTCGAGCTCGTCGACGGCGACGTCGAGCTCGAACATGAAGTTGGCGTGGGTCAGCATGCACCCCTTGGGACGGCCGGTGGTGCCGGAGGTGTAGATCAGCGTCGCGAGGTGCTCCGGACCAACGCCGGTTCGACGCTGCTCGAGGTCGCCGGCGGTGACCGCGGACCCGGCCTCGACGAGGTCGGAGACCGCGCCCTCGTCGATCGTCCAGAGGTGCTTCAGGGCTGACATGCCGTCCCTGACCTGCTCGACCCGTTCCCGGTGGTCGGCGGTCTCGGTGATGCATGCCACCGCCCCGGAGTCGCTGAGGATCCAGCCGATCTGCTCGGCGGATGAGGTCTCGTAGACCGGCACGGTCGCCGCGCCGACCCACCAGAGGGCGTAGTCGAGCAGCGTCCACTCGTAGCGCGTCTTGGAGATCAGCGCGACGCGGTCGCCCGGCTCGATGCCCGCTGCGAGCAGACCCTTGGCCGCGTCCTGCACCTCGTTGCGGAACGCACCGGCGCTCACGTCCTGCCAGCCCTCGGGGGTACGCCGCGAGAACAGCACGGTGTCCGGAACAGACTCGGCGTTGCGGACCACGTCGTCGGTCAGGTTGCCGGTCGTGGAGATCTCGGCAGTCAGGGGCACGGCATACTCGCGCACGGTGTCCTCGCGCGCCGCGTTCCCGCGCGCCGCGTTCCCCGGCGTTGCGTTCCCCGGCGCTGCGTCGTCGTGCGCGGCGTTCTCGCGCGCTGTGTTGTCGCGCAATGGTGCCTCCGTGCATCAGCGGAGGGACCGGTCCGCCCCTCGTTCTCGACCGTACCTCCAGGACGACCCGCCGGTGCTGAGGATGCGCGTTGTCGGGTGGCGCGTTCCGAGGGTCCTGAGGCGCGCGCGCTCCGGCTCCGACGCGCCGCCGGCGTACGCAGGTCCCTGCGTTGCCGGGCTCCGCTACGGTCCCGATAGAGTCCGAAGGCACGCACGATGGAGCAAAGGGGACGCGATGGCTGAGCAGACCTCGTCGAGCATCACGATTGCGGCCGCCCCGGCCACCGTCATGGCAGTGATCGCCGACTTCGAGTCCTACCCCGACTGGGCCACGGGCGTGAAGGAGGCCGACGTGCTCGGCACGGACAGCGACGGGCGCGCCGAACAGGTGCGCTTCGTGCTGAACGCCCCTCCGATCAAGGACACCTACACGCTCGCCTACGACTGGTCCGGGGACAAGCAGGTCAGCTGGAACCTCGTCGAGGCCAGCGTCCTCAAGGCCCTCGACGGCTCCTACACACTCTCCCCGGTGGGTGAGGACCAGACGGAGGTCGTCTACCGGCTCCGGGTCGACGTGTCGATCCCGATGATCGGCCTGCTCAAGCGCAAGGCTGAGAAGGTCATCATCGACACCGCCCTCAAGGGGCTCAAGCAGCGAGTCGAGACCGGCGCCTGAGGCGGCGGTGGGCAACGACGACGTGCGGATTCTCCTCTATACCGGCAAGGGCGGGGTCGGGAAGACCACCGCTGCCGCGGGTACGGCCACCCTCGGGGCGGCACGCGGTCTGCGTACGCTCGTGCTGTCCACGGACGCCGCGCACTCGCTGGCCGACGCGTTCGACGCCCAGGGCCTCGCCCACGAGCCCACCGAGATCGACGACAACCTGTTCGTGCAGCAGGTGGACGCGCAGCACCGGTTCGAGCTGTCGTGGGGCGAGATCCAGGGCTACCTGCTCGACCTGCTCGACGCCGCCGGAGTGGACCCGATCGCCGCCGAGGAGCTCACGGTCCTGCCGGGGGCGGAGGAGATCCTGGCCCTGCTCGAGCTGCGGGACCAGGTGCGCTCGGGCCGGTGGGACCTCGTGGTCGTCGACTGCGCTCCCACCGCCGAGACCCTGCGGCTGCTGGCGCTGCCCGAGGCGCTCACGTGGTACATGGACCGGGTGTTCCCCACCGAGCGGCGGCTGATCCGGACCTTCAAGCCGGTACTCACCAGGGCGACCGGGATGCCCATGCCGCACGAGCGCGTCTTCGACGCCGTCGAACGGCTGCACGCCGACCTGCTCGAGGTGCGCGAGATCCTGGCCGGCCCCGAAGCCTCGGTGCGTCTCGTGCTCACGCCCGAGTCGGTGGTGGTGGCCGAGGCCCGGCGGTCGCTGACCACGCTCTCGCTGTACGGCTACCGCGTCGACGGTGTCGTCGCCAACCGCATCTTCCCCTCCGCCGGCGCCGACGCCTGGCGCAAGCAGTGGGTGGCCGCGCAGTCCTCGATCCTGGAGGAGGTGAGCGAGTCGTTCGCGCCGATGCCCATCTGGCACTCGCCGTACCGCTCCTGCGAGCCGGTCGGTGTCGCCGAGCTCGCGGCCTTCGCCGCCGAGGTCTACGTCGACGACGACCCGTTCGAGCCGCCGTCCGGTGAGAGCCCCGTGCGCATGGAGCGCGACGACGACACCGACGAGGTACGCCTGCTCTGGGACCTGCCGTTCGCCGCGCGCGACCAGGTCGACCTCGCCCGGCACGGCGACGAGCTCGTGGTCACCGTCGGCTCCTACCGGCGTGTGCTCGCGATGCCCGCGGCGCTGCGCAGGAGCGAGGTCAGCGGAGCAGGGATGCAGGACGGCTCGCTGGTCGTGCGCTTCCGTGAGCGCGAGGAGGCGGGCGTGACACCGCGGGAGGCGACCCGATGAGCGACGACCACACGAACGGGCCCGGCGGCGGCGCCGGTCAGGGTGCGGGCTCCGGCCCCCGGCGCCCCGGGGAGAGCCATGAGCAGGTCGGCAGCGTGAGCGAGGAGGCGGTCAAGCTGCTCGCCGCCCTGCAGGGCTGGGCCAGGGAGCACGTCGGCGACGCGTCCCGCGCCGCCGGCGACCTCAGCACGTCGTACATCTCCGACGGCTCCGCGGCCTGCCGGGTGTGTCCGCTGTGTCAGCTGATCGCACTGGTACGCGGCATCAACCCCGAGTCGCTCGACCAGGTCACGCATGCCGCCGGTTCGATGCTGAACGCGCTTGCCGGACTGGTCGACGCCGCGCAGCGCTCGCAGGAGCGACGCTCGTCGCCCGTGGAGAAGATCCGTCTAGCCGACGACCCGCAGGAGCCGAGATGGCGTTGACGATCGGGGTGGACGTGGGCGGCACCAAGATCGCGGCCGGTGTCGTCGACGAGTCCGGGGTGATCGTGGAGCACGTACGCCGGAAGTCGCCAGCCACCGACCCCCACAAGATGCAGGAGGCGATCGCGGACGCGGTCGCCGATCTGTGCCAGCGCCACGAGGTCGCCGCCGTCGGCGTGGGCGCGGCCGGGTTCATCGACGCCGCCCGGTCCACCGTGCTGATCGCACCCAACCTGGCCTGGCGCGACGAGCCGCTGCGCGCCGAGCTCGAGCGGCTTACCAACCTGCCGGTCGTCGTCGAGAACGACGCCAACGCGGCGGCCTGGGGCGAGTTCCAGTACGGCGCCGGCCATGACGTCGACGACCTGCTGCTGGTGACGGTCGGCACCGGCGTGGGCGGTGGCCTCGTGCTCGACGGCGAGCTCTACCGCGGCGCTTTCGGCGTAGCCGCCGAGATCGGGCACATGCGGGTGATGCCGAACGGCCGCCAGTGCGGATGCGGGCGGCTCGGCTGCTGGGAGCAGTACGCGTCCGGCACCGCGTTGCTCCGCACGGTGCGTGAGGAGGCCGAGGGCTCCGCGCGCGCGGCCGCGCTGCTGGAGCGCGCCGGTGGCGAGGTCGAGGACATCACCGGGCAGATGATCACGGCGGCGGCGGAGGAGGGGGACGACTACGCCAAGGAGAAGGTGCACGAGATCGGCCGCTGGCTCGGCGAGGGCATCGCGACCCTGGCGGCGATTCTCGACCCCGCGTCCGTCGCGCTCGGCGGGGGAGTGGCCGAGGCGGGCGACCTGGTGATGGACCCGGCCGTCGACGCGTTCCGTCAGACGCTGACCGGGCGAGGCCACCGGCCCGAGCTGGAGATCCGGATGGCGCAGCTCGGCAACGCGGCCGGGCTAGTCGGAGCAGCCGACCTGGCGCGTCGTTGATGACCCGTCCGGTGACTACGGACGGTAACTAGGTGCTGGACCTATAGCCCGTCCGGGTCATTTCCCCCACTTCGGCTTACTTGGCCTTGACAGGTCAATAGCGTCCGAAGACATGAGCGAGAACCTGCGGATGGCACAGCCCCTGATCGGCACCGACGAGCGCGACGCGGTCGACCGCGTGCTGCGCGAGAGCGCCGCCACGCCGGGGACGGAGGTCGCCGCGTTCGAGGACGAGTTCGCCACCTTCGTCGGCGGGTCCACCTGCGTCGCGGTCAACTCCGGCAGCAGCGCGCTGCACCTCGGCCTGCTGGCTGCCGGCGTGGGCCGCGGGGACGAGGTGGTCGTGCCGTCGTTCACCTCGGTGGCCACGGTCAACTCGGTCACCTCGACGGGTGCGACACCGGTCTTCGCCGACATCGACCCGGACACGTTCTGCCTCGACGTGCGGTCGGCCGAGGCCGCCATCGGCCCGCGCACCGCCGCCGTACTCCCCGTGCACGTGTTCGGACAGCCGGCGGACATGCCGGGGTTCGCACGTCTCGCACAACAGCGCGGGCTGCTGCTCGTCGAGGACGCGTGCCAGGCGCACGGTGCGGCCTGGAACAAGCGCAAGGTCGGCACGTTCGGTGCCGTGGGCGCCTTCAGCTTCTCGCGGGCCAAGAACATGACCACGACCGACGGCGGGGCGGTCGTGTGCGCCGACGAGACGATCGCGGACAAGGTTCGCGCGTTGCGAGACCAGGGACTGGCGAAGTGCGGCGACGGCGAGCAGGTGGGCCTCAACGCACGCATGTCGGACGTCGCCGCCGCGGTGGGCCGGGTGCAGCTCGACCGGCTGCCCGGCTTCAACCGTGTGCGCCGGATGAACGCCGCGCTGCTCACACTCGGGCTCCGGGGCGTGGACGCTCCCGCGCAGCCCGACGAGGCCTGGCACGTCTTCCAGCAGTTCGTCGTGCGCAGCGCGACGCGCGGCCGCCTCGCCGACCACCTGGCCAAGGCGGGGATCGACACGGCGACCCCGTACTCGACGCCCGTGCACCGGATGCCGGCGTACGCCAAGCGACTCGACCTGCCCGAGACCGACCGCGCGGCCGCCGAGGCGCTGTCGCTCCCGGTGCACCCGGGAGTGGCCGGTGTCGACGTCCGCGCGATCGTGCGCGCGGTCAACGAGGCGACGTCGGTCCGGGCCGCCTGACCCCGTCCGGCGCCTCCGAGGGCCGCGGGTCGATACCCTCACAGGGTGGTGCATGAACCGCAGCCGCGACGTCCCGCGATCAGCCGGCTCCTGGAGCCGCTGACCGTCGGCGTCGACATCGGGGGCAGCAAGGTGCTCGCCGGCGTGCTCAACGGACGCGGCCACGTGCTCGAGCGCATCCGTCGCGACACCCCCACCACCAGTCCCGAAGAGGTCGAGGACGCGATCGTCGACATCGTGCGCGAGCTCGGGTCCCGGCATCCGGTCGCGGCCGTCGGCATCGGTGCGGCCGGCTTCGTCGACGCGGCTCGCGCCAGCGTGCTCTTCTCCCCGCACCTCGCCTGGCGCAACGAGCCGCTGCGCGACGCGCTCTGGGTACGCCTGCGGCTGCCGATCGTGGTCGACAACGACGCCAACGCCGCCGCCTGGGCGGAGACGCACTTCGGCGCCGCCGTCGGACGCCGGCACCTGCTGTGCATCACGCTGGGCACCGGCATCGGCGGCGCCCTGGTGCTCGACGGCCGGCTGTTCCGCGGCGCCAACGGCATGGCCGGCGAGTTCGGGCACATGCAGGTGGTGCCAGGAGGCCATCGCTGCGAGTGCGGCAACCGCGGCTGCTGGGAGCAGTACGCCAGCGGCAACGCGCTCGTGCGTGATGCGCGTGAGCTGATCGTCGCCAGGTCCCCGGTCGCGCACTACCTGCGTGACCTGGTCGACGGTGACGCCGACCGGCTGACGGGGCCGATGGTCAGCGAGGCGGCTCGACACGGCGACCCGGCCGCGATCGAGCTGATCACCGAGGTCGGCGACTGGCTCGGGACAGGTCTGGCCGGGCTGACCGCCGCGTTCGACCCCGACTGCATCGTCGTCGGCGGGGGAGTGTCCGAGGCCGGGGACCTGCTGCTCGAGCCGGCGCGTGAGTCGTTCTCGCGCACGCTGACCGGACGTGGCTTCCGCAGCGCGCCGCCGATCATGCCCGCGTTCCTCGGACCCGACGCCGGCTTCATCGGTGCCGCCGAGCTGGCCCGCTCCGCCGCGCGCCGGTCGCGGCGTTCGCGGCGTAGTCGCCGACGGGGCATGCGCGCCCGGTCCGGTCGACCGCTGCGCGGCGGTCAGCGTTCGACGAGGGTCACCTCGAACGAGTAGGCCTGCGGCCGGTAGACGTGGCTGCCCCACTCGACCGCGAGCCCGAAGTCGTCGAAGGTCGCGCGCTGCATGGTGAGCAGCGGAGCGTTCCTGCGCTCGCCGAGCAGCTTCGCCTCCGACGCGGTGGCGCCGCGTGCGCCGATGCGCTGGCGTGCCACCCGCATCCGCACACCGCGTGCCCGCATGAGCTGATACAGCCCCGCAGACTCGAAGTCGGCCTCGGAGTGGTCGAGGACCGCCTGCGGGAGCCAGTTGCGCAGCACCGCCAGCGGCTCCCCGCGGGCCAGACGCAGCCGCTCCAGGTGCAGCACGCTGGTGCCGACCTCGAGACCGAGCTCCTCGGCGACCTCCGCCGACGCCGGCTCCAGCGCCTGGCGGAGCACCCGCGTCTGCGGGTTCTGGTGGGTACGCGTCAGGTCGTCGTACAGGCTCGTGAGCTCGACCTCGCGGCGTACCCGCCCGTGCACGACCTGGGTGCCCACACCACGCTTGCGCACGAGCAGTCCCTTGTCGACGAGCTCCTGGATCGCCCGGCGCATGGTCGGCCGGGAGAGCCCGAAACGGTCTGCCAGGGAGATCTCGTTGTCGAGACGAAAACCCGCAGGCAGGTCGCCGGACTCGATGGCCTGCTCGAGCTGGCGCGACACCTGGAAGTAGAGCGGGACGGGGCTGGAGCGGTCGAGCTGGACCGATGGCTGGGTCATCGACGCAGGGCCCCTTCCTGCTGTGCCGGTGTGCCGAGGAGACGTGTGCCGGGCGGATCCGCCCCATTCCCTTAGACCTAACGTCATCATGTCCTAACAAACTGTTGACCGGCAACAGCGGCGACCGCTAGAAAGTGAACGCGCACCCGTTGTCACAACGCATCGCCCGGGAGAGGACACATCGCATGCGGATCGGACTCGTCGGCGCCGGCCGGATCGGCCAGATGCACGCCCGGATCCTGCGCGACCTCGAGAGCGTCACCGATGTTCTCGTCGCCGACGTGGACCGCTCGTCGAGCCGGGCGCTCGCGGACGCCCACGGGTTCACCGCCGCCGACGCGGTCGACGAGGTGTTCGAGACCGGTCTGGACGGCATGCTGGTGACTGCTGCGACCAGCGCCCACGCCGACCTGCTGAGGCGCAGCATCAAGGCGCGGGTGCCGGTCTTCGTGGAGAAGCCGCTCGCCGTCGACGTCGCCGGCACGGTCGACCTGGTACACGCGATCGCCGAGAGCGGGGTGCCGGTGCAGCTGGGGTTCCAGCGCCGGTTCGACCCGGGCTACGTCGAGGCGAAGCGGAAGGTCGATGCGGGAGAGCTCGGCTGGGTCCACACGCTGCGCTCGTGCACACTCGACCCCGCGCCCCCGACACCGGTCTACGTCGCGAGCTCCGGAGGAATCTTCCGCGACTGCGCGGTCCACGACTTCGACTCGATCCGCTGGATGACCGGTCGCGAGATCGTCAGCGTGTCGGCATTTGCCGCCAACCGCGGGGAGCAGTTCTTCCGCGACCACGACGACGCGGACACCGCGACGGCCCTGCTCGAGCTCGACGACGGCACGCTGGCCACGGCCTCGTGCACTCGTTACAACGCCGCGGGCTACGACGTGCGGCTGGAGGTGTTCGGCGCGAGGGGCTCGGTCTCGGTCGGTCTCGACGACCGCATGCCGCTGCGGTCGACCGAGCCGGACGTGGCTTTCCCGGCCGGGCCGGCCTACACCGGTTTCCAGCAGCGGTTCGCGGCCGCCTACCGCGCCGAGATCGCGACGTTCGTGGACTCCGTGGTCCGCGACCGGCAGGTGAGCCCGTGCACCCCCGCCGACGCGCTCGAGGCCTTCTACGCAGCCGAGGCCGCCGAGCTGTCCCGCCGCGAGCGCCGCGCCGTCACGCTCGAGGAGGTACGCCGGTGACCCGCCGGACCGCATGCCCTCCCGGACCGGCCGGCGGCCGGATCCACACCCGTCAAGGAGAACACCCATGACTTCGAAGACCAGGCACGTTCTCGCCGCCGGCCTCGCGGCCGGCGCGCTCGCGCTCAGTGCATGCAGCAGCGAGGGAGGTGCGCAGGACGAGGCGGATCCCACGAACGTCGGGCCCAAGCTGGACGTCGCGCTGATCACGCACGCCGTACCCGGCGATACCTTCTGGGACATCGTCCGCAAGGGCGCGGAGGCCGCGGCCGCCAAGGACAACGTCAACCTGCTGTACTCCTCGGACCCGGAGGCGGGCAAGCAGGCACAGCTCGTCGAGGCGGCCATCGACCAGGACGTCGACGGGATCGTGCTCACGCTGGCCAAGCCCGAGGCGATGGCGAGCGCCGTCCGGCAGGCCACCCGCGCGGGCATCCCGGTCGTCAGCATCAACGCCGGCGAGACGGAGTCCGCGAGGCTGGGCGCGGTGGCGCACTTCGGCCAGAACGAGTCCGTGGCCGGCCAGGCCGCTGGAGACAAGCTCAACGAGCTCGGCTACCAGAACGCGGTGTGCGTCAACCAGGAGCAGGGACACGTCGGGCTCGAGGCGCGCTGCGCCGGGGCGGAGCAGGCGTTCGACGGTCAGATGGAGACGCTGTTCGTCAACGGCGAGGACATGGCCCAGGTCGAGTCGTCGATCACCGCCAAGCTGCAGACCAGCGACTCCATCGACGCGGTCCTCACCCTGGGGGCGCCGTACGCACTCACCGCGGTCGACTCGGTCGAGGAGGCCGGCAGCAAGGCCGACGTGGCGACCTTCGATATGAACTCCGAGCTGATCGGCGCGCTGCAGGACGAGCAGGTCGTGTTCGCCGTCGACCAGCAGCCCTACCTCCAGGGCTATCTCGGGGTCGACGAGATCTGGCTGTGGCACCGCAACGGCAACGCGATCGGCGGCGGCCAGCCGGTCCTGACCGGTCCCAACATCGTCACCCCGGCAGACGCAGGAAGGGTCGCGGAGTTCGCCGAGAAGGGCACCCGCTGATGGACTCCGGCACTGCCGTGGCGACACCCGCGACCGACGAGCGGGTCGCACGGCAGTCGCTGCTGAACAAGCTCCTCGGCCGACCGGAGGTCGGTGCGCTGACCGGCGCGGTGGTGCTGTTCGTGTTCTTCAGCATCGTCGCGGAGGCGTTCCTGGAGTGGAACTCGCTGGCGACCGTGCTCTACGGCAGCTCCACGATCGGCATCATGGCCGTCAGTGTCGCGTTGCTGATGATCGGCGGGGAGTTCGACTTGTCGGCCGGAGTCCAGGTCACGTCGGCGTCGCTGGCCGCCGGGATGGTGTCGTACCAGCTCTCGCTGAACGTGTGGGCGGGCGCGCTCATCTCGCTGCTGATCATGCTGGCCATCGGTTTCGTCAACGGCGTGCTGTACGTACGCACCGGGTTGCCGAGCTTCATCATCACGCTGGGCATGTTCCTGATGCTGACCGGGCTCAACCTCGGCCTGACGCGGGTGGTGACGGGCAACGTCGCGACCGACCCGATCTCCGAGCTCGACGGGTTCGCGACGGCACAGGGGTTCTTCTCCTCCGACATCGAGATCGCCGGAGTGCAGTTCGACGTCACGATCTTCTGGTGGCTGCTGTTCGTCGCAATCGCCTCGTGGGTCCTGATGCGCACCCGCGCGGGCAACTGGATCTACGCGGTCGGCGGCAGCGCGCCGAGTGCACGCGCGGTGGGTGTCCCGGTCGCGCGTACGAAGATCGCGTTGTTCATGGGGGTGTCCTTCACGGCGTGGTTCCTGGGGATGCACCTGTTGTTCGCGTTCAACACGGTGCAGTCCGGCGAGGGCGTGGGCAACGAGCTGATCTACATCAGCGCGGCGGTGATCGGCGGCTGCCTCCTGACCGGCGGCTACGGCACCGCCATCGGCGCGGCCACCGGGGCGTTCATCTTCGGCATGGCCGAGAAGGGCATCATCTACGCGCAGTGGAACCCCGACTGGTTCCTGTTCTTCCTGGGCTTCATGCTGCTGGTCGCCACGATCCTCAACTCCTGGATCCGGCGGCGTGCGGAGGTGGCCAGATGAACGCGCAGCAGGCGGACCCGGGCTCTCCAGAGGCCGCCGCCGGACGCGGGCCGCAGCCACCGCTGGTGCGGCTGCGCGACGTGGGCAAGCGGTACGGCAAGGTCGTGGCCCTGGCCGACGTCTCGCTCGACGTGCACGCCGGGGAGGTCGTATGCGTGCTCGGCGACAACGGCGCGGGCAAGTCCACGCTGATCAAGATCGTCGCGGGGCTGCACGCACACGACGAGGGCACGTACGAGGTCGACGGTCGGGTGGTCCGGCACGGGTCGCCGCGCGACGCGCTCGAGCTGGGGATCGCGACCGTCTACCAGGACCTCGCCGTCGTACCCCTGATGCCGGTGTGGCGCAACTTCTTCCTCGGCTCGGAGCGGACGCGCGGGGTCGGACCGGCCCGCCGCATGGACGTCGAGATGATGCGTCGGACGGCCAGGCACGAGCTCTCCGAGATGGGCATCGACCTGCGCGACGTCGACCAGCCGATCGGCACCCTCTCCGGAGGTGAGCGCCAGTGCGTCGCGATCGCGCGCGCGGTCTACTTCGGAGCCCGCGTGCTGATTCTGGACGAGCCGACCGCCGCGCTCGGCGTGAAGCAGGCAGGCGTGGTGCTCCGCTACATCGTGCAGGCGCGCGAACGCGGCCTGGGCGTCATCTTCATCTCGCACAACCCGCATCACGCCTACCCGGTGGGCGACCGCTTCCTCATCCTCAAGCGCGGGCGCCCGCTGGGCTTGTACGCCAAGAGCGAGGTCACCCGCGACGAGCTGGCCGGGCTGATGGCCGGCGGCACCGAGCTCGAGGAGCTGGCGCACGAGCTCGAGCGCGACCTGGGCGCCACCGACGTCGTCGCCGAGTTCGAGGCCGAGGTCGCCCAGATCAAGGGCCGTCCCGACAGCCGCTGATCGTCAGTGTGACGAGTACGCTCGCTTCAAACCGGGGACGGCCCGGCCATGGGCTCCGTACGATCAAGCCATGACATCGGTTCGCCTGCTGACCTACAACATCCTGGGTGGCAAGGCCCGGGTCGCGTTGCGGTCGGTCGTACGCTCGGTCAACCCCGATGTCATGGTCGTCAACGAGTCGCCGCAGGCGCCCGTCCTGTGGCGAGTCCAGTGCACGACACTGGCCCGCGAGTGGGAGCTGCAACACGTCGCGGGCGGTCGCAACGCGGGGCGCAACATGATCCTGGCGCAGCCACACATCGGTGTGGCCGAGACGCACGTGCTACGGAACCGGCAGTCACCGTTCCAGCCCATCCGTGGAGCCGTGGCCGCGCAGCTGCAGGTGGACTCGCACCGGTTCGGCGTCGTCGGCTGCCACCTCGCCCTCGGTCAGGAGGCGTGGCTGGCCCAGGTCGAGCAGGTGCTGCAGACGGCCGACCTGCTGGAAGGCCCGGTCGTAATCGCGGGCGACCTGAACGAGCCGCCGCACGGGGCGGTGTGGCAGCTGCTGCGCGAGGCGGGGTTCGTCGACCACGGCGACGCCGACGACCTGACGTTCCCTGCCGAGCACCCGGTCAAGCGCATCGACGCGGTCCTGGTGCGCGGCGACCTGCAGGTCGGCCGGCACCGGATCCCCGGCATCCAGCCCGAGATGCTGCGGCTGGCCAGCGACCACCTGCCCGTGGTCGCCACGCTCACCTGGCCCTGAGCCAGGGCCAGGGCGCTTCAGCGGGAGCCCTGGTAGTCGGGCGCCAGGTGCAGGGCGAGCTGCTCGAGGAACAGCCCGACGTCGGTCACGATGCCGCGCGCCTGTGCCGAGCCCCGGTCGGCCAGCTTCGTCACGGTGGCCGGGTTGATGTCGACGCAGACCAGCGGCACGGACGCCGGCAGGATGTTGCCGGTGGCGACCGAGTGCAGCATCGTCGCCACCATCAGGCAGAAGCCGACTCCCTCGAGGCGCGAGCGCATCGCGCGTTGCCCGTCGAGGACGTCGGTGTAGACGTCCGGCAGCGGCCCGTCGTCGCGGACGGACCCGACCAGCACGAACTCCTTGTCGTGCGTGACGAGCGCGTGCATGATCCCGCCGGTCAGGACGCCCTGGTCGACCGCTGCCTTGATCGAGCCGGCCTTGCGGATGGTGTTGAGCGCGCGGATGTGGTGCTCGTGGCCGTGCTCGACTCCGCGCCCCTGCGCGAGGTCGACCCCGAGCGAGGTGCCATACAGCGCGGACTCGATGTCGTGGGTCGCGAGGGCGTTGCCGGCGAACAGCACGTCGACGTATCCCGCCCGGACCAGCGCCACCATCGCCGGCGACGCCCCCGTGTGCACGACCCCCGGCCCGCCCACCCAGAGCACCTTCTGGCCGCTGGCCTTGGCCTCGCGCATGCCGTCGGCGACCTGGCGCACCAGCACCGTCTGCGGCTTCTCCGAGGACACGTCGGACTCCATGAAGCCGAACGAGCCGCCCGCGTCCCGGTGCGGGATGGGCGGCGTCACCCGTAGCCCGGCCGCGCCGCAGACCACGCGCATCCCGGCCTGCACGTCGGCCATCGGCACCGTGCGCACGTGCAGGGCCGTGCCCTCTCCCTCGACCACGAGCCCGCAGTCCATCTCGGGGTTCTGCACGCGCACCCACCGGCCGTCGACGCGGACCCGCGTCTCCAGGTTGGTGGTGGAGTAGAACCCGTCGGGGAACACGCCGTCGATCTCGGCCGGCGCGGTCATCGCCTCGCCGGGGTCGACCAGGTTGACCCCACGGGTCTGCAGCCGCATCAGCAGCCGCTGCAGCGCCTCGTCGTCCTCGGCGGTGACGGAGATGGTGGCGTGGGAGGTGTCGCTGGTCTCGTGCCCGACGACGAACCGGTCGATCGTGTAGTCGCCGTCGTACTCCTTGATGTCAGCGAGGACCCGCGACAGGATCCCGCTGTCCACCAGGTGCCCGGTGACCTCCACGGTGTCGGTGGCCTGCACCACTGCCTCCCTCTACGCGTCGCCGCGACGTGCCGCCCGATGTCGGGTGCAGCGTAACCAACGTGCGCCCGAACCCGGGGAGCGTCAACGCGCCGGGATACGCGTCCCACCGTGGCGCCAGCCAGGAAGGGTCAGAGCACCGCGCCGTCGTCGCCACCGTCGCGCGGCGGACGGTCCTTCATCCGCAGCACCAGCGTGACCATGCCCCCGATGAAGCCCAGGACGCACAGCAGCACCAGGCCGCGCGGCGGCGCCCAGGACAGCATCGCCGACGACAGCATCACCAGCGGTCCGCCGAAGACACCGGCCCAAGCCAGCCGGCTGACGACGTCGAGGTCGGGAGGCGGCGGGGGCGGCTCGGGCGTGAAGTGCTCGTCGTCGTCGCTGACCAGCGGGTGCGGCTCGCGGGCGGGCGGGTCGGCGGCCCGCGGGTCCGGACCGCGGGGCTGGTCAGCGGCCAGGGACGGCGCGGAGTCCTGCTCGGGCTCGCTGGCCGTGGCCGAGAACCCGCTGACGATCTGCTGCCAGGCCACCTCGTCGACCGGCGACACCGGCATGGGTGCGACCGCCTCGGGCGCCAGCCCGTGTATGACGGCACGCGCGCGGTCGATCGCCTTGCGGTCGGCGAACACGGTCGCGGTCTGTGCGCCGACCTGGGGGGCCGCCTGCTCGTCGTCGCCCTCGGGCTGCACCGCGTACGCCGCAACCCCGGCGTCGCGCAGCGCGAGCAGCGCGTCCGCGGCCAGTGACCTGTCCAGCTCCGCGACCGGAGCGTAGTCCTCGGCGGTGAGCCCGTTGCCGCGCATCAGGTCCGCCCCACGACCTGGCCGCTCGGGGCGGTCACCCGGCGTACGAAGTCCAGTGACTCCTCGAAGATCGCCGGAGCATCGTGGTCGAGCGTCGCGACGTGGTAGCTGTCCTCGAGCACCCGCTCGCGCAGGTCGCGTGAGGAGACCCGCTGCGCGATGATGCGTCCGGACAACGGCTCGACGACGTGGTCCTCGGCCGAGCGGAACATCAGCAGCGGCTGCGTCACCTTCGGCAGGTCCTCACGCGTCACCTTCCACATCCGCATCATCGCGTGCAGCGCCTTCAGCGGCAGCCGGGGGTAGCAGTACTCCTCGACGCCGGGCTTCTTGATGTCGTCGCCGATTCCCGGCCGGGAGCCGACCAGCCACTTCAGCACCGGCACCGCGTGCAGCTGCCGGTTGGCGCTGGCGACCGCGGGGTTGACCAGGATGACGCCGCTGATGTCGCGGCAGCGCTGCTCGGCGAGGCGCAGCGCCAGGCAGCCGCCCATGGACAGCCCCGCGACCACCACCTGCTCGCAGCGGGAGACGAGCTGGTCGAGAGCCGACTCGGCCTCGGCGTACCAGTCCTGCCAGCGGCTCCGGTTCAGCTCCTGCCAGGTGGTCCCGTGCCCGGGGAGCCGCGGCACCCGCACGGTGTAGTCGTGCGAGGCCAGGAACTCCGCCCACGGCCGCATCGAGGCCGGGGAGCCGGTGAAGCCGTGGCTGAGCAGTACGCCGACCGTGCCCCCGTTGGCGGCGAAGGGGTGGGCATGGGCCTGAACCGGCAAGGGTCCTCCAGGGGGCGCAGCGTTGACCTGCTGCTCGCATCGTCGCACGGCCGCGTACTCCGGTCGAGAGCCGTTCACTCTGTGGGAGCCGGCGGGAGTCCACCCCGCCGGGCGGGCGATGAGACATGATGGGCTGTCTGGGTACGGATAGGACTAGGTTGGATGGTCCCCTTGCAGTTTGCCCGTCGCTGCGCTCCGCGCTCAAGCGTCGGGGACTGGGTTGGGGCGTCGAAGGGAGGCGGGCGTTGTTCTACTGGATCCTGAAGTTCGTGGCCATCGGTCCGGTGCTCAAGCTGATCTTCCGGCCGTGGGCCGAGGGGACCGAGTCCGTCCCCGAGGAGGGCCCGGCGATCCTCGCCAGCAACCACCTGTCCTACTCCGACTGGCTGTTCATGCCGCTGTCGATCCCGCGGCGAGTGACGTTCGTGGCCAAGGCCGAGTACTTCACCGGTCGCGGGCTCAAGGGCTGGCTGCAGCGCTCGTTCTTCTCCGGAGCGGGTCAGGTGCCGATCGACCGGTCCGGTGGACGGGCCAGTGAGGGCGCCATTCGCACGGGCATGCGCATCCTGTCCGAGGGCGGCCTGTTCGGGATCTACCCCGAGGGCACGCGCTCGCACGACGGGCGCCTCTACCGCGGAAAGACGGGGCTGGCCCGGATGGCGCTCGAGGCCCGGGTGCCGGTGATCCCGGTCGCCACGATCAACACCAACGTGGTCGCCCCTCCGGGCAAGCTCTTCGGCCGCTACGCGCGTCCCGGCGTGCGGTTCGGCAAGCCGATGGACTTCTCCCGCTACGAGGGCATGGAGTCCGACCGCTACGTCCTGCGGGCGATCACCGACGAGATCATGTACGAGATCATGCGGCTCTCCGGCCAGGAGTACGTCGACATGTACGCCACCCGCGCCAAGGAGGAGGCCAAGCGCGCCGCCAAGGCCGGGCCGGCCGACGACGGGCCCACCGAGCTCAAGGCCTCCTGACCCAGCGCTGAGTCAGCCGGCACCTGCGGCCTGGTCGCGCAGGATCGCCAGCACCTGCGGGTCGACCCTGTCCGGCCAGGAGCGGTTCTCGAAGTTCTCGCAGCCCACCCACGCCTCGAAGTCGGCGTGCCCGAGGCGTCGTGCCGCCCGGTCGAGCTCGGAGCGCAGATCGTCGGTGAGCTCCAGCAGCGCGCTGGGATCCGGCGGCACGTTGTACAGCTCGTGCAGGTCGAGCAGTCGGCCCATCTCCTTGCACGGTGCGACGTGGTCGTCCACCCGCAGGTCGACGGCGGTGTCGTCGAAGCCGGCGTACCCGGCGCCCTCGCGTACCACCAGCAGCGCCGCCGACTGCCGTCCACGGCGGTCGCCACCCGCGGCGTCACCGGCCTGCAGCACGGCGAGCAGCCGCCGGGCCAGCGAGCCTTGGGCACCGGTGGCCGGCTCGGCCGAGTCGTGCCAGGTCGCCCGCATCGCCTGCACGACGTCCGGCCCGGTGAGGATGTTGCCCTGGATCGCCGCGCCCTCGTCGGTGACCCCGCCGGCCCAGTCGTGACACTGCGACCCGGTGAACGTCGCCGCGCGCCCCTGCGCGTCGACGACCCCGACCTGTCGCTGCTCGCGTCCGGGGTCGTCGGCGAGCAGCCGTTCGACGACCTGCTCGGCGGTGGCCCCCTCGGCCAGCAGCGCGAGCCCTCGGGGCTTGTACGACGTGTTGGCGTACGACTGCGTGGCCAGGGCGCCGACGCCCGCGCGGGCCGCCGGCACGGCCATGCCGACGCCGAGGAACTTCGACGCGACGGCCACTCCCCACGACTGTCCGTCGGCCGAACGGGCCGCGATCGAGAACGTCATGACGGCACGCTAGCGGCTGCCCCGCTCGATGCCCCGCCCGTGGAGGCATGCCGCTGCAGGGACCTCGTTAGGGTGATGCACGGAAACCGACGAGTGATCGATCCGTGAGCGACTGGCCCGTCGAATGACTGGCCCGGTGAATGAAAGGCAGAGTCCGGATGAGAGTGGGAGTGCTGACCGGTGGGGGCGACTGCCCCGGTCTGAACGCCGTCATCCGCGCGGTCGTGCGCAGGGGCGCCAAGGAGTACGGCTACGACTTCCTCGGGTTCCGGGACGGTTGGCGGGGGCCGCTGGAGAACGAGACCCGCGAGCTCGGCGTCCCCGAGGTCCGGGGCATCCTGCCGCGCGGGGGGACCATCCTCGGTTCCTCCCGGACCAACCCGTTCAAGGTCGACAACGGCGTGGAGAAGATCCGGGAGAACCTCAAGAGCAACGGGGTCGACGCGCTGATCGCGATCGGCGGCGAGGACACGCTCGGCGTGGCCACGAAGCTGGCCGACCTGGGGGTCAACGTCGTCGGCGTACCGAAGACGATCGATAACGACCTCAACGCGACCGACTTCACCTTCGGGTTCGACACCGCGGTCAACATCGCGATGGAGGCCATCGACCGGCTGCACACCACCGCCGAGTCACACCACCGCGCGGTCATCGTCGAGGTGATGGGCCGGCACGCGGGCTGGATCGCCCTGCACTCCGGTCTGGCCGGCGGCGCCAACATCGTGCTGATCCCCGAGCAGCCCTTCGACATCGAGAAGGTGTGCGACCACGTCGAGAGCCGGTTCCGGACCAACTACTCGCCGATCGTCGTGGTGGCCGAGGGCGCGACCCCGGTCGAGGGGACGATGAGCCTGGCCACGGGCGAGAAGGACGCGTTCGGCCACGTGCGTCTCGGCGGGATCGGAGACCGGCTCGCCCGCGAGATCGAGGACCGCACCGGCAAGGAGTCGCGTGCGGTCGTGCTCGGCCACATCCAGCGCGGCGGCACGCCCACTGCCTTCGACCGGGTGCTCTCGACCCGCTTCGGCCTCCAGGCCATCGACGCGGTGCACGAGGGTGACTTCGGCAAGATGATGGCCCTGCGCGGCACCGACATCGTGCGGGTGCCGCTGGCCGACGGCACCGGCGAGCTGAAGACCGTGCCGATCGAGCGGTACGACGAGGCCGAGGTCTTCTTCGGCAGCTGAGCTGCTGCTCCACCACGAGCGCACGGAGGTTGGCATGACGGTCGCGGTGATCGGCACCGGGAAGATCGGCGAGCTCGTCCTGTCCGGATTGATCC
>DATMEB010000080.1:0-2611 GCA_035557095.1 Nocardioidaceae bacterium | reverse complement strand
ACGTTCTTCTTCGCGTGGAACGACTTCGTGTTCGGCATCTCGCTCACGTCGTCTGAGGCGGCCAGACCCGTGCCTGCGTCGCTGGCGTTCTTCACGGGTGCGTCACAGTTCACGCAGCCGACCGCGGCCATCTCCGCGGCGGCGGTGGTGGTGACGGTCCCGATCATCATCCTCGTCCTGTTGTTCCAGCGAAAGATCGTCGCCGGCCTCACGTCCGGTGCAGTGAAGGGTTGATCCGAAATGGCTGCCATCGAGATGAAGAACATCGTCAAGCAGTACGGCGACGGCTTCCCCGCGGTGAACGACGTGAGCATCGACGTCGCCGACGGCGAGCTGATGATCCTGGTCGGGCCGTCGGGATGCGGCAAGTCGACGCTGTTGCGCATGATCGTCGGACTGGAGGACATCACCTCCGGCGACATGGTGATCGGCGGCGAGCGGGTCAACGACAAGGCACCGCGTGACCGCAACCTGGCGATGGTGTTCCAGAACTACGCCCTCTACCCCCACCTGTCGGTGTTCGAGAACATCGCGTTTCCGCTGCGGCTGGCCAAGACACACAGCAGCGACGAGATCGACCAGAAGGTGCGCGAGGCCGCGGCGACGCTGGAGCTCACCGAGCACCTGCAGCGCAAGCCCGGCAACCTGTCCGGCGGCCAGCGCCAGCGGGTGGCCATGGGCCGGGCGATCGTGAGGAACGCGCAGGCGTTCCTGTTCGACGAGCCGCTGTCCAACCTCGACGCCAAGCTTCGCGGCCAGATGCGCACCGAGATCTCGCGCCTGCAGCGCAAGCTCGGTGTGACGACGGTCTACGTCACCCACGACCAGACCGAGGCGATGACGCTCGGCGACCGCGTCGCGGTGCTGAAGAAGGGACTGCTGCAGCAGCTCGCCTCTCCGCGGGAGCTGTACGAGCAGCCCGTCAACCTGTTCGTCGCCGGGTTCATCGGATCACCCCCGATGAACTTCCTGCCGGCGCAGGTCAAGGGCGACAAGGTGGAGCTGCCCTTCGTGACGGTCGACATCCCGCCCCAGGCGCGCGAGAAGGCGAAGGGCAAGGGTCTGCTGATCGCCGGCATCCGTCCCGAGTACTTCGAGGACGCCAAGCTGATCGACGCCGCCAAGGCGCAGAAGGGTCAGACCTTCCGCGCGACGATCGACGTGGTGGAGTGGCTGGGCAATGAGCAGTACGCCTACATCCCCTTCGACGCCCCGCCCGAGGTCGCGAGCCAGCTCGCCGACCTCGAGAAGGAGATGGACGGCGAGGCGCTGCGGACGCAGCTGGTGGTCTCGCTCGACGCGGCGGCCAAGGTGTTCCGCGGCGAGGAGGCCGAGCTGTTCATCGACGCCTCGCGGATGCACCTGTTCGACCCGTCCACAGGGGAGAACCTCACGCTGGCCGCATCGCCGGACCAGCCCGCCGGCAACGGGGCCGCCCAGCAGCGCTGATAAGGGTGTGACGGGTGTAGTCCCACGTGGCGTGTGTCACGCCAACTGGTGTGATCCCTGTCAAGTCGGGCGCCTCGGAGTTTGATAACGTGCGCGCGGCCCCTCATCGTGGGACCGGTCCGCACCGCCGAACCCCTAGGACTCTATCGTGCCCAACAGGCCCACAAGGCCCGGCAAGCACGCCGCCAGACACAAGGGCCCTACCGCTTTCGAACGCGCCTCCCACCGGCTTTCCGCCGGTGGGTCCTCACGTGGCCTGCGCCGCACCGGAGGAACAGTGGTCGCACTCGGCGCGGTGGTGCTGGCCGGAGCCGCCGGTACCAACGGCGCCACCATCGTCACGGCGGCGGACAAGCCCACGACCTCCGTCAAGCCTCCGACCAACAGCGCCACGCAGAGCTCCGAGGTCTCCGCGGAGACTCGGGAGCGTGCACGACGCGCCATGGAGGCCAGCCGCAGCCAGGCCCGCGAGGCGCGTGCGGACCTGCGACGGGCCGAGCAGCGGGACCACCAGGCGGTGCCCGCCGTGGCGCAGACCGGTTCGCATACCGCGCAGGCGGAGAGCCTGGTGCCCGACGACCCGCGTGAGATCGCGCAGTCGATGCTGGCCGACTACGGCTGGGACTCCACCGAGTACGAATGTCTCGACCAGCTCTGGATCAGCGAGAGCAACTGGGACCACACGGCCGAGAACCCCTCCTCCGGTGCCTACGGCATCCCGCAGTCGCTGCCGGCGGAGAAGATGGCCACCGCCGGCGCCGACTGGGCGACCAACCCGGCCACCCAGATCGAGTGGGGCCTGGGGTACATCGAGGACGCCTACGGCACGCCGTGCAGCGCCTGGGAGTTCAAGCAGGCCAACAACTGGTACTGACCAGCCACCCTGTCCCTTCTCCTGCCCTGAGGTAGCGCGCGCCTTGCCACAAGGCCCTGCCTTTGCCACAGGGCCCTGCCTTTGCCACAGGGCCCTGCCTTTGCCACAAGGCCCTGCCTTTGCGCCGAGATTGCACGAATGGCCCAGGGAGGCTGGCACGCTTGCCGTGCCAGCTTGGGCCATTCGTGCAATCTCGGCGCGACTGGGGTCTGAGGCTGGGGTCTGAGGCTGGGGTCTGAGGCTGGGGTCTGAGGCTGGGGTCTGAGGCTGGGGTCTGAGGCTGGGGTC
>DATMEB010000079.1:0-8372 GCA_035557095.1 Nocardioidaceae bacterium | reverse complement strand
ATGTCGGGGATCGAGCCGTGGGAGCTGGAGATTCCCAGGACCGGGATGGTCAAGTGCCCTCGGGCGAGAGCGTCCTGGTTTTTGCGCGCTGATTCCGCGGCGTCGCGGAAGTAGGCGAGAGATGCTCGGAGCCCTCCCTCGCCTGCGATGGCGGCGGCGTACCGGTCGATATCGACGCTGTCGAACGTGTTCGGGGACAGTGTCTTGACCCTCAAGAACCAGCCCACGTAGTCACGCTCGCGGCCGGTGATCAGCGTCTCGGGCAGTTCGGGCACCACGTGGAATGCCAAGTGCCAGGTCTTCCAGGCCCGTTCGGGATCCGTTCGGGATCCGTTGGGATGGCGTCCGGGAGGGTGATTCCGGGAATGCCGGCGTCGAGCAGGGGACGCCGTGCAGGGGATGGTTGGTGGTGGGGCGCTCGGACCTGTTTTCAGGCATCTCGACCCGTGCCCTGAGGGAGGTCAACCATGCATGCCTGATCCTGGACACGTTGGCCGAGCTCGACTGCAAGGTGCGGATTGGGTCTGACCAGCGATCGCTTCGGGGGAGGGCGCGTGTATGTAGGCATCAATGGGTACCGGCGGGCGTGTCGACGGGTGCCGAGGTGGCTGAGCAGCGGGTACCGTCGAAGTCGTCCGGGCTCTTGTACGGCTTGGGGTTGGGCGGGTTCATCGACGGCATCGTGTTGCACCAGATCCTCCAGTGGCACCACATGGTGAGTCATGTGGGGCAATACCCCGTCACCACGGTCGCCGGTCTGGAGGTGAACACTGCGGCCGATGGGTTCTTCCATCTGGTCACGTGGGTGCTCGTGCTGGCTGGGTCAATCACAGCGCTCAAGGCATGGAGGGACGGTCGCTTCGCTCCGAGCTGGTCTTTCCACTTCGGCTTGATCCTGGTGGGTTGGGGGATCTTCAACGTGGTCGAGGGTGTCATCGACCATCAAGTCCTCGGTGTCCATCATGTCCGCGATGACTTGGGCGCACCGCTCTCGTGGGACCTGGGCTTCCTGGCGTTGGGTGTCCTCCTCATCGTGGGTGGCTGGGCGTTGCACAAACACGGACTGACGGCAATGCAGCGCAGAACCCAGCACGTCGATTCTTCGGCGTGAGAGGACTGGCGGTTGTCGAGAGACCCCGTTACGTGTCTGGCTGACCCTCGTAGAGCCCCCGAGGCCGCCGGACGTGTTCTTGTCAGCCGCTGTGGATCCGCGCACGGGCCGCCGGGTCGGCCTCGCCTAGCTCGCCGCGCAAGTTGCGCAGGATTCGGCTCAACAGTCGCGAGACCTGCATCTGGGTGACGCCGAGCTTGTCCCCGATCTGCTGCTGGGTGCGGTCTTCGAAGAACCGCAGGTACAGGATGTGGCGGTCGCGCTCTTCTAGCTGGGTCACGACCGGTGCCAGCAGGGCGCGAGCTTCGGCGGCGGGCTGGCGGGGATCGTCATCCCCGAGGAACTCCCCGAGGGCGGTCCCGTCAGGACCGCCGACGGGCAGATCAAGAGAGGCGGGGCTGAAGCATCCGTCGGCTGCCATGGCCTCGACGACATCGTCGACCGGCAGGCCGAGGTGGTCCGCGACCTCGGTTGGCTTGGGGGAGCGGCCCAGCTCTTGGCAGAGCACGCTCTCCGCCGTGGCAATGCGAGCCTGGGCCTCCTGGATGCGTCGCGGCGGCCGGACGTCACTCAGCAAGATAAGGCTCCTCGGCGAAACCGGCGACGGTCACTCAGGCGGTCGAGTGGGGCACTACCCGCGAAGTCTTGACGGCTCTACGGGAGCGGATTGCGAAGGCGGTCGACGACCCGAACATCCGCGGCCGATCTGGCCGCTCTCTCGCGACGGCTGCACGAGCTGCAAAAGGAGCTCGACGCTCCGCTCGCGGACGACGATGACGACGAGCAGACGTCTCCAGACGAGCCGTTCGACCCCGAGGCGGTCTGAGAAGAGGAGACAAAGGTGCAACGAACCGAGAAGAGGACTCAACTGTGGGCATCGAACTCGGCAGCCATGCTCGCATTGGCTGACGGCCCCGCGAACCCCTATGTTCATCGGCCAGTTTCGTTGCGCGCATGAGTCGCGTGGATGCTGGGAACAGTGGTGACGTGAGCGATGCCTCCGACGGTGCCAGACCCTCCGTAGTGCTGGGTGATGACTCGAGGGACGTCCGGGGAATCGTCCGTCGGCACCTCGAGCTGTCGGGGTTGTGCGAGGTCGTCGGTGAAGGTGGCGACGGCAACGAGGCGATCAGCCTGGTCCATCGCCACGAGCCCGCGTTGCTGCTGCTCGACACGTCGATGCCGACGATGGACGGTATCGAGGCGCTGCCCGCGATCCTTGCGCTGTGCCCGGAGACGAAGGTGGTGATGTTCACCGGATTCGAGGAGCAGGTCCTTGCTGCGCGGGCTCGCGAGCTGGGACCCGCGACCCATCCTTCAGAGGGCCGGATCACCCTCCGGTGCACTCGTCGTGAGCCTGCTGGTACTCGGGCGAGTCCGAGGGTGCCTCCGTGATCTCGCCTCCCAGCACTGCGTAGAACCGGTCCTCGTACGTCGTGAACGTCTCACCCGACTCACACTCGGTCGTCTCGGCCGCGACCAACCCTCCGTCCTCGTCGGCGCACCCCTCGTAGTCATCGGGCAGGGTCTCGCCGTCCACCCAGACCTCGGAACAGCCGGGCACCTCGGAGGCAACCTGGTCGTTGTTGGAGTCCGGTGAGTCGTCTCCACTACACGCGGTGAGGCCGAGCAGGATGAACAAGATCGTGACAAGGGCGCGCATGCGGCCACGGTAGCCCGGCATGACGCAGGTGGCCTCGTCGTTACCAGGCTGGTCCCACGGAACGCCAGTCACCGGATCGGAGCGATACCGGTGGATCCGGCCTGACAATAGAACACCGTGAGGATGGAGCGGCGTGCGCACGGATCGCAGTGACGCCACCGCCTGGGTGCCCGCGGCAAGGAAGGCACCACCGGCGGAAGCGATCGCGGCCCGCGTGCGTGCTGGGAGTGTCGTCACGCCCGGGTTGTGGCCGCGCTGGATGCGCCCCGGTCGCGTGCGAGCAATACACCGACCCCGACCATGCCGATGCCCAGGACGAGGTGCAGCCAGTCGTCCGCGGTGTTGAGCGGGACGAAGTTCGCGCTGTGGTCCTGATCCACCAGCAGGCCATAGAGCCAGAGCACCAGATAGATGGCGCCGCCGCCGATCAGAAACGCGCGGGCACCTGCCCACGTCCGGGCCAGTGCCAACCCGGCGACACCGAACAGCAGGTGCACCAGGTTGTGCAGGACTGAGACCTGGAAGATGCCGAGGAGCTCGGCCCCCGACTCGTGTCCCGCGAACTCCATGGTGTCGTAGTCCGTGGTGATGCCAGGCACGAAGCCCAGCACTCCGACTAGCAGGAAGACCGCCCCCACGGCGGCAGAAGCCTTCTGCAGGTTCGTGGCCCCGAAACGGGCACCCGCGCTCGTTCGCTGCTGGTTCATCTCCTGCTCCTCTCCTCCCGATGGATCCGCCCTTTCGTGTTCTCGGTACCCCCGCACGGCCGCGGTCACACCCAGGCAGGAATGCGGCGGCAGATGAAACAAAATGGCGAGAGTCCCTACGCAGCACGCGGAAGGCGGCTCCGCCTGCGGCGCCTGCTGAGCTACGTCCTGGTGAGCCACCGGCTGCTGGCTTGACCAAGGGGTGTTCGCGAGATTCCGGCGACTCGCCTTCTAGGTGGTCGCCCGCCTCGCACGAGCTAGCCCGGATCGCCCGCCGCGTTTGGGCCAGAAGTCATGCATTACGCCCCGCCCTTTCGCAGGGAATGTTGGGAAACGCGGCGAAGGAGGGCTAGGTCGCGGTCCCGTGTGTTTCTGCAGGTCGGACCGGGTTTCGAAGTGTTGACCTGTGAGGCCGCGGGCGCGTGGCCCAGTCTCAGGGGTTCGCGCACGACCTCAGCCGTTTGCGAGGAGTGCGGGCGTCACGGGGTCTCACCTGAATGGGGTGAAGTGACACCACCGCAACGGCCATACCGTGCGTATCGGCCGGGACCTCCCGGTCCGCTGTCGACCGACTCGTTCTGGTGTTTTCGGGCCCTCAGGCGTACGAACTTCCTGATAGGGGAAGGTCGAATGACGGAAAGCAAAATCGTCCGCGATCCGTCGCTCGCGGATGTCCTTATCCCCCTGGCGGCGCTGGCCGCGTTGATCGCGGGGTCTCTGTCGCTGTTCGGTCTCGATGCGCTCGACGGGCCGATCCAGGTCGCGTTGGTGCTGTGCTGTGCTGTGGCGGCGCTGATCGCGATGAAAAACGGTCACGCGTTCTGGTCAGTCCAGGAGGCGGGCAAGGGGGCGGTTGCGTCGGTGACCAGCGATCTTCATCCTCTTCGCCGTTGGTGCCCTGATCGGGGTGTGGAACCTCAGCGGGACCATCCCGACGCTGGTCTACTACGGCATCCAGGTCCTGTCGCCGGGCTGGTACTACGCGGCGACGGCACTGATCTGCGGCGTCGTGGCGCTCAGCATCGGTAGCTCGTGGACGACGGCGGCGACGATTGGCGTCGGGCTGGTGGGCATCGCGTCATTGATCGGGGTCTCGCCGGCGATCACCGCGGGCGCGGTCATCTCGGGTGCCTATCTGGGGGACAAGACGTCACCGCTCTCAGAGACGACGATCCTGACCGCGCAGATGGTGAAGGTTGACGTCTATGAGCACATCAAGCGTCAGGTGTGGACGTCGATCCCGGCGTTCGTCGTCGCCTTCGTCGTGTTCCTGATCCTGGGCGTGACCGGGCCGGACACGGTGACTGACGCCGAGACCACCTCCGACCTCGACGAGCTCAACCAGATCTTCAACATCACGCCGCTGGCGCTGCTGCCGATCGTGCTGCTCGCCTTCATGTCGATCCGCAAGGTTCCGGCGTCCCTGGCATTGCTGGTGGCGACCCTCTTCGCGGGTGTGCTCGGCGCGTTCCTCCAGCCCGACGTGTACGCCGACTTCATCAGCGGCAGCGGCAACGTGTTCGTGGAGTCGCTCAAGGCGGTCTGGTCCGCGATGGCCAACGGTTTCTCGATCAGCTCCGGCATCCCCGACGTCGACCGGCTGCTGTCACGCGGCGGCATGGACAGCATGCTGTTGACGATCTGGCTGATCCTGGGTGCGGTGACCTTCGGGGCGATGCTCGAGGAGTTCGGTCTGATCAACCGGCTCGTGCACCCGATGATCGCTGCAGCGAAGAGCACCGGCCGCCTCTACGTCACGGTCTTCGCGTGCGGCTTCGGCCTCAACGTCGTGGCCGGTGACCAGTACATCGCACTGGTGCTGCCGAGCCGGATCTTCCGCACCGAGTTCGCCCGCCGGGGGCTGGCGCCCACCAACCTCTCGCGCCTGGCGGCCGACAGTGGCACGGTGACCTCACCATTGGTGCCCTGGAACTCCTGCGGAGCCTTCATGGGCGCCACCCTGGGGGCGTCCACGTTGCTCTAATTGCCGTACGCGGTGTTCTGCTACGCCAGCCCTGCGCTGAGCGTGCTCTACGGGATCACCGGCTTCAAGATCGAGAAGATTGAGCCCACCGAGCCCCCGGAGGAGAGGGCATGAGCAACCAGACCGACAAGGCACCCGCGGCAGGTGCCGTCGCGAAGATGAGCCTGCCCACGCTCACCGCCATGGTGGTGGGCGGCATGGTCGGTGCGGGGGTGTTCTCCCTGCCGGCGCGGTTCGGGGTGGCGACCGGCATCCTCGGCTCGCTGATCGCCTGGACCATCGCCGGCACCGGCATGCTGATGCTGGCGTTCGTCTTCCAGAACCTCGCGATCCGCAAGCCCGACCTCGACTCCGGTGTCTTCATTTACGCCAAGGCCGGCTTCGGTGACTACGCGGGCTTCAACTCCGCGATCGGCTTCTGGGCCAGTTCGGTGGCAGGCAACTGCTTCTACTGGGTGTTCATCGGCGCCACCCTGGGCGCGTTCTTCGACAGCTTCGGCGATGGCGACACGGTCCTGGCCGTCGCGGTTTCCACACTGGGCGTCTGGATGTTCCACTACCTGATCGCCCGGGGCGTCCGCGACGCCGCAGTCATCAACCGCATCGTCACCGTCTTCAAGATCATCCCGATCCTGGTCTTCATCGTCGTCATGTTCTTCGCGTTCGACGCCGAGGTCTTCTCCGACAACTGGACCGCCTACGGGTACGGCGACCTCGGGAACCTCAACGAGCAGGTCCGCAACACGATGCTCATCACAACCTTCGTGTTCATCGGCATCGAGGGCGCCAGCGTCTACTCTCGCTATGCCAAGAAACGCGAGGACGTCGGCAAGGCGACCGTGCTGGGATTCCTGAGCGTGCTGTCGATCTTCGCCCTTGTGACGCTGTCGAGCTACTCGGCCGTGCCGCAGCCTGAGCTTGCCGCCACCCGACAGCCGTCGATGGTCGGCGTCTTCCAGTCCCAGGTCGGGGACTGGGGCGAGGTGTTCATCAGCGTCGCGGTCATCGTGTCCGTCCTTGGCGCCTACCTCGCCTGGACCCTGATGGCGGCCGAGGTCATGTACATCCCGGCGCGCGCCGATGACTTCCCCCAGTTCCTCGGCCAGGAGAACGCAGCCGGTACGCCGATCACGGCGCTCGTGGTGACCTCGCTCGCGGTGCAGGGGCTGCTCGCGCTCACGCTGTTCGTGAACGACGCACTGAACTTCATGCTCGACCTTGCCACCAGCCTCGCCCTGCTGCCCTACCTGCTCGCGGCGGCGTACGCCCTCAAGCTCGGCCTCACCGGCGAGTCCTACGAGGGCATCTCGGCCGGGGTGCGGCGCAAGGAGACGATCGTCGCCGGTGCGGCCACGGCGTACACGATCTTCCTCTTCGACGCCGCAGGCCTGAAGTTCCTGCTGCTCTCCACCGTAATCCTCGCGCCCGCCGCACTGCTCTACGTCAAGGCCCGCAGTGAACACGGGCGTCGCCTGTTCACCCCGGCCGAGATCGGCCTCCTCGCGCTGATCCTCAGCGGCGGGATCATCGGCGCCGTCGGCCTGTGGACCGGCCGCATCTCCATCTGAACCTCAACAGGAAGGAAACGACATGACCGAAAGCGTCTCCTCGACCTACGGCGTGCATTCGGAGGTCGGCCGACTGCACAAGGTCCTCGTCTGCGCACCCGGGCTGGCGCACCGTCGGCTCACGCCCAGCAACAACCACGACCTCCTCTTCGACGACGTGATGTGGGTCGAGAACGCCCAGCGCGACCACGCCGACTTCGTGAACAAACTGACCCAGCGCGGCGTCGAGGTGGTCGAGCTCCACGAGGTGCTGGCGCGGGCCCTCCAGGTGCCGGGTGGCCGCGACTGGCTCCTGGACCGCAAGATCACGCCCAATCAGGTCGGCCTCGGGCTAGTGGACAGCACCCGCGCCTACCTCGAGACCCTCCCGGAGCGCGACCTTGCCGAGCACCTGATCGGGGGGCTGGCCACGAACGACCTTCCCGAGGACTTCCGCTCCGGCTACGTCAGCCTGGCTCGGGAACAGACCGGTGCGCGGGAATACCTGATGCCACCGTTGCCGAACACGCTCTATACGCGCGACACCACGTGCTGGCTGTACGGCGGTCTTACGATGAACCCGCTGTACTGGCCGGCTCGCAAGGACGAGACGCTGATCTACAAGGCGATCTACGAGTTCCACCCCGACTTCGTCGGCTCAACGGTGTGGTGGGGAGACCCCGAGAAGGAGTGGGGACAGGCGGCCTTCGAGGGCGGCGACATCATGCCGGTCGGTAACGGGGTCGTGCTGATGGGGATGAGCGAGCGGACCTCCCGGCAGGCCATCACGCAGGTGGCCGCAGCCATGTTCGCGCAGGGCGCGGCCGAACGGGTGGTGGTCGCCGGGATGCCGAAGCTTCGGGCCGCCATGCACCTCGACACCGTCTTCACCTTCGCCGACCGCGACATCGTCACGCTCTACCCCACCATCATGGACGCCGTCCACACCTTCACCCTGCTGCCGTCGGACAGAGCATCGGGGGTGGAGGTCGTGGACGAGGGGTCGACGCCCTTCGTCGACGTGGTCGCGAAGTCCCTCGGACTGCCCTCGTTGCAGGTGATCGAGACCGGCGGCGATGTCTACCAGTCCGAGCGCCAGCAGTGGGACAGCGGCAACAACGCCGTCGCCCTCGAACCGGGCGTGGTCTTCACCTACGACCGGAACACCCTCACCAACACCCTGCTCCGCAAGGCCGGGGTCGAGGTCATCACGATCGTCGGGGCCGAGCTCGGCCGCGGCCGGGGCGGCGGGCACTGCATGACCTGCCCGCTCATCCGAGATGCAGTCGCGTTCTGATGCGCTCCCCACGGCGGGGAGCGCAGCCGCGCTGCTCCTCGTCGGACTGCTCGCCGGTTGCGG
>DATMEB010000078.1:0-8596 GCA_035557095.1 Nocardioidaceae bacterium | reverse complement strand
CCGGCTTGTTCTCCACGAGCACCGACAACGTGTGCTTGCTCATGCCGAAATCCCCTTACACGTCGTCGTCGTCGAAGATCGGCCGCACGCCGCGGGCGAACATGATCTCGTCGTTGCTGGTGCCGGCGGCCACCATCGGCCAGACCATCGCGTCCTTGCCGACCACGAAGTCGACCACGACGGGCGCGTCGTTGATCTCCATCGCCGCCTTGATGGTCTTGTCGACGTCGGCCGCGCTCTCGCAGCGCAGGCCGATGCAGCCGAGCGCCTCGGCCAGTTTCACGAAGTCCGGGATCCGGTGCTTGTGCGTGCCCAGCTCGGTGTTGGAGTAGCGGCCCTCGTAGAACAGGGTCTGCCACTGCCGCACCATGCCCAGGTTGCCGTTGTTGATGATCGCGACCTTGATCGGCGCGCCCTCGACGGCACAGGTTGCCAGCTCCTGGTTGGTCATCTGGAAGCAGCCGTCGCCGTCGATGGCCCACACCGTGGAGTCGGGCAGTCCGGCCTTGGCGCCCATCGCCGCCGGTACGGCGAACCCCATGGTGCCCAGGCCGCCGGAGTTGATCCAGGTGTTCGGCTGCTCGTACTTGATGAAGTGCGCGGCCCACATCTGGTGCTGTCCCACGCCCGCGACGTAGACGCCGTTTGCGCCGGCCGCGTCGCCGATCCGCTCGATGACGTACTGGGGGGCGAGCGAACCGTCGCCCGGCGGGTCGTACGCGACCGGGAACCGCTGCCGCCAGGAGCCGGTCTGCTGCACCCACGCGGCGTAGTCGCCCCGGTGCCCGGCTTCGTGCTCGCGCTGCAGGGCGGACGCGAGGTCGGCGATGGTCTCGCGGCAGTCGCCCACGATGGGCACGTCGGCGGCACGGTTCTTGGAGATCTCGGCCGGGTCGATGTCGGCGTGGACGATCTTCGCGCTGGGCGCGAACGTGTCCAGCTTGCCGGTGACCCGGTCGTCGAAGCGCGCGCCGAGCGCGATGATCAGGTCGCTGCGCTGCAGGGCGGACACCGCGGCGACGCTGCCGTGCATCCCCGGCATCCCCAGGTGCAGCGGGTGGCTGTCCGGGAACGCGCCGCGTGCCATCAGCGTCGTGACCACGGGGATGCCGGTCATCTCGGCCAGGACCCGCAGCTCCTTCGCCGCGCCGGCCCGGATCACGCCGCCGCCGACGTACAGCACCGGCCGCCGGGCCGCGACCGTCAGCCGGGCCGCCTCGCGGACCTGCTTGGCGTGCGGCCGCGTCACCGGGCGGTAGCCGGGCAGCATCAGCTCCGTGGGCCAGGAGAACGTCGTCATCGCCTGCATGGCGTCCTTGGCCACGTCCACGAGCACCGGTCCGGGCCGCCCGGTCGAGGCGATGTGGAAGGCCTCGGCGATCGTCGTGCCGATGTCGGCGGGGTCGGTGACCAGGTAGGAGTGCTTGGTGATCGGCATCGTGATGCCGCGGATGTCGGCCTCCTGGAACGCGTCCGAGCCGATCGAACCCGAGGCCACCTGACCGGTGATCGCGACGACCGGTGTGGAGTCCATGTGCGCGTCGGCCAGCGGGGTGACCAGGTTGGTCGCGCCCGGTCCCGAAGTGGCCATGCACACGCCGACGCGGCCGGTCGCGGCGGCGTAGCCCTGCGCGGCGTGCCCAGCGCCCTGCTCGTGCCGGACGAGGATGTGCCGGATCTTGCGTGAGTCGAACAGCGGGTCGTACGCCGGCAGGATCGCGCCACCGGGGATGCCGAACACGGTGTCGACGCCCGCGTGCTCCAGAGCACGGATCAGGCTCTGGGCTCCGGTCATCTGTTCGCTCATCTGGGCCTTCCTCGTCCGCGTGGTGCCGACATTAAAAAACCCCCTCCGACCCGATGGGTCGGCGAGGGGGACGCGCTGCCTGGGGTCTGCAGAGACCCTCAGCCGGCGCGCCAGCGAATTACGACAAGCTCCGTCCGCACGCCGACAAGACTCCCGCCGCGCGCGAGGTGCGTCAAGGAGCACCGGTGGTCGTCTCGCATCGTGGACGCGCTGTCCATATCTCGACGGCAGGCGTCCGAGGGTGTGGTCCGGGCGGCGCACCGGCTCAGCCGCAGATCGCACCCTCCGCCGCCGAGTGCACGAGCTTGGCGTACTTGGCAAGCACGCCCCAGGAGTAACGCAGCGCGGGCGGTTCCCAGCCCGCGCGGCGCTCCTGCAGCACCGCCTCGTCCACGAGTACGTCGAGCGTCCGCGCGTCCACGTCGAGACGGACGCGGTCGCCGTCGGCGACGAACGCGATCGGTCCGGCGTCGACCGCTTCGGGGGCGACGTGCCCGACGCACAGCCCGGTCGTGCCGCCGGAGAAGCGGCCGTCGGTCAGGAGCAGCACGTCCTTGCCCAGGCCGGCGCCCTTGATCGCCCCGGTGATCGCGAGCATCTCGCGCATGCCCGGGCCGCCCTTGGGTCCCTCGTAGCGGATCACCACGACGTCGCCGCCCTGGATGGTGCCGTCGGACAGCGCGTCCATCGCGGCCTGCTCGCCGTCGAAGACCCGTGCGGTGCCCTCGAACACCGCGCTGTCGAACCCCGCGCTCTTCACCACCGCCCCCTCGGGAGCGAGCGAACCACGCAGGATCGTCAGCCCGCCGGTCTTGTGGATCGGGTCGGACAGCTCGCGGATGATCTTGCCGTCGACGTCGGGCGGCGTGATGTCGGCCAGGTTCTCCGCCATGGTCTTGCCGGTGACCGTGAGGCAGTCACCGTGCAGCAGTCCCGCGTCGAGCAGCGCCTTCATCACCACCGGGATACCGCCGATGCGGTCCACGTCGTTCATGACGTACTGGCCGAACGGCTTGAGGTCGCCGAGGTGCGGGACCTTGTCGCCGATCCGGTTGAAGTCCTCGAGGCGGAGGTCGACCTCGGCCTCACGGGCGATCGCGAGCAGGTGCAGCACCGCGTTGGTGGATCCGCCGAGCGCCATGACGACGGCGATGGCGTTCTCGAACGCCTCGCGTGTCATGACCTGCCGCGCGGTGATCCCCCGGCGCAGCATCTCGACAACGGCGGCTCCGGACTTGTGCGCGTAGCCGTCGCGACGCCGGTCGACCGCCGGCGGAGCCGCCGAGCCCGGCAGCGACATGCCGAGCGCCTCCGCGACGGAGGCCATCGTGTTCGCGGTGTACATGCCACCGCACGCGCCCTCGCCGGGGCAGATCGCACGCTCGATCTCGTCGACCTCGTCGGTGGTGATCAGTCCGCGCAGGCACGCACCGACCGCCTCGAACGCGTCGATGATGGTCACGTCCCGCTCGCCCACGCGTCCGGGCATGATGGAGCCGGCGTACAGGAAGACCGAGGCCAGGTCGAGCCGGGCCGCTGCCATCAGCATCCCCGGCAGGCTCTTGTCGCACCCGGCCAGGAGCACCGAGCCGTCGAGCCGTTCGGCCATCATCACGGTCTCGACGGAGTCGGCGATCACCTCCCGCGACACCAGCGAGAAGTGCATGCCCTCGTGGCCCATCGAGATCCCGTCGGACACCGAGATCGTGCCGAACTCCAGCGGGTAGCCGCCGCCCGCGTGCACACCCTGCTTGACCGCCTCGGCTAGCCGGTCCAGCGAGAGGTTGCACGGGGTGATCTCGTTCCAGCTCGAGGCCACGCCGATCTGCGGCTTGGTGAAGTCCTCGTCCCCCATGCCGACCGCGCGCAGCATGCCGCGCGCTGCGGCACGTTCCAACCCGTCGGTGACGTCGCGGGAACGGGGCTTGATGTCAGGAGTCGACGCAGGCATATCCGGAGCCTACGACGCCGTCGCGGCGACGGGCGCGCAGGCTCAGATGCTGGCCGCGCGCACGCAGAGTACGTCGGGCAGATGCCCGGCGACGGCGTTCCACGTCTCGCCCGCGTCGTTGCTGGCGTAGACCGAGCCGTCACGGCTGCCGAAGTAGATCCCGGACGGGTCGACGTCGTCGGTGCACATCGCGTCTCGCATGACTCCGGCGAAGAACCCCTCGGGCAGCCCGTCGCCGTGGGCCTCCCAGGTGTCCCCCGCGTCGCGCGAGCGCCACACCAGCGCCTTGCCCTGAGGCGGGAAGCGCTCCTCGGCGCCGACGAGCGGGAAGACGTAGATCGTGTCGGGGTCCTGCGGGTCGACCACGATGGGGAAGCCGAAGTTGCTCGGCAGGCCGTCGGCGATCGAGGTCCACACGTCGCCGCCGTCGTCGGAGCGGTAGACGCCGCCGTGGTTCTGGGCGTACAGCCGGGTGGGCCGGCTGGGGTGCGACGACACCTTGTGCACGCACTGGCCGTACTCGGGGAAGCGTTGCTCAGGCGGCATGAACTCCGCCTGGATGCCCTTGTTGGCCGGTGCCCACGACTCCCCGTTGTCGAGGGTGCGGTAGACCCCGCCGGTGGACATCGCGACCGTGACCCGGTGGTGATCGGTCGGATGCGGGACGACGGTGTGGATCGCCTGCCCGCCGCCACCGGGATGCCAGTTCGGGCGGTGCGGGTGGTCCCACAGCCCGCGCACCAGCGTGAAGCTCTCGCCGCGGTCCTCGGAGCGGAAAAGCGCAGAGGGCTCGGTGCCGGCGTAGACCACGTTGGGCTCGTCGGCGGGGGCTGGCGCCAGCTGCCAGACCCGTTCCAGCGACGCCTCGGTGTCCTTGGGGAACTCCACCGCGTTCGCGGTCTCGCCCTGCCAGGTCTGGCCGAGGTCGTCCGAGCGCAGCACCTGCGTGCCCCAGTGCCAGCTCATCACCCCGACCAGCAGCCGTGGCCGCTCCCGACGGGTGTCGATGGCGCAGGAGGCGACCTCGCTCATCAGGAAGTGCGGGCCGTCGAGGGTCCACGTGCGGCGTTCTCGGGTCGACCGTCCGATCCAGAGCCCTTTGCGGGTGCCGATCAGGAGCATGACATCGGACATGGCGATCTCCCTCCCCGGGAATTGTTCCTATTAGGAATAGTAGGATTCGAGTCGTGAGTCAAGACCGGAACGGGCGCGCGGAGCGGCCACTGCCGACGACGGCGTACGCACTGCTCGGCCTGCTCACGTTCGGCCAGGAGCTGACCGGCTACGAGCTCAAGCAGTGGGCGGACTCGACGCTGCGGTTCTACTGGGTCTCGCCCGCGATGAGCCAGGTCTACACCGAGCTCGGCCGGCTGCGGGACCGCGGCCTGGTCGACGCGCTGGAGACGGGCGGGCCTCGCCGGCGGGTCACGACGCGCTACCGCATCAACGACGAGGGCTCGGCCGAGCTGCGCCGCTGGCTGACCGAGAGCGAGCCGGAGTTCCCCGTGCTCAAGCACCCGGTCGCGCTGCGGCTGCTGCTGGGACACCTGGTCGACCCCGACTCGGTGCGCGGCTGGCTGGAGGACTACGACGCCGCGCTGGCGGAGCGGCGCCGTGAGCTGCAGAAGGTGCTCGACGGCCTCGACGACGACCCGTCCTTCCGCTTCCCGGCCTTCGTCGCGCGCTGGGGGCTGCGCTACTACGACGCGGAGGCCGCGGTCGTCGACGAGATCGGCGACGACATCCGCGACGAGATCGCCCAGGAGGATCCGGCGCCGTAACGGACCGGGACCGACGAGTCGGCGGTCTCGTGATCGCCGCTCAGCCGAACCACCACAGGGCGGCGCAGGCCGATGCCCACAGCACGCTGGCGAACGTGCCGATGATGAACCGCTCGGCCGCCCCGGCCGCGCCGAGCTCGTGGTAGCGACCCACGCCCTTGACCGCGAGCACGACGGCCACGCCCTCGGGCCACCCCGCCGCCAGCGTCGCGAAGATGCCCGCCCGCTCCAGCGACCCGATCCAGGCGCCCCCGCGCAGGACCTCGCCGTCCTCGAGCGGCTCGGCGCGTGCGCCCGGCGGACCCGGGTAGGGCTCACGGTCGGCCCAGGCCAGCACGAACACCGACAGCGGGCCGCCACCGGCCACCGCCAGTGCCGCCAGCAGCACGAGCAGCAGACGCGAGACGCCGTCGCCCCAGGCCGGCGGGCCGGCAACCAGCACCAGGAGCCCCGCAACGGTGAGGGCGACGGCCATCGCGAGCACGAGCGCCATCTGCACGCGGGCACCGCCCCAGACCCGCCACGCCAGCGCGGCCGGCACGAGCGCGAGCACCACGAGGACGACGGCGGCCACACTCACCGGTCGGCCTCCACGAGCAGCGCGACGAGGAGCTCACGGCCGCGTTGCTCCTCCACGACGCCGGCGACCTGTGCACGCTGACTGACCGCGGACGCACTGATGCCGAGCGCCGCCGCGACCTCACTGCGCGACCTGCCCTGCACCAGCATGTCGGCCACCTCCCAGCCACGCTCGCTGCGGCGTGCCATGGTCGCGGCCAGCAGCCACAGCACGGTCTCGACGTGGGCCGCACGATAGTCATCGTCACCGACAGAACCGATCACGCTGACCCGGTGTGGCGCGCTCTTCGCCTTGTTCACCGCCTGCCGCGCGCGGAGGAACGCCGGCCCGCTGCCTGCGCGGGTGCTGCGCGGCAGCGGCTCGTCGACCGGCCCGATGCCGATCCCGATGTGCCACGCCTCGTCACGCACCAGGTCGAGCACGATGTCGCTCAGCGACGCCGGGTCTGCGACGACACCCTGGGCCTCGTCGCCGGCCGTGCGCTCGAACTTTCGCAGCACTCCGCCGCGGCGACCGCGGGCGTTCTGCCGGTCCAGCAGCTCGGAGATCCGGTCCTGCCCGCGGCGGCTGTACTGCTGGTCCACGGTGAGCACGAACATGGCCACTCCTGGTTCAAGGTCGAAGCCTTAATATCCTAGCATCCAGGTTGGAGCCTTCATATTTCCAAGTGAAGATACCAGCCTGAATCAGTAGGAGCCGCTGATGACGTTGCGCATCGGCTCTCCAGCGGCGAAGCGTGCGAGCTGGTCGCGCACCAGCGCGTACGCCCGTGGCCAGAACGCCGAGGACGCGCCACCGACGTGCGGCGAGACCAGGAGACCCGGCGCGGACCACAACGGGTGCTCCTGCGGCAACGGCTCCGGGTCGGTCACGTCGAGCGCCGCGCGCAGGCGCCCCTGCTGCAGCTCGGCGAGCAGCGCATCGGAGTCGACGACCTTGCCGCGCGAGACGTTGACCAGCAGCGCCCGGTCCTTCATCCGGGCCAGGAACTGCGCGTCGACCATGCCGACGGTCTCGTCGGTCTCCGGCACCACCAGCATCACCACGTCGGCCGCCGCCAGCAGCTCGGGAAGCGCGGCCATGTCGGCCACCCCGTCGCGTGCCGTGCGTGCCATCCGCAGGATGTCGCACTCGAAGCCGGTGAGCCGTCTCTCGATCGCCTCTCCGATCGAGCCGTACCCCACGATCAGCACGGTCCGGTCGGCAAGCGACCGGTGCGGCGCGAACGCCCACCGGCCCTCCTGCTGAGCGAGCACGAACTCGGGCAGGCCGCGTAGCGCCGCCAGGGTCAGCGCGACCGCCAGCTCGGCGGTCGACGCGTCGTGCACTCCCCTGGCGTTGCACAACGTGACCCGCTCATCGACGTAGGGACGAACGTGGTCGACGCCGGCTGTCAGGGTCTGTACGTACTGCAGGCTCGTCATCGCGGGGATGACCTCGACCACCCGCGGATGGAACGTGTAGTCGGGCACGTACAGCTCCACGCGATCGACACTCGACGGCCGTTCCCCGCGCCCGTCGAACTGCTCGACCTCGATCCCCTCGGGCACCTCGCCGAGCAGGTCGGGGTCGAACGGAAGCCACACCAGTCTCGACGCGGCTCTCACCAGATGCTCCCTCTCGTCCTCGGTGATCCCGAAGTCGGTCGACGGTACTCCGCTGGTGTCCACGAACACGCTGCGGGCGATGTTGCACGGTGCCAGCGCCCGCACCGCCTGCGACCCCTCGATCGCAGTCTCGACCCTAGCGCCGGTGCGGGCGCCCTGCCGGATGCTGCGCGGCCCACACGTGACAATCGCCACCCGAGGGGCTACGCCGCCTCGTGGGTGGGCACAATTCCAGGACCATGTCTAGCCACGCGATCTCCCTGCGCTACTACGACGTCACCAGCGCCGACGGAACGGTGCTGCGGGCGTGGACCAACGACGCGCCGGGCACGCCCGTGCTTCTCTGCAACGGTCTCGGCACGAACCCGTACGCCTGGCCGGCGCTGCTGCGCCGCGACTGCGGCGTCCGGGTCGTCTCCTGGAACCACCGGGGCGTCGGCGGGTCAGCCCGCCCCGCGGACCCCGACCGGGTCGGCATCGACGCGTTCGTCGAGGACGCGGTCGCGGTGCTCGACGACGCCGGGCTGGACCATGCCGTGGTCGCCGGATGGTCGGTCGGTGTCAACACCGCGTTCGAGCTCGCGACCCGGCACCCCGACCGCGTGTCCGGGCTGTTCGCGCTGGCCGGTGTACCGGGGGCGACCTTCGCCAGCATGCTCGCCCCGCTGCGTGTCCCGCGACTGCTGCGGGCACCGATCACCGTCGGGCTGTCGCACTTCGTGCGCGACATCGGGCACCTGCTGTCGCCGATCACCCGCGCCCTGCCGATCGGGCGGATCACGGCGACGACGCTGCGGCACAGCGGGTTCATGTTCCCCTCCGCGGACCCGGCCGTCGTGCGCCGCGCGGTGCGGGAGTTCCTCACCACCG
>DATMEB010000077.1:0-5595 GCA_035557095.1 Nocardioidaceae bacterium | reverse complement strand
CGCTGCACCGAGGCCGGCAGCCTGCGGTTCGCGACCTCGAGCGCCTCGCGGCGCAGTATTCGCAGCGGCTTCAGCAGCGACCTGGTGACGATCGCCATCAGGCCGAGCGCGAGCAGTAGGGCGACCAACACGATCGCCGCGTCCCGCCATGCCGACGCGGTGGCCGAGTCGGCCAGGGCGTTGGCGTCGTCACGCAGGTCGTTGAGCAGCTCGGTCTCGACCGCGCGCTGGTGCTCGAGCGTCGCCGACCCGAAGTTGGTCAGGTCCGCGGCCGGGATGTTGAGCGGCCGGTTGAGCTCGGCGAACGCGATGGCCTGCGACTTGATGCGCTGGCGGCTGTCGACCTCGGTACCGGAGACGGTGTCCGAGTACAGCGACTGCTGGTCCAGCGAGGCGTTCGCGCGGTAGTCGGCCAGCGCGCTCGCGGCGCTGGACTGCGCGTCACGGATGCGCTGGAGCAGGTCGGAGGGGAACGAGTTGCGAGCGGCCGCGATCTGCAGGATCGCGTTCTCCTTCGCGACGCTCTCCTTGCTCTCCGAGAGCGACTGGATGACCGAGCTCTCACGCAGCAGGTTCCGGTCGGTCACCGCGGTGTTGATCTCCCGGCCCAGCCGCACGACCGCGTCGAGCACCGCCGAGTAGGAGCCGAAGACCGCGGCGTCCGGGTAGGCGGACTGGTCGATCGTGCGCCGGATCGACTGCAGGGCGGAAAGCCGCTGCAGGCCGATGTTGTAGCGGTTCTTGGCCGCCTCGTCACTGGTGTCGAGCGACGCGGCCGCCTGCTGCGCCGAGCTGACCGCCTGGTCGACGAGGTTGACCTGGGTGTCGAGCTCGGTGCGGGGGCCTTCGCCGCCGCTGGCCACCCGCGCGACCGCCAGGGTCCGCTCCTTCTGGAGCTCGTGGACCACGCTCGTCACGTTCCGGGCCAGGTCCACCTGGCTCACCGTCTGGCGGAACTCCGCGGCGCGGTCGAGGTCGACCTGTGCGCGCAGGCCACCGAGGATCAACGCGGTCAGCGTCGGCACCACGATGACGGCGATGACCTTGGTCCGCAGGCGCCAGTTGCGCATGCGGAGGCGGGAGCCGCCTTTCATGACGCTCGCCGGTGCGGCCGGAGGCCGGCCGTGCGTGTAGTTCGGGTCGGGCACGGCGGCACCATAGTCGGTGTTGAAGCCTGTGCGAGGTGGGATATCAGTGTGGTCGGGCACTCCCAGCACTCTCCCTGGTTGTCAAGCCGGTAGCCCGCCAGCTCGAACGGACAAGTACCCCAGTAAGGACGCAGTCACATCGGGCGCCCCCAGCGGTCACGCACCCATGCAGCTCCACTCCCCAGCTCCCACTGCCGGGAAGCACGCGCAAGATCATCGGGGCGCGCTCCTTAAACCGCTTCGATGAACCTTTACCTCACTGTGGCCACAGAAGGTAGCGGAGTCTACTCGTTGATGTAAGCCCTCCGGATGGATGGTCACACATCAGGGTAGGAAAAGTCACACCCAGACAACAATTTTTCCGAATCGGTTTAGGTGTCTAGTCTCACAAACGGGTGAACTCGCTGCCTCTCGGTAGCGGTTGACACGCAGGTGGTGACCATATGTTGCCCTTTGACACATCCCTTGGGCAGGCGCGTTACCTTCCGCCACTCTCGGCCCACCAGGGGTCGTCACCTGGAACGCAGAACGCCAGCACTGATTGTGACGCGACGAAGACACTCTCTAGAGTGGCGCCCTGGTGTGCGGGGCACCACCACATGTTGGCTTCTACCACCCTCACCTACGAGGAGAGGCTCAATGCCCAAAGGCGTCACCGGGCGCGGTTTCCGCTCCCGTCTTCCCTTGGTCGCGACCGCGTTGACGCTGGTCACGACCCTGACCAGCTGCGGCCTGCTCGGCTCCGAGGATGAGAGCGAGCCCGCCAAGAGCAGCAACGGCAAGCTCGAGACATCCGAAGTCAAGGTCTCGATCATGAAGACCACCGACCTCGCGCCGTTCCACCTGGCGATGAAGGAGGGGTTCTTCAAGGACGAGGGCCTCAACATCGAGTTCGTCGACGCACCGAGCGGCGGCGAGTCGGTCACGAAGCTCGCCAGCGGAGAGGTGGACATCTCCTACTCCAGCTACACGCCGTTCTTCCTGGCCGAGAGCAAGAAGGCCGCCCAGAAGCTGGGCGGGATCAAGCTCATCGCGGACGCGTCCTCGGCCGGCCCGAACAGCTGCATGGTCGTCGCGACTCCCGACTCGTCGGTGAAGAACATCAAGGACATGGCCGGCAAGCGCGTGGCCGTCACCGCGACCGGCACGATCTCCGACCTGCTCACCATGTCGACGCTGAAGACCAACGGGGTCGACCACAAGTCGATCAAGTGGGTCGAGACGCCGTTCCCGGCGACTTCGGCGGCGCTGAAGGGTAAGCGCGTCGACGCGGCGTTCGTCACCGAGCCGTTCCTCACGATCTCCATGAAGGAGGCCGGCGCGCAGCCGATCTTCGACGTGGCGACCGGCCCGACCGCGGACATGCCGACCGCCGGCTGGGGCTCGAGTGGCGAGTTCGTCAAGAACAACCCGAACACGATCGCGGCGTTCCAGCGGGCCATGCAGAAGGGCACCGACCTGGCGCTTTCGGACCGGAGCAAGGTCGAGCCGATGCTCGTCGAGTTCTCCGGGGTCGACCAGGACACCGCGAAGATGGCGACGCTGCTCACGTTCCAGTCGAAGCTGGACGCCACCCGCATCCAGCGGGTGCCGGACCTGATGCTCGAGTTCGACGTCATCCAGACGCCGATCGACGCGGAGTCCATGGTCGTGGCCTCAGCGCCAGCCAGCTGACGCACGCAACCGAAACACAGCCGTAAACACCTTGCGTCCGTTCATTCGCAACCTCATCGGGCTGGCCGGCTTCTTCCTGATCTGGGAAGGAGCCGTCCGGCTCGGTCTCATCGAGCGGGTCTTCCTGCCGACGCCATCCGACGTGTTGGTCCGGCTGGTAGACCTGCTCGGTGAGGAGGACTTCCTGCGTGACGTGGTCGCGACGGTCCTGGCCTGGCTCATCGCCTTGACTCTCGCGGTCGCGGTCGCCGTACCCGGCGGCCTGCTGCTCGGCAGCATTCCTCTGCTGCGCACCGCAACCCGGTCACTGATCGAGTTCCTGCGCCCCATCCCCCCGGTGGCGCTGATCCCCCTGATCATCATGACGGTCGGGTCCGGCCCGGAGGCGAAGATCATTCTCGCCCTCTACGCGTCGGTCTGGCCGATCCTGTTCAACATCATCTATGCCCTCGACGACATCGACCCGATGCTGCTGGACACCGCGCGGTCGTTCGGCACCCACCGGGTACGAATCCTGGCCAGGGTCGCGCTGCCGCACGTGGCGCCGTTCGCCTTCACCGGCCTGCGGCTCTCGGCCGCCATCGCGCTGATCGTGACGGTGTCCACCGAGTACCTCGCCGGCAGCGCGGTCGGCGTGGGGGCGTTCATCATCGACACGGCCACCAACGTCGGCGCCATGGAGCCGGTGCTGGCCGGCACGATCGTCATCGGCATCATCGGCTACCTGGTCAACGAGGGCCTGGAACGAGTGGGCAAGCGCATGTTCCGGTGGAGCGACACCACCCGCGTGGAGGCCCTGTCATGAGGCGTCTGACCGGCTTCGCGCAGCGCTGGGTGGTGTTCGCGGTCGCCGTCGTGCTGTGGCAGCTCTCCACCGCGTCCGCGCAGAACGTGTGGTTCCCCACCCCGTTGGAGATCCTCCGGCACGGTGGCCAGCTGTGGCTGACCACCCCCGAGGGGAACTTCGGCATCGCCGACACGGTGACCGTCGACATCCTGCCGAGCCTCTCGCGAGTGCTCGGCGGCTGGGCGATCGCCATCGTGGTCGGGGTCTCGCTGGGGACCGCGCTCGGCCGCTCGCGGACCGGGATGCAGTACGTCGGCCCGTTGTTCGCGTTCTTCCGCGCGCTGCCCTCACCGGCGCTGGTGCCGGTGTTCATCCTGCTGTTCGGTCTCGACAGCGAGATGAAGGTCTCGCTGATCGTCTTCGCCTCGGTGTGGCCGATCCTGCTGAACACGGTCGACGGCGTGCGCTCGGTGGACTCGGTGAAGACCGAGACCGCCCGCTCGTTCCGCACGCCGCGCGGCCAGTGGGTCACCATGGTGGTGCTGCCGGCGGCGCTGCCCAAGATCTTCGCCGGACTGCGGCTGTCCCTCGCCATCTCTGTCATCCTGATGGTGGTGTCGGAGATGGTGGGGACCACCAGCGGCATCGGCTTCCAGCTCGACCAGGCACGGTCCCAGTTCGACTTCCTCACCATGTGGGCGTGGGTCGTGCTGCTTGGCATCATCGGGTACGTGCTGAACCTGCTGCTGTTGCTCGTCGAACGCCGGGCGCTTCGCTGGCAGCCGACTCGCGCGGCCGTCGCGGCCGCGAAAACAGGAGGGTGACATGCCGACCATGCTCGAGGTGCGCGACCTGGTGCACCAGTACGGCGTCGGTCCCGGCGCACACACCGCGGTCGCGGAGCTGAGCTTCTCGGTCGAGAAGGACGAGCTGGCGTGCATCGTCGGCCCGTCCGGCTGCGGCAAGTCGACCTTGCTGCGCTGCATCGCCGGGCTGATCAAGCCGACCGCCGGCACGATCACGCTGCACGGCGACCCGGTGCACGGCGTGCCAGACGACCTCGCGGTCGTGTTCCAGGACTACAGCCGCTCGCTGTTCCCGTGGCTGACCGTGCGCGGCAACGTCGAGTTCCCGCTGAAGAGCCGGGTGTCCGGGCGCGCCGCGCGGCGGGCGCGGGCGCGCGAGGCCCTGGAGTGGGTCGGTCTCGCGGACGCGGCCGCCAAGTACCCGTGGCAGCTCTCCGGCGGCATGCAGCAGCGGGTGGCGATCGCCCGGGCGCTGGCCTCGCAGCCGGCGCTGCTGCTGATGGACGAGCCGTTCGCGTCGGTCGACGCGCAGACCCGGGCCGAGCTCGAGGACCTGCTGCTGCGGGTGCGCCGCGAGCACGGCAGCACGGTGCTGCTGGTCACCCACGACATCGACGAGAGCGTCTACCTGGGCGACCGGGTGCTCGTGCTGTCCCGCTCCCCCGCGCGGATCGTCACCGACCTGACCGTCGACCTGCCGCCCCAGCGCGACCAGATCACCACCCGCGGCTCGTCGACGTTCGTCGACCTGCGCACCGAGATCGCCCGGCTGCTGCACGACAAGCGGACCGACGCGGGCCCCATGGACCCGACCGAGCAGACGACGCCGATCCGCTCGGCCGAGGAGCTCGCCGCCGAGCGTTTCCTGGCCGCCGAGCGCGAAGAGGCGCGCCAGCAGTCCGGCCGGGCCTAGTACGGCTCAGTACAGAGAGGTCGGGTTCGGGTCCACCTGGACGTGGATCACCGTGGGCCGGTCGTCGGCCAGGGCCGCGGCCAGCGCCGGCTTCAGCTCGTGCGGCTGCTCGACCCGGTGCGCGCGGCAGCCCATCCCGGTCGCCAGCGCGGAGAAGTCGAGCCCGCCGAGCTCGACGCCCGGCATCTTCCCGTACTCCGGGCCGGCGAGGATGTCGACCGCCGCGTACTGGGCGTTGTCCAGGATCACGAACGTCACCGGCAGCCC
>DATMEB010000076.1:0-30812 GCA_035557095.1 Nocardioidaceae bacterium | reverse complement strand
GAGGTCGACGGGGTGATCCTCGAGGACGACTACGACGCCGAGTTCCGATACGACCGTCAGCCGGTCGGCTCACTGCAGGGCCTCGACCCAGCCCTCGTCATCGCTCTGGGGTCGGTCAGCAAAACGCTCGCACCCACGATGCGGCTGGGCTGGGTGCTCGCGCCACCACGGTTCGTTGCCGGGATCGTCGAGGAGAAGCGGCTCAGCTGCCGCGGCGCCCCCGGCCTGGACGGGGAGGCACTGGCGCTGCTCATGGAGACGGGCCGTTTCGACCGCCACCTGCGACGCGTGCGGGAGATCTACCGCGCACGACGGGATGTGCTGGCGGCCGAGGCCGAACTCGTCTTCGGGCCTGGCCGGCTACACGGGCTGGCAGCCGGTTGTCACGCCCTGCTGCGCCTGCCCGACCGGACGTCCGAGCGCGCCGTCGTGGCGACCGCGGCGACCATGGGCGTCCGGGTCAACGGACTCGGCTACTACCGGTTCGTGGCCGCAGGCGCGGACACTGAGCTGGACCCGTGCCCACCGGCCCTCGTGCTGGGCTTCGGCAACGTCAGCGAGCACCAGATCAGCCGGGGCGTCCGCACACTGGGCAAGGCTGTCCGACGCCAGACTGAAGGATGAGGGGATCGCGCGATGGTGAGCTGCACGTCAACATGAACACCACGCTCGACGGCGTGATCCAGGTCAACGGCGGCCCCACCGAGCAGGACGGGGACTTCGAGTACGCCGGCTGGGAGCGCCCGTTCGGGGACTCGGAGTCCGGCGAACAGGTCGTTGCGCTCGTGCAGGCATCCGACGCACTGCTGCTGGGTCGCACGCCGTACGACATCTGCCGCAGCTACTGGCCGGGCCAGTCCGACGAGATAGGGCAGGCCTTCGACCGCGTCCCCACGTACGTCGCGTCCCGCGGCACTCCAGAGCTGTCCTGGGACGCCAGCACCCAGATAACCGACGTAGGTGCCGAGGGTCGTGACCTACGTGAGCGGCATGAGCAGATCCACACCTGGGGCAGCGCGAACCTGCTGCAGACCCTCCTCCGCGAGGCCCTGTGCGACCGGGTGAACCTGTGGGTGTGTCCGGTTGTACTCGGGCGGGGCAAGAAGCTCTTTCCCGAAGGCACAGCAGCCACCCGGTTCGAGCAGGCCGAGCCGCCGAAGTCGTTCCCAGGAGGGGTCATGCTGCTGCGCTACCGGCGCCACGAGGGTCCGCCAGAGACGTAGGCCGGCCTGGGCCGGGACTAGCCAGGTGGGCCCGCTGAGCGGTACGCATCCCAGTCCGCGTCCGGTATGCCGTTCCGGACCTCATCGGCGACATCGGTCAGCAGGCGTCGGCTCGCACGAGCCCGCTGACGCAGCAGCCGGAACGCCTCGTCCTCGCTCACCTGCAGCCCCGATGCCAGCACACCCTTGGCCTGCTCGATCATCACCCGGCTCTCCAGCGCCCGCTCGAGCTGCTCACTCAGCACTCGCCGCTCCTCGGTCAGGCGGTACTGGATGATCGCGATCGCCGCCGAATTGGCCATCGCCTGCGCCACACGAGTCTCCGAGCCGTTCACCGGTGCCGTCCGGGACGACGAGAACAGGGTCAGGACCCCGATCACCTCCTCGCGCAACCGCATCGGCAACGCTGCAACCGACGTGTGACCGCGACCGCTCGCCTCCTTGGCGAAGCGCGGCCAACGCTGATCGGCCGCCTCGAGCCGCTCGGCAATCACCGGCGCACCCCCTCGAAAGCACTACACCGCCGGACCCTGCGCAACCCGCAGCTGAAACCGGTCCAGCAACCGGGCGTCCCGGCTGGTCGCCACCGTCACCCGCAAACGCCCCGCCGGTTCGGCCAGCAGGATCCCCGCCGCATCCACATCGAGCAGATCCACGCATCGAGTCGACAGCACATGCAGCAGGTCCAACACATCGAACGCATCGACCAGCGTGTCCGCAAGCTCGACGAAGGTCTCGGCGAGCTTCTCGACATCTACCGGCAAAGCGCACTCCTCGTATGGCTGCCTGCCCGCCCTCGACTACCCCGGAGCCGAGTCAGGCACGATCCGAGACTCCAGCCTTGCAGCAACCCGGCTCCACGCTCCGTGCCCACCAGCATTCGGGACTTCTCGCTCGATGCGCCGCGCCTCGACGTCCGGATCGGATGGCCCTGTTCGGCTCGACTTACCCGGGCTGCCGAACCTCGAGCACGTCACGCATTCGCACGGCGAAACCTTCGGGGTCCTCGACGAAGCCGATGTGGCCACCGGGGAACACCGTCGGCTCGACGCGGAGCCCAATCACTTCGCGGACGAAGGGGTTGCGGGTCTTCCTCGCGCCCTTCGGCCCGACGGCCAAGGCTTGATCTCCGGGGGGTGCTCCTTGCGAGGTTGAACGCGTACAGTGAAGGGGCCGAGAGTTCTTCGAGCATCGCCAGCCAAGACGGTGTCGTTCGCGGTGTGGAACGACGCGAGGCGGCCACCCTCGGAGGGTCGCTTCGGGAGTCAGTTGGTGCGGCGATGGACCGGCCGCAAGATTCACGACCCGAAACCCCTGACGTGGTCGATGCTCTCACCGAGCTGTTCGACCTCATGGTGGCGACGCCCAGCATGGGCACGTTCTTGGACGACCTGGCCCGGCTGGCCGCCACCGTACTCACACCGCCTGCCTCGTGCGGCATCACCCTGGCCCAGGACCACCTGCCACTGACCGTTGCGAGCAGCGACCCGCTGGCCGCACACGTGGACGAGGTGCAGTACGGCGAGGACCAGGGGCCGTGTCTGCAGGCCATGCGCACCGGCACGGCCGTGCTGGTGGAAGATCTGTCCACCGAACGCCGCTGGGGTGCCTACCCCGCGCACGCCCTCACGTACGGGATCCACAGCTCGCTGTCACTCCCGCTCACGGTCAACGGAGACAGCCGCGGCGCGCTGAACCTCTACGCCACGACCCCAGGCGTCTTCGGATTCTCGGAACAGCAGAGCGCCGAGTTCTTCGCCGGCCAGGTCTCGGCCGGCCTCACCGTCGTCACCCGCCAGGCCCAGCAGGTGCAGCTGAGCGAGCAGCTGCGCGACGCCCTGGCCTCCCGGGCGGTCATCGACCAGGCACTGGGCATCGTGATGGGCCAGAACCGCTGCGACCACGACAGCGCCTTCGCCATCCTGCGCACCAGCTCCCAGCACCAGAACCGCAAGCTCCGCGACGTCGCCACCGAGATCGTCAAGTCCGTCACCGGCAGCGACCCCACACCCACACCCTTCAACGACCCCATCTGAGCGCCACCGCGCCCGCGGCTCACGCGCCGTAGATCGCGACCTCGCTGGCCTTGACCGTGAAGACCACCTGGGCACCTGGGACGAGATCTAGCTCGGCCACGGCAGGCGCGGTGACGTCGGCGCTGAGCGTGGAGGTACGCACCCGAACCTGCTCACCGTGGGGTTCCAGGTCGGTGATGGTCACCGAAACAGCATTGCGAGGGCTGCCTCCGGGCGGGTGCCGATAGACCGCGACGGCGCTGGGCCGGAAGACGGCAACGGCCGGGTCGCCTTGTTCGAGAGCATGGCCGGCGAGCCCTTCGACCAGGAGGCCGTCGGAGCTCCTTACGCCGTGGCCGTCGACGGTCCCGCGGACCATGTTCAGTCCGGCGATGCGGGCGGTGAACGGGTTCCGGGGGCGGGCGAGGACCTGCGTGGTCGGGCCTTCCTCGACGACATGCCCGTGGTCGATGACGATCACCCGGTTCGCCAGCAGGAGTGCGTCGAGGACGTTATGGGTGACGACGACGGCCGAACGATCGCGCAGCACGCGGCGCAGCATCTGCCGAAGCGCGGGGGCGACGGCGACGTCGAGGGCGGCCATCGGCTCGTCCAGCAGCAGCAGCTTGGGGTCGGCGGCCAGGGCGCGGGCCACGGCGACGCGTTGCGCCTGGCCTCCTGACAGCTGGCCGGGCTTGCGGTCGGCGTACTGGGAGGCGTCGACCTCGTCGAGCCAGTGGTGGGCTGCCGCCCGAGCGTTCCTGCGGCTCTGACCGAGACTGCGAGGTCCGAAGGCGACGTTGTCGAGCGCCGTGAGGTGCGGGAACAGCAGCGGCTCCTGAGCCAGCATCGCGATGCCGCGCGCATGCGGGGGAACCCAGACCGGTGTGGCGCCGGGGCGACCGACGTCCAGAATGCTGCGGCCGTCGAGCGTGGCGTGTCCGACGTCTGGCCGCAACAGCCCCGCGATCACCGACAGCGCGGTGGACTTGCCGGAACCGTTGGGCCCGAGTACGGCGACCACCTCACGGTCGTCGACCGTGAATGCGAGGTCGAGGTCTCGCTCACGCACCGTCGCGCTGAACTCGAACGTCACTGGGCTTCTCAGGCTCCCCGGGCTCCGCGCCCCAGTCCGACGACGATGACAGCAACGACCACCAAGACCAACGAGAGCGCCACCGCGGCGTCCGGGTCCGTCTCGCGTTGCAGGTAGATCTCCAGCGGCAGCGTGCGGGTGACGCCCTGCAGGCTGCCAGCGAACGTGATCGTGGCGCCGAACTCCCCCAATGCGCGGGCGAAGGAGAGTACGGCGCCGGAGGCCAGCGCGGGCAGGACCAGTGGCACGGTCACGCGCCGCAGGACCGTGGTCGGCCGCGCCCCGAGAGTCGCGGCCACGGACTCATAGCGGCGGCCGGCCGTGCGCAGCGCGCCCTCGAGGCTGACCACGAGGAACGGCAGGGCGACGAACGTCTGCGCCATCACCACTGCGGTGGTCGAGAACGCGATCTGGATGCCGAGCACCTCGAGTGACTCGCCGATCAGCCCCTTACGGCCGAAGGTGTACAGCAAGGCGATCCCGCCCACGACCGGCGGCAACACCAGCGGAAGCAGCGTCAGCGACCGCAGTAGGTGCTGGCCGGGGAAGGCCGACCGGGCCAGCACCATGGCCATCGGTACGCCGAGGATCACGCAGAGCACGGTGCTGGTGGTCGACGTCTGCAGGCTCAGCACCAGGGCTGCGACCGAGGACTCCGAGGTGATCAGGCTGGGAAAGTCTGTCCACTGAACCGTTCCCAGCATCGCCGCCAGTGGGAGCACGACGAAAAGCGCCCCCGCTGCGGCGGGAACGAAGACCCAGCCGGGAAGGCCCGGATACCTGGAGCCGGCCACGATCAGGGCTTGGCGAACCCGGCGTCCTTCAAGACTGCCTGGCCCTCCTGGCTGGTCACCAGATCGACGAACTCCTGCGCCAGCTGCGGGTTCTCGCTGTCCTTCAACGGCGCGATCGGGTAGACGTTGACCGCGGTCGACGACTCGGGGAAGGTCACTCCCTGCACGTCGTCACCGGCGGCGATCACGTCGGTGACGTATACCAGCCCGGCATCGGCCTGGCCGGTGGTGACCTTTGCCAGCACGTCGGTGACCGCCTGCTCCTCGCTGACCGGCTCGATGTCCACACCCCCGGCCTTCTCGACCTCCTGGCTCGCCGCACCGCAGGGGACCTCCGGTGCGCACACGACGACGTTGAGGTCCGGCTTCGCCAGGTCCTGCAGCGAGGACACGTTGCCGGGGTTGCCCGGAGGCACCGCGATCTGCAGGGTGTTCGAGGCGAAGTTCGCCACCTCACCTTCGACCAGGTCATCGGCCACGGCCTTGTCCATGTTCTCCTGGTCGGCCGAGGCGAACACGTCCGCGGGAGCACCCTGCTGCAGCTGCGCGACCAGGTCCGACGACCCGGCGAAGTTGGACGTCACCGTGACCCCGTCATGCGACTTCTCGAACCGCTTGCCCAGCTCGGCGAACGAGTCGGTCAACGACGACGCCGCGAACACGGTCAGCGTGGTCTCCTCGCCCTCCGCGGATCCGCCGGCGTCGTCCGAGCCACACCCCGCAATGCTCGTCAGCAGCAACGCGGCCGCCGCCGTTCCGACCCAACGCCTCATGACTCTCCTCCGGGGGTTTCGACGATGACTGTCGTGGACTTGACCACCGCGACCGCCACAGATCCCAGCTCCAGCTTCATCTCCCGAACGGCCTCGCTGCTCATCAGCGACACCACCCGGAACGGCCCGCACTGCAGCTCCACCTGCGCCATCACCTCATCGGCGCGGATGTCGGTGACCAGGCCGACGAACCGGTTGCGTGCCGAGCTGGCGACTCCCAGCGGGTTCGGTGTCGTCGTGGCCTGACGGCGTGCGAACTGCGCGAGCTCGTAGCCGTCGATGACCATCCGGCCGACCTCGTCGGTCGTCGAAGCCAGCGACCCGTTCTCGACCCAGCGTCGAACCGTGTCATCGCTGACACCCAGGAAACCGGCAGCATCACGAATCCTCATGTGCGGCAAGACATCCACCCTCGGGAAGCATCAACGGCTGCGATTACGTAATCCCGTCGCATCCTACATAGGCAACCATACGATGGCGTCCCGGCCTGGTCGTGGCCCTGCGTTGCCCGCAGCACGTACCACTGGCTCTCCACCCGAGGGAGTGGGCGCGAGGTCACGCCGCGCGAGACCGACTGGGGTTGGTCATGCCGCGAGTCGCCGCGCTCACCGTGGGGGGTGGTGCGGCGACTCGCGCTGACCCCCGAACTGCGACCCTGAAGCGGGCTCGAGGGTCAGATTGGGGTGTAGCACCCCGAATGATCCCCGTCGCCGGGACCGGGTGATAGGCGACCTTGGTCCCGAGACTGTCCCTCGCTCTGCCCTCGCCGCTGCGATGAGTCTTGCTCTGCGGCCCAGTCACTACCAGGGGCAAGGTCCCCCCAGTGGGGGCGGAACGCAGAGAAAGGAGATCCTCATGCGCAAGGTCGTGCTGTACCAGCTGCTCTCGCTCGACGGCGTCGCCGAGGAGCCCAGCGACTGGATGTTCGACGCCGACTCGGCCATCTTCGACAACATCGGCGACATCATCGCCTCACAGGACGCGATCCTGCTCGGCCGGGGAACGTACGACTACTGGGTCGATTACTGGCCGACCTCGGACGTCGAGCCGTTCGCCTCGTTCATCAACAACACCCAGAAGCACGTCTTCACCAGCCGGGAGCTGGCGAGTGAGTGGGCGAACACCACCGCGGTGAAGGAACCGGCCGCCGACTACGTGACCACGCTGAAGCACGGGGACGGAGGCGACCTGGGTATCCATGGCAGCATCTCGCTCGCCCGCTCGCTGATGCACGCCGACCTGGTCGACGAGATCCGCCTGGTCGTCGCTCCCACGATCGCCAACAGCGGCAGACGGCTCTTCGGCGACGCCGACGGCAGACCCCGCAGGCTCGAGCTCGTCGACAACCGGCGTTCCCCCGGCGGCGCCCTCCTCCTCACGTACCGGAACCACAGCCGATAACCCGCACCCGGCGGCCACGGCCGTCACGGCGGATCGTCGGCGCGACGCGCTTGCGATCGGCAGACGACCGGGTCGTGGCTCAGTAGTGTGCATGTCCATGGTCGCCTGGAAGGACTTCACCGACGAGGCACCGGGAATCGCCGAGGTCTTCGTCCGCCGGCACAGCGCCACCGGCAAACTGTGCATGCTGGCCACGATCCGCTCCGACGGCTATCCCCGGATCAGTCCCATGGAACCCCGGATCTTCGAGGATCGGCTCGTGCTCGCCGGCATGCCCGGCACCACCAAGTTCCGCGACCTCGGTCGCGACCCACGGTTCTGTCTGCACACGGCCACCGTGGACCCGTACGTCGGTGAGGGTGACGTGAAGCTGTGGGGCGAGGTCAGGAACGCGCAGGACCGCGACCTGCACGCGCGGTTCGCCGACGACCTGTTCGAGGACGCCGGGCTGGATCTGCGCGGGCAGGTGTTCGACCCCTTCTACGTCGCCGACCTCACCGGCGCCTCGTCCGTGCAGTTCGCGAACGAGGCGCTGACGATCACGATCTGGAAGCCCGGAGAGGGCGAACGCGCGGTGCCGAAGTCCTGACCACCCGATCACGCGGAACCGATGAGTTCTGCCGCCGTGTCGGGTCTCATGGAGGTAGGAACACCTTCGGCGCCGTCCCGCGCCAAACCCCCGGTTCCGGTGCTCACGCCACCGGCGTAGCGGGGGCAAAGGGGGCCTGAGCCCCCGGGATGCCGGTCACAGCTGGCCTTTCCGGTGGGCGTCGCGAGCGTGAGTCGCGCTGCACTGCCGCGAGAGGACGCATGATGACCCGGCACAGGACGTTCAAGCGGCTCGTCCGCACCCGGATGGAGAAGACGGGCCGGAGCTACACGGCGGCACGCGCGGTGCTGCTCGGCGCCCACGACGACCCGAACCAGACCGGCGCGGCCAACCGGCCCGACCCGGCGGCGGCACCGGCTTCCGCGGGACCGGTGCTCGCCACCTCAGACGAGGCGATCCGGCAGCGCACCGGACGCAGCTGGGAGGACTGGTTCGACCTGCTGGACGCCTGGGGTGCGGCCGACCGATCCCACCGCGAGATCGCACGCTGGCTTGCCGAGCGGCTGGAGGCCGACCCGTTGGCCTGGTCGGTTCAGGCGGTCGCGGTCAGCTACGAGCGTGCGCGCATGGGCCGGGCCGTCGGCCAGCGCGCCGACGGCTTCGCGGCCACAGCCACACGGACCATCGGCGTCGACGCCGAGACGCTCTTCGACGCGTTCATGGACGAGTCGGCCCGCGCCCGCTGGCTGCCGGACGGGAAGCTGCGTACGCGTACGTCGGCCAGGCCGAGGTCGGCACGCTTTGACTGGGAAACCGGCGAGACCCGGGTCCTGGTGACGTTCGATGCCAAGGGCATGGCGAAGACCACGGTCTCGGTCGAACACTCGCGACTCGCCGACGCGGACGAGGCGGACAAGGCCAAGCTCCGCTGGCGCGAGGCGCTGACCGTGCTCAGGACGCGGCTCGAGGAGGGTGGCGACGATGCCAGACGTCAACGTACTGCTTCGCGTTCGCCGGCCGGCTCGCCCTGATCCACGGCGGCGACTGGCTGGTGAAGCTGCTCGCGATCTCGGTGATCGTGAGCGTCAGGCAGTAGGCGACCGAGCCGTCCGGAACGGCCACATCCCAAGACGACCGGCCGCGCGCGCACGGCAACGCCCACCATGGTCTGCATGAACCCGCGCCCGTGGGCACTGCTGGGCTCGCTCGGCCGGTCGCGACCGCGCCGAACGGCTCGACGCCGTCTGCCTCGCCGGCTCGTCCAGCTGTACGGCGGGCTCGTGCTGTACGGCGTCTCGATGGCGCTGCTGGTGCGGTCGCAGCTGGGCGTGATCCCGTGGGACGTGCTGCACCAGGGACTGGCCGGGCGGCTCGGGCTGAGCATGGGCACCGTCGTCGTGGCGGTGAGCCTGCTGTTGCTGCTGGCGTGGATTCCGCTGCGCGAGCGTCCCGGGCTGGGCACGATCAGCAACGCACTCGTCATCGGGATCGTCCTCGACGCCACCTTGGCACTGCTGCCGCAGTTCGACTCGATGCCGGTCCGCGTGGTCCTGGTGCTGACGGGCGTGTTCCTGAACGGTGTGGCGACCGCCGCCTACATCGGCGTACATATGGGACCCGGTCCGCGAGACGGTCTGATGACCGGGCTGGTGCGGCGTACGGGCCGGTCGGTTCGCGTGGTCCGCACCTCGATCGAGGTGCTCGTCGTGTTCGTGGGCTGGCTGCTCGGTGGCACCGTCGGCCTGGCCACGGTGTTGTACGCGATCGCGATCGGCCCGCTGGTGCAGGTGCTGCTTCCCCGGCTCAGTGTGCGAATGGACAAGTGAGCCTGCGGGGGTGATGTGCCCAGCCTCAGGGCGATGGACTCGGTCTCCGGTGGTCAGGTCTTCGCCGACAACAACCCGGTCGACGACGGCGCGACCGCGCGCCTGTGCGGACTAGGGTGACAGGACCGACAGACCTCTTCTCCAGGGAGCATCCGGTGGCCTCACGTCTGAACCCGTACCTCAGCTTCTCCGGCAACGCGCGGCAAGCCCTCGAGTTCTACCAGGGCGTCTTCGGCGGCTCGACGACCTTGAACGCCTACGGCGAGTTCGAGGGCTCCGACGCATCGATCGCCGACCAGATCATGCACGGCCAGCTCGAGACCGACCTCGGGTTCACGCTGATGTGCGCCGACACCCCGCCGGGCACCGATCTGCAGCCCGGCAACAACATCGCCGTCAGCCTCAGCGGCGACGACACCGACGCGCTGCGGGGCTACTGGCAGAGCCTGTCCGACGGCGGGACCGTGGCGGTGCCTCTCGAGACGCAGATGTGGGGCGACGAGTTCGGCATGTGCGTGGACCGGTTCGGCACGCAGTGGATGGTCAACATCGCCGGCCAGTAGCCACCAGCCGCCTTCTCAGTCGGCGACCCGGCCGCTGTTGTCGCGCACCTTGAGCCTCGACGCGTCGACCGCGACGAACGCCGAAGCCGGGATGCGCTTGAGGTCGGCGATCAGCCGGTTCGGCCAGTTCGGGTTTCGCTCGCCCTGGAAGTACCACGGCGACCCGTTGTCGGCGAGCACCAGCCCGTACTTCTTCATGGCGGTGATCACCACCCGGGCGCGGGCACCGAAGCGGGTCGCGGAGTACGACCGCTTCATCCGGAACCGGGCACCCATCGGCGGGAACCTGTTGCTGTCGCGCGAGCCGGCGTCGTGTCGCGCGGGCCAGACGTGCCGACGGCTGGTCACGTCGGTCGTGAACCGGATCGCGTGGTCGACCCGGCCGTTGCGGACCTCGTTCCAGCGCAGCAGACCGGGCAGGATCGGCAGCCCCGCCGCATCGGCCGAGGTCCAGCCGTCCGGGCGCAGCGCGTTGCTCTGCAGCGACCAAGTGGCCCCTGAGCCGGCCCGCCAGCGGCCGGCGCGCACGCGCGTGGCCCACGTCTCGTAAAGCCGGCAGCGCGACCGGTCGACCACGATCGCGTGCCGGTCGCCGTCGGACCCGCGGCCGCCCTCGATGCGCGTGTCGCGGCCGAACGGGTAGCGCACGCGGTCGCTCTCGCCGGCGTAGGTGAAGCGGACTCGGACCTTGCGGTGCGCGCCGGAGACCACCGTGACCGGCATGCCGTAGCCGGGTCCGTCGCCGAAGGAGGGCCCGAAGTCGGGGTGCAGCCGGCGCCGCGGCGACATGTGCGACAGCCAGGCCCTGCTGCGCGGATGCCGAGGCAGTCGCCGCACGTCGGCGTGCCAGTAGTTGTTCGCGGGGAACGCGCGGCACGACGTACCCGCGATCGGCGCCTGCGCCGGCTGGGCACGAGGTCCGATGCCGGCCTGGGTGTCCGGGACTCCCGGACCGGTCCCGGCGTACGCCGTCGCACCAGCGCCGGTCAGGAGAACGGCGACGACGGCCACCAGGCTGCGAACACGCACAGCGTCGATTTGACCACAACACGCGACCGGTTTTCGGCAATGGTTTATTTCGCCGTAGTACGGCGCCTATCCTGACGCCGTGGTCGGGGGATGGCCGCTGTGGCGGTGGGGGGTGTGCATGAGGCGCTGGCGCGAGATGGCGTTCGCACAGACGCCCTGGCCGCTGCGCATCCACATCTGCGCCTGCGTGCTCGCGGCCGTCGTCCTGCCCTTCGTCCTGGTGGGCTGGGGCCGGCAACAGGTCGCGCACAACGAGTGGATCACCGGGCTCGTGCTGCTTTTCCTGTCCGCCGTGAACGTGGAGATCGGCAGGCTGCTGGAGGGCGGGGTCATGCACAGCCACCGCCCGCATAAGGCCCTCTCGTCCTGGGCGTTCGGCGCTGCGCTGCTGCTGCCGACCTGGTGGCTGGTACCGGTGGTGACGCTGATCTACGCACACGCCCGATGGCGGGGCCTGCGGCTCCCGCTGTGGAAGTGGGTGGGGTCGGCGGCCTACGTCACCCTGGCCGCGCTCGGCGCCGCCCTCACCGCTCGCGCAATCCACGGCCCTGACCCCGACCTGATGTTCCCCGACGACGGGCGCGGCCTGCTGGCCATCGCCGCCGGGGCTTCGGTCTTCCTGGCCATCGAGACCCTGCTGTTCCTGGGCAGTGCCTGCTTCAACATCGCCGCCGACGAGGTGTGGCTGCGACAGACGCTGGCCCGCCCGACCTTCTACCTGACCGAGGCGACGGTGCTGCTGATCGGCGGGCTGTCGGCCGCGATCTGGGCCAGCGCGCCCTGGTTCCTCCTGCTGCTTGCGCCGGTGTACGGGCTCGCGCAGCAGGCGGCGCTGCACGAGCCGCTGCGTGAGCTCGCCAACGTCGACGCCAAGACCGGCGTACTGCGGTTCGAGTCCTGGCGCCGGGTCGCCGTGATCGAGGCGGAGCGCTGCACGACCAAGAAGCAGCCCTGGAGCGTGATCTTCGCCGATCTCGACCACTTCAAGCGCTACAACGACAGCTGGGGGCACCTCGCCGGCGACGCCGCCCTTGCAGCCGTCGCCGGTGCGCTGCGCAGCCAGCTGCGCTCACGCGATCTCGTCGGTCGTTTCGGCGGCGAGGAGTTCTGCGTGCTGCTGCCCAACACCCCGCACCAGGAGGCCGAAGGGATCGCGCAACGCCTGCGCGAGGCGGTCCATCGCCTGGGGGCTCCGGAGACCCAGGCGGCGGTCACGATCAGCATCGGCGTGGCCATCGTCGACCCCACGCAGGGCGAGGTCGGATTCGCCGACGTCCTGATCAACGCCGACCGGGCGCTGTTCGAGGCCAAGACCGCCGGGCGCGACCTGGTGCGCGTCAAGGAGATGTCGGCGCTGGTCGACTCGGTGTCGCCGGACGCGTCCTGACGTACGGGGCGCCTGGCCTCAGTGGCCCGTTGGCTCGGCGGCCAGGTCGTCACGAGCATGCACCAGGAACGCCCGTTCGGTCGTGTTGTCGCACCGCGAGATCGCGGCGTCGTACGCGTCCAGCGCCTCCGACCGCCGGCCGAGGCGCCGCAGCAGGTCGGCGCGGGTCACGTGGAACGGGTGGTAGCCCTCGAGGGGGAGAGCGTCGACCAGCGCCAGCGCCGGCTGCGGACCGTCGACCTCAGCGACCGCGACCGCGCGGTTGAGGGCCACCACCGGGCTCGGCGCCAGCGCGAACAGGTGGTCGTAGAGCTGCACGATCTGCAGCCAGTCCGTCGCCGCGGCGGTCGGCGCGTCCGTGTGCACGGCGTTGATCGCGGCCTGGACCTGGTATGGGCCGGCCTGGTTGCGCCGTAGGCAGCGCCGCACGAGGGCGTGCCCTTCGGCGACCAGGGCACGGTCCCAACGACCGCGGTCCTGCTCGGCCAGCGGGATGAGCGCGCCCTCGCTCGACGTACGCGTCTCACGGCGTGCTTCCACGAGCAGCATGAGCGCGAGCAGCCCCAGGACCTCGGGTTCGTCCGGCATCAGTTCGGCGAGCAACCGACCGAACCGGATGGCCTCCGCGCTCAGGTCCTCGCGCACGAGGCGACCGCCGGAGCTCGCCGTGTGACCCTCGTTGAAGATCAGGTACACCACCGCCAGCACACCGTCGAGCCTGGCCGGGAGGTCGGCCTCGCTCGGCACCCGGTAGGGCACCTTCGCATCGCGGATCTTGCCCTTGGCCCGGACCAGCCGCTGGGCCATCGTGGGCTCGGGCACCAGGAACGCGTGCGCGATCTCCACAGTGGTGAGCCCGCCGAGCAGGCGGAGCGTGAGCGCGACGCGCGACGGAAGACCGAGAGCCGGATGGCAGCAGGTGAACATCAGCCGCAGCCGGTCGTCGGGCACCGGACCCTCCTCGGCGCGTTCTTCGCGCATCTGCAGCAGTGCGGCCTGCGCGTGCCGGTCATGTCGAGCCGCCTCGCGGCGTAGCCGGTCGATGGCCCGGTTGCGGGCCGTGGTGATGATCCAGCCCTGCGGGCTCGGGGGGAGCCCGGCCGACGGCCAGCGGGACACCGCGATGGTGAACGCCTCCTGCACCGCCTCCTCGGCGATGTCGATGTCGCCGAACGCACGGACCAGGACCGCCACCGCGCGGCCGTACTCCGCACGGAAGATCCGCTCGATCTCGACGACGGTCGTGAGCCGCACAGGTCAGGACTCGGGCTGTTCCTGGAAGGGGCGTACCTCGATCGGCAGCGTGGTCGCCCTGGCCAGCCGGTCGGCCCACCCCAGCGCCGCGTCGAGGTCCGGCGCGTCGATGATCGTGAACCCGCCGAGGTGCTCCTTGACCTCGGCGAACGGGCCGTCGGTCATCAGCACCTCGCCGGCACGCACCCGTACGACGGTCGCCGTGCTCGGTGCGCACAGCCCGCCCGCGAACACCCATGCCCCGGCCTCGGCGAGGTCCCGGTTCAGGGTTTCCAGGTTCCGCGAGACCTGCTCGAGCTTCTCGGGTGAGGGCGCGCCGTCGGGTTGGTAGACGCTGAGAAGGTACTGCGTCATCTCGTGGCTCCTCCTGCCTGCGGCCGCTCCGGCCCCGGTTCCGGCCGGTAGGTCGCGATCACCACGCCCGTGGTCGTCGCGACCGAGTCGACGAGCCGGAGAGCGCCGACCTCATGGTCGCCGAACAGCCGGGTACCGGTGCCGAGCACCAGCGGATGGATCAGGAGCACATACTCGTCCACGAGCCCGTGCCGCGCCAGCGACCGCACCAGGACACCGCTGCCGAGCACGACGAGGTCGCCACCGGGCGCTCGTCTGAGCCGGGCCACCTCCTCGAACGGGTCCCCGCCCACCAGCGTGGAGTTCTGCCAGGGCAGTGGCTCGTGCAGCGACCCGGACACGACGTACTTCTGCACGCGGTTGAGGTGCGCGGTGATCGGGTTGTCCTCCTGCTGCGGCCAGAAGCCGGCGAAGTCGTCATACGTGCGGCGCCCGAACAGCATCGCGCGCGTGCTCGCCATCCCCTCGCCCATCGTCTTGCCCATCACCTCGTCGTTGTACGGCACCGCCCAGCCGCCGTGCTCGAACCCGTCGCGGGTGTCCTCGTCGGGCCTTCCCGGTGCCTGCATCACGCCGTCGAGCGTCACACTCTCGACCACCACGACCTTGCTCATCGCTCCTCCTCGATCGCCGTCCGACGGCACGCCACCTGCCGTCCTCTCATCCCTTACACGAACGGGAACCGGCCAGATCGACATTGGTACGTGACCGCCCGGCGACGGTCTGTTCCGTCGACCGGACGAGAAGGTCAAAGGTTGCAGAAACGTCGGACAGCGCCGGCGCGTCACCTCACAATCGAAGTCATAGCAACGGGCTGGCCCGGGGGGGACCGATGAGGTTGCATCTCGTGGCTGTCGCCTTCGTGTCCGCCGTGTCCACTGGCGCTGTGCTGCTCGCCGAGCCGACGTCGGCCGACGCGGTCGACGAGCCGATCCACACCTTCGTCTCGATGCCGGACTTCCTGAACACCGACATCGGGGACACCCGGCTGCGTGCCGGCAGCGGCTGGGACGCGGGCGACCCCGTCTCGACCAATGACGTATACGAGCGTGCCATCGACGTGATCCTCGACGAGGTGGAGGCCGAGCATCCCGACAGCGTGCTCGTCGCCGGCGACTTGGTCGAGGGGCGTTGGGGGCGCGACGTCGACGACACCGGGATCTTCGGGCCGGTGCGGACGCTGACGGAGAAGCGCCGCGCGGTGCTCAACGCGGCCAACCTCTACTACGGCGAGTGGCGGCGCCGCTTCGCGAGCCGTGGGCTCACGGTGTACCCGGCGGTCGGTGACCACGAGATCGGCGACAACCCCTGGCCGGCGAACGAGCCGAAGTGGCAGATGTTCGATACGTTCAAGTCGGCGTGGGCGCGCAACTTCGTCACCCGCTGGGGCAAAGGCAACAAGTACGAGGAGCGCCCGGTCGGCAGCGCGTTCGAGGACACCGCGTACGCGACGTACCTGACTCCGGACGTCCTGCTGGTGACCGTGGACGTGTTCCGGCGTACCGCGACCGGCGTCGTGCCCTCGGTGCACGGCGACCAGCTGACCTGGCTGCGCAAGGTGCTGACGGAGACGACCGCGCAGACCGTCCTCGTGCAGGGGCACACCCCCGTCCTGGGTCCGGTACGCCTGTTCGCGACGTCCAGGCTGATGCACCTCAAGGGCGCGGAGTCGGCCTTCTGGCGGGTGCTGAAGGCGCACGACGTGGACCTGTACCTGTGCGGCGAGGTGCATGCCGTGACCGCCATCGACGACGGTGTCGTCCAGGTCGCGCACGGCAGCCTTGCTGCGCAAGGCAACGAGAACTACCTGCTCGGGAAGGTGTACGCCGACGGCCGGATCGAGCTCACCGCGAAGCGCTTCGAGTCCACCGGCCGCGACGTGTCGAGCCGGTTGTGGCAGTCCGGGTTACACCGACCTCCGATCGGCATCACCTACCAACGTGGCACCACGACCACCGGCACCATGACCCTCGACGCGGCGGGTACGGTGGTCGAGCAGACCGGCAACCTCGCGCCCTGGGACGGCATCGGCCCGTAGCAACTGAGAGTTCGCCATGTGAGCCACTCGCGCAATCTCGGCGCGAAGGGTGCCGGGAGGGTCAGACCGTGGCGGGCTCCTGGAGCATGCGGAGCACCTTCATCGCGTAGGCGGCGCTCTCGACTCCGCCGTCGGCTCCGCTGAGGCACCGCACCCGGATGCGTCCACGGTCGTTGCCGAAGTAGCCCAGCCACACCGGCAGATGGCACGGCTCGGCCGTTGCCGCCGACATGCTGAGGTCACGCAGGTTGGCGCCCCCCGAACGCAACAGCTGCCATCGCAGCGCCTGACCGGCCAGCTCCCGGGCCTCGTCGGCCGACACCCGGTCCGCGGGATCCTCCACCCCGGCGACCGGGTCGCCCTCCTCGAGGCCGGCGCCCTCGGGCACGGCACGGCATTCTCGCGAGAGGCAGTCCAGGAACACGCGGGCCCTTGTCTGGTCCACCTTGTCGCGGCGTCCCCGGGTCGCGGTGACCACGTCCAGGCCGATCACCCAGCACGGGACCAGGACGCGCTCGAACCCGCGCAGCTCGTCGGTCGGCGCAGCGCGCAGCAACCGGGCGGTGGTGAGCGCGCCGTACGCGTGCCGGCGCAACGCCTCGCGGGCGGCGTCCGGCCCGAAGGCCTTCGGCATGTTCAGGATGCGTGGGCTGTTCACGTCGGCCTCGTTCCTACCAGAGCACGATGAAGCAGAGGAACAGCATGACGGCCACGAACGTCCCGCTCATCGCGGCGTCCTGCTTGTACCAGGGCAGGCGCCCGTCCTCCGGCACGGGGAACGGGTAGACCGGCGCCCGTTCGAGCTGCGCGGTCGTCTGCTCCAGCCAGGTGCCACGGATCGCCTCCAACCGCAGCGTCGCGGTCTGGGAGAGGTCGTCGGGCAGCAGGTCACGGGTGCGGTACGTCAGCCCGGCGATGTCGTCGTCCTGCACGACACCCTGCCTGCCCGTGACCCAGCCGGAGTACAGCGCCATGGACACGACGGTCACCACCGGCGCCCACAGGTAGGTCCACCACGTGTCGGTGAGCCAGATCGGCACCGCCTCCGAGCCGGGGATGCCGATGGGCTCCAGGCCGCCGCCGGCGACGAACGCGAACACGCCGTACGCGGAGCCGAAGATCAGGCCGACCGCACCGCAGCCGCGATGGAAGCGGCTGAACGCGCCCACCAGACACACCGTGGCGAGCGGCATCACGAACACCGACGTGAGGGACACGTAGAAGGCGAAGGCTCCCGACTCCAGGAACGGGACGTAGGCGAACCCGCTGGCCACGATGATGGGCACGAGCAGCTTGGACACCCGGAGGTAGTGCGCGTCGTCGCCGTCCCGCTTGATGAAACGGGCGTAGACGTCGCGCGTGAAGACCGCGGACAGAGCGATGCCGACCGAGCTGAACGTGGACACCCCGGCAGCGATCACCCCGGCGACGACGAGACCGACCGCGACCGGAGGCAGGTACGTCTGCAGCAGCAGCGGGAAGATCTGGTCGACGACCTCCAGGTTGGGCCGTAGGGCGCGGCCGATGATCCCCAGCGTGATGTTGAAGAACATCACCACGACCACGATCGCGCTGGCCACCAGCGCGCCCATCTTCATGTCCCACTCCGACCGTGCGGCGAGGAAGCGCATGGCCTGCGTGTGGTTGACGATGTTGTAGCTGACCAGCAGCACGATGAAGCCGTAGACCACGAGGGTCGGCGGGATGCCCGGCTGGTTCGTCGCCCCGACGTGCATCATCCAGCCCAGGTTGTCGCCGGGCCGGTCGGGGTCCGGTAGACCCGCGAGCCGCTCCTGCAGCCCCGACCAGCCACCGACCTCGAGGTAGACGACGATCCAGAGCAGGAACGAGCCGAGGGCCATCGCCAGCCACTGCGGGATGTCGGCGAAGACGCCCGAGATCAGTCCGCCCATCGCGGAGTACAGCGCCGCCAGTCCCGCGATGCCGACGACGAGCACCCACGCCCAGAAGTCGGGCACACCGCCCACGATGCTGAACAGCAGGAAGATCGACCACGCCACGTTGCCCAGCACGTTGGTGCGGAACTGCAGCTGGATGAACGCGCTCACGACCCGCGAGAACGGCCCGAAGCGGTACTCCAGCCACTCCGCGTTGGTGTAGACGCCGGAGCGGTACATCGGCAGGAACACGAAGTACGACACCAGGAACCAGCCCAGCGGCAGTCCGAGCCACCAGGTCGTGAGGTTGGACAGCCCGAAGCCGTAGGCGCCGCCGGCGACCACGACGTAGTCGCCGGAGTCGACCGCGGTCGCGAACGTGGCCAGGCCGACGATCCACCAGGGCAGGCCCCTGGCTGCGAGCAGGAAGTCCGTCGAGCTCTTGGTCCTGCGGGCGAGCGCGAGCGCGTAGACGCCGATGGCGAGGTTGATGCCGATTGCCAGAACCCAGTCGATGGTCGTCATCGTCAGTCCGCGGGGTCAGGCACACACGGGTGAGTCGGCGTCCCATCGGTTGAACGCCTGGGACGGACTGGCCGACAGGTCGGCGCGCGCCCGCTGCCACATCGCCTGCCAGTCGGCGGGGTCACGCATCTCGTCCTCGGGGTGCGAGCGCGAACGCGCCACGAACCCTGGGAACTGCGGCCGGCCCGTCGGCGTACCCACCGGCTGGAACCGCAGGTCCATGCTGATGCGCACCTGGTCGGTGGTGGAGTTCTCCAGCGAGCTGTGCGGCGTGCGCGGGTGCATCAGCAGCACGCTGCCGGGGCGCATCTGCAGGGTCACGGCCTGGTCCAGATCCACGTAGGCGTCCGGGATGTGCGCACCCCTGGTCGGTGAGGGGCAGTGCGTCATCAGGTCGGTGCGGCGACTCGACGGGATCACCTGCAGGCAGCCGTTCTCGACGGTCGCCTCGGTCAGCGGCAGCCAGACCGTGAGCACCTCGCTCTCGTCGGCCTCCTCGAGAACCACACCGTTGTCCTGGTGCCACGGGATCTTCGCCATCATCCCGTCGCCGCCGGCAATGGTCCCCTCGGGCAGCTTCATCCGGATGTGGCCGACGGGGCTGCTGTAGATCTCGGGACCGACGATGTCCTCGGCGACGTCGAGCAGCCTGCTGTTGGTGAGCAGGCGGAAGCAGCCCGGGCCGGTGTGCATCGGGGTGTCGGCGCGTACGCCGGTCTGCGGGAGGCTGATGTCGAAGTGCTGCGACAGGCTCTTGCCGTACTCCTTGGTGATCCGGATCAGCCGCTGCCCGAAGGGCAGGTCGGCGTAGTCGGATGCGATGCTGCCCTGGCGGTGCAGGGTCGCGGCGAGGTCGTCGAGGACGCCCGCGTACTCGTCGAGGACCGGCTGCAGGTCGCGTTCTACGTCGAGAACGTCTTCGAGAACGAGGAAGCCGTCCTCCTTGAGCGACCGGGTCTGCGACGAGTCGAGGAACGGCATCGTGGTTCTCTCCTTCGACGGAGGGTGCGACTCCGTACGGCGGTACGATTTCGGAGAATCGATTCACCAAAGTAGCCGACCTCCCCGGGGAGGGGAAGTACTGTGGGGGCCGAATCCACGGAACCGGCGGCACCGGCTGCTGACGATCCTGGGCAAATCGGGAGGACGGATGGCGACGATCAAGGACGTCGCCATGCTCGCCGGCGTGGCTCCGTCGGTCGTCTCGCGGCTGCTCAACGGGGACGCGACCCTGCGTGTCCGCCCGGAGACCAGGGACCGCATCCACGACGCCGTGGCCCGGCTCCGGTACACGCCGAACGTCGCCGCGCGGTCGCTGCGCGCGGGACGCTCGGGCGCGATCGCGATGGCGCTGCACGACGTGGTCAACCCGGTGTACTCCGAGATCGTCGCGGGTGCGCAGCAGGCCGCCGCCGGCCTCGACCAGGCGCTCCTCCTCGGCGACGTCGACAGCCTGGCGCAGGGCACCGGGACGCTCATGCGCATGATCGACGGCGGCGCGATCGACGGGCTGGTGATGCAGGGCGCGAGCCGGCCGTCCGACGAGGTGCTGGCCCGCTTCGCGACCAAGGTGCCGACCGTGATGCTGCAGGAGGACCCGCGTCCGGGCATCACCGTGATCGGGCTCGACGACGAGGAGGCGGGCCGCGTCGCGACCGGACACCTGCTCGACCTCGGGCACACGCGGATCGGCTGCATCAGCACCGTCCGCGGCACCCGCCCGGCCCGCGACCGGCTTCGCGGTTGGCGTCACGGGCTGCGATCCGCCGGCATCGACGTGCGTCGCAGCGACTGGCTGTGGTCGTCGTGGACCGACGCGGCCGCAGGTGCGCAGGCGATGCGGCGGCTCCTCGAACGTAGCCCCGACCTCACCGGCGTCGTCGTGGGCAACGTGGCCGAGGGCATCGGCGCGCTCGGTGCGGCCGCCGACTGCGGCTACACGGTGCCCGACGACCTGTCTCTCGTGGCGATCCACGACATCTCGATGGCGGAGTTCGTGCGGCCGGCGCTCACGACCGTGCGGCTGCCGCTCAACGAGCTCGGTCGCCGCGCGGTCGGCCTGCTCTCGCCCGACGGGCACGGCGCCGAGACGAGCGTGCTGGTCACCGACCCCGAACCCACGCTGGCGGCCCGGGCCTCCACCGCGCCCCGGCGCTGACCGGCGTACGTCACTCGTCGGCGACCTCGCGCAGCACACCGGTCAGCACGGCGACCGCCTGTCGCGTGGCCTCCCAGGGCGAGTCCTCCTCCTCGCAGTGCGACAGACCGTCGACCGTCGGGGTGAACAGCATCGCCGCCCGGGTCACCTTGCTCAGCTGCAGCGAGTCGTGACCGATCACGCCGACGAGCTCCATCGCCTCGACGCCCGACTCCGATGCCGTCTTCATCAGCTGCGCCCGCAGGGCGGGGTCGAACGTCGTGGCGTCGAGCCGCCAGGTCTCCTGCACCTCGACCTCGACCCGCTCCTCGCCCGCGATCCGGTCGAAGGCCTCGCGCAACGCATCGACGGCCGACTCGACCTCCGACTCCGCGTGGGCGCGCAGGTCGAGGCTGAACGACGTGGTGTGGGGCACGACGTTCGTCGAGCCTGGTACGGCGGCCATGATGCCGACGGTCACCTTGAACCGCTCCTCGGCCACCGCCAGGTCGCGGGCCGTGACGACCATGCGCGATGCCGCCACGGCCGAGTCGCGGCGGCCGCGTGGTCCGGGCCCCCCGGCGTGCTCGCCGCGTCCGCGCACGGTGACGGTGTACCAACGCACCGGGTCGATGCCGCTGACGACGCCGACGGGCACGTCCGCGAGCTCCAGCTGCCGGCCCTGCTCGATGTGCAGCTCCAGCGACGCATGGATGCGAGCCGGCCGGTTCGCCGCCTCTCCGCGGTAGCCGATGCGGTCCAGCTCGTCGCCGAACCGCACGCCGTCGTTGTCGGTGCGCGAGTAGACGAACTCCGCGTCGTACTGCCCCGCCACGAGACCGGAGGCCAGCAGCGCCGGAGGGAACCGGGCACCCTCCTCCCCGGTCCAGTTCACGACGTCGATCGGGCGCCGGGTGCGGATGCCCTGCTCGTCGAGCAGCTGCACCGCCTCCAGCGCGGCGACGACTCCGACGATGCCGTCGAACCGCCCGCCGGGCGACACGGTGTCGAGGTGCGACCCGACCAGCACCGGGTCGGCAGCGTCGTCGGAGCCGGGACGCCGGGCGTACATGCAGCCGACCTCGTCGACCCGAACCGCCATCCCCAGCCCATCGAGCATCGAGGCGAACCGGTCACGCACGAGCCGGTCGGCGTCGGAGAGCGCGGGCCGGTCCACGCCGCCGCGTGGGGTGCCGCCGACGTCGGCCGACGACAGCGCGTCCAGGGTGCGCTGCATGCGTTCGAGGTTCGGGGCGAAGGTCGCTGCGGTGCTCATCCACATCCTTGGCGTCGAGATTGCACGAAAGCCCCCGTGAGCGGACTGGTCACCGTAAAGCGGCGAGGGCATTCGTGCAATCTCGACGCGAAAGCCTGGATCACCCCCGCGCAATCAGGAACGGGTCAGCGCGAGGGGATCCGCAAGACCGTGACCGAGTGCGGCGGGAACACGTGCGTGAAGCCGTTGGCCCGGATGCGCTGCCGGCCGCGCTTCAGCCGGACCTGCTTGGTTCGCGGTCCGTTCCACGAACGGAAGCTCGCGCCGTTGACCCGGCTCACGAAGGCCACGCCACGGCTCCTGAACCTGGCGAGGTTGACCCTGGCCCGCACCCGCTGCCCGTTGCCCGGAAGGCGGTTGACCACCAGGACGTGCAGGTCGCCGTTGCGTGCCCGGGTGGCCCCGGCCATGAGGGCGGGGTACGTCTGCCCGCCGATGTGGGTGTTGCGTCTCGGGTTACCGGCCATGCCGACGTTGAGGCGGCGTATGCCCGAGTGGAAGAGCGGGCGGATCGCCTGGCGCGTCAGCGCCTCGGCGGAGTACGCGAAGTGGGGTGCGCGACCGAGCAGCCCGCGGTGGCTCGGTGCGAGCATGTCGCTGCCGGTGGCCCATGGGATGCCGAGCTCGAGCCAGTTCACCCACATCGTCGCCATGTACGTCGCGCGTGTCATCGACGCCATCCACTCCGGGTAGACCCGCTTGTTGCCCCAGATCGCGCCGAACTCGGTGAGCGCGATCGGCTTGCCGCGCGGCAGCCTGCGCTTGAGGTCGGCGATGAACGACCGCTCGGTCTGGGCCCCGAGCATGTGCCGGTCGTGCCCCTGGACGGCGCTGGCCCAGCGGAACGTCCCCTCCGCGCCGAAGTTGGTGTATGCGTGCGCGGAGAAGCAGTCGTAGGACCGTCCCTTGGCGATCCCGATGAACTCCCTCGTCCCCCAGGTGACGCACACGTTGATCCGCGGGTCGACCTGCTTCATCGCCTTGATGAACGCGAAGACGCCGCGGTGCGTGGACCGGTACGTCGCGCGCACCCGGGTCTGTGGCGGCAGCAGTGCGCCGTCGGTGCCGTCGCCGAACGTCACCAGGCCCTCGGCCTCGTTGACCTCGTAGACCTGCGCACCGTCTTCGGCGGCCTCCAGGCTCTCGACCTCGTGCCAGCTCTCGGGGTTGGCCCCGACGGAGACCTTCACACTGCCGGGCTCGGCCGGCGGGTACAGCAGCTGGAAGGTCTGGTCCGGATGGCCGTTGCTGACCACGCCGACGTTGGGGTGCCGGCAGTTCTTGCCGAGCACCTCGTCCCGGATGACCCGGGTGCCGCCGAACGCGTACTGCCGGCGCGCTGTCCTGGTGTTCTGCGACAGCCAGTACCGCTGCTTGCGCACCCGCTGCTCGTTGCCGATCTCCCAGAGGCGGACCTTGTACGGCCGGGGATGACCGTTCGCCTCGCGCAGCTCGGCCCAGTCCACTCCGCCGTTCGGGTTGCCGGCCTCGCCGTCCGACGGGCTGTTCATGTACTCCACCCAGTCCGCGGCGTCGCTCGGCGTCTCGGTGGCGAACGGCACCATCATCACCGCGCTGCCCTTGATCGCATCGACGAACTCCATGTGCTCGTCGAGGCCGTACGCCACGCCATGGACCCGGGCGAACCCGTTCGGCGTCCACTGCCCGTTGGTCTGGCAGCCATGGTCGGGACCGATCGCGTCCTTCCAGTCGAAGAGGTTCCCGACGATTCCCCCCGGATAGCGCACGGGACCCACACCGGCCTGGCGCAGCCGCCGTACCGCGACCGGGTCCGGGCGGTCGAGCGCGATGTCCCACATGCCGTGGCCACTGCCGGCGAACCGGTGGTTCACCCCGAGCACGCCCTGCTTCACCGCACCGGCGTGGCTGCGGGCGTTGATCGTGATCGCGGTGACCTTTCGCGTCTTGCGCGGAGCGGCATCGGCCGGTTCGACCATCAGTGGTGCGGCCAGCGCAAGAGCCGTGCAACAGGCCACCCCGATGGCGGCGATGCGCGCGAACGAGGACGCACCAGCGAAGGCGGGTGTACCAGACATGGTGGTCCCCAAGAGGTTTCGCAGGAATGGCACGGACCCGACGCGCCGTTCTCGTTATAGCAACGAACCCGAACCCTGTGGGCAAAACCCGAGAAGTCCTGCCTGCTTGGATGTTTGGCTCTTCCATACACCTGTACCGGCCTCGACGCGATGGTGCGTTCGGGGGCTCCTACGACCAACGCGTCGAGACCGGCAGGTCCAGCCGCTCCCGGCCGACGGCGTGGGGCATCGAGCCGGGAGCGGCGTGGCCCGTCACGGCCGCAGCGGGAGGTTGTCGACCTTGGGCGGGGCAGCAAGGATCGGGTCGTTCGGGTCCTCCTGGCCCGGTCGCCACCCGACGGCGTACTGGATCATCATGTCGTGGTCCTCGTGCGCGAGGTTGTGGCAGTGCAGCATGTACCGGCCCCGGTGCGGACCGAACTCGCACAGCACCCGCACGGTCTCGCCACCAGCGAGGTAGAAGGTGTCCTTGGGGCCGCGCTCGTAGTCGAACACCGGTTGCCCGTTGCGGGTCAGCATCCTGGCGTCGACCAGGTGCAGGTGCGCGGGGTGGAACCAGCCACCGGAGTGGTTGTCCATCTCCACGATCGCGATCTCGTGCAGCCTGGGGTTGCTGTTCAGCAGCTGGAAGTCGCTGTCGATGACGTCATCCCAGGTGACGCCGTTGATCTTCCACTGGCCGCCGCTGCGGTGCAGGGAGTCGCGGTAGGTGTTGACGGCCTGCGACTCCTTCAACCGCATGCAGTCCGAGCTGACCAGTGTGTTCGGGATGCGGCTCCAGGTCGCGTCCCGCTTGGCGACCGGGGCGTCTGTGACGTCGAAGGCCATCACCTTGTCGGTGTCGGCGAAGTCGCGGTTGTTCTTGTTCGACAGGTTCCGCAGCACGATCCGCTGACCGGGGCGGTACTTGCGGAAGTCGATCAGGGCCTCGTACCGCTCGCCGCTGCTCTGCCGCCAGCTCCCGACCTCGTGCGAACGCGGCATCAGCCCGCCGTCGGTCGCGACCATCGTCACCGGGTCGCCGGTGCTCAGCGCGAACCGGAACGAGCGCGACAGCGCCGCGACCAGGAACCGGAACCGGTACACCCGGCGCTGGACCTTCATCACCGGCCACGGTGCCCCGTTGACCAGGATCACGTCGCCCCACAGCCCCGATGTCGAGTTGTCCTCGAACGCCAGCTGGCCGTCGCGGGCGAACATCGCGTCCCCGATCGTCAGCGGTACGTCGAACTGGCCCTGCGGCAGCAGGTCCCTCTCCGCGGCGTCGTGGATGTGGTACTGCGCATACAGCCCCGAGTACGCGTTCAGCGCGGTGTGGTGCACACCGTGGTCGTGGTACCAGAGCGTGCGCGCCTGCTGGAAGTCCGGATACTCGTAGTCCTTGTAGAACCCCGGCGGGGTCACGTCACTGGCGTACCCGTCGAACTGCGGCAGCGACGCCGACCCGTGCAGATGCACCGCGGTGGTGAACTCGGTGCCACCCAGCGGGTTGAGTGCCGGCAGGTGGTTGCGCACCCGCAGCACCGCCCGGCGCCCTTGGCTGAGCTTGATCGTCGGCCCCGGTGCGATGCCGTTGTAGCCGAAGACCGTGGTCATGAGACCAGGGACGATCTCCGCCCGCCCGGCTCGTTCGATGACCTGGAAGTGGTCGACCAGCTCACCGTCGCGGTTGCGTTCGATCTTGAACGGACGCAGCAGCGGCGGGCGACGGAACCGGGCCCGGAAAGGCCGCGGCATGCGGTCGGCCGGCAGCAGGCTCGGCGGTCTGGCACCGAGCGTGGCACCCCAGGGCAACGCACTTGCCCCGACTGCCCCGAGCGCGCCAAGTCCCCCCATTTTCAGGATGTCTCTGCGTGTCGCCTCCACGACGTCCGCCCCCTCGTCTGTGCCCCCAGACGATTCTCTTCCCGGTGACAGACTGCACCCGATCGGTCACTCTGCGCATGACACCGGTGGGCCTGCCCGACCTGACTACACCGGAGATGACCCGTCGTCATCCGGCACGCTCCCTCGTGGTCAGGTGACGCCTGCGTACCCGGACGAAGTTGACGAATCGGCATACACGGGAACGACAGCCGTGTCACTATCGTCGGGTCGGAACGGAACCCGAGACCCGATCCGACCTTTGCGCCCCCGCGCCGCCTTCGGATCCCCTTGGGCAGCGCGGGGGCGCACCTCAATGTCTAGGCCCATGCCGGCCCGTTCCCCAGGCAGTGCCGGTCAGGTGTGGCCATCAACCATTCACGGTGTTACATTCCCAGTGACACATACCGTGGAGGTCTGGATGACTTCGGAACTGCTGGCCCGAACGCGCGATCCCGAGCGCGAGCGCAACGCCGGCCGCCTGCTCGACGCCTCGGCCAAGACGTCGTACGACCCGGTCGTGCACCTCGACTGGGAGGCGCCGGTCCCCGCCGACCGCTACTACACCCCGCCCCACCGCAACTCCCTGTACGGCACCCGGCTGTGGAACGGGCTCAGCGAGCCGCAGCGCATGGAGCTGACCAAGCACGAGCTTGCCAGCATCGCCAGCATGGGCATCTGGTTCGAGACGATCCTGATGCAGATGCTGGTTCGGCACGCCTACGACCGCGACCCGACCAGCAACCACATCCAGTACGCCTACACCGAGATCGGCGACGAGTGCCGGCACTCGGTGATGTTCGCCCGCATGATCGAGCGCATCGGCGCCCCCTACTACCGGCCCACGGCGCTGACGCATCTGCTCGGCAAGGTCTTCAAGCAGATCTCCAACGGCACGATGACGTTCGCCGGGGCGCTGTTCGTCGAGGAGATCCTCGACCAGCTGCAGCGCGAGGCGATGGCCGACGAGTCGCTGCAGCCGCTGGTGCGCGGGGTGTCGCGCGTGCACGTGGTCGAGGAGGCACGGCACATGCGCTACGCACGGGCGTCGATCCCCGGCGAGTGGTCCGGCCTGAACCGACCGCAGCGGGAGTGGACCCGGTTCGTGCTCGCACGGGTCGCCTACATCTCGGCCACGCAGCTGGTCAACGAGAACGTCTACTCGCGTGTGGGCCTCGATCCCAAGGCCGCCCGCCGGGTCGCCGAGGGCAACCCGTACTGGCGCGAGACCCGCAAGTGGGCCGCGCGCAAGGTCGTGGCCACCTTCGAGGAGGCCGGGATGATCGAAGGCCCGGGGCGCCGGCTCTGGAAGCGGGCCGGGCTGGTCGACTGATGCCCGAGGACGAGGAGTACGACGGGCCGGCCCGCCTCGCGGTCGACGGGCACGAGATCGACGTGCACGCGCGACTGTCGGGGCACTTCGAGCCGATCAGCGGCAAGTACCAGTGGGCCGGGAGGCTGCGACCCAGCGACGAGGCGCGCGAGACGCTGCGGCCGAACCTCGACGTACGGCTGTCCATCGGTGACGACAAGTCCGCCGATGCCACGGTCCGCGAGCAGGACCCGTGGGGAGGGTTTCGGATCAGCGGCACGGGACGCCCGCCGTTCGCCGTACCGACCGAGATGTTCTGAACCGCCTGCTCGCAGACGGGTATCGGCGGCTTACGAGCGGGGATAGCATGCGGGAGGCGGTGGCGAGACGCTCACCGCTCGGGGTAATCCGCCGCCACTCGGGGAGGCTGGGTCAGATGCACGCTCGCGCGCAGTTCCCGCCGGAACCACGCTCGGCGGCGGCGGCGCGGCACTGGGTACGCGACCACCTCAACGAGATGGGACGCACTGAGCTGGTCCAATGCGCCGAGGCCGGGGTCTCCGAGCTCGTCACCAACGGCATCCTGCACGCGCAGACCTCGATCGGGCTGCAGCTGAGCCACCACCGCGAGCGGGTGATCATCGAGGTCTACGACGGCTCGCCGATGAGCCAGCAGTCCGCCCTCGACACCGCCGCACCCAACGCGGTGGAGTCCACGATCGGCCGCGGCCTGCGGATCGTGCGGGCCAACGCCCGTGAGTGGGGCGTCTCGACCACGCAGCAGGGCAAGGCCATCTGGTTCCAGCCGGCACCGTCGACGGACAGCAGCGGGCAGGAACCGAAGGCGCGGACGTCGACCGAGACGGCAGAAGCCGACGACGGTGTGCGGTTCGAGGACGGTGTGCGGTTCGAGGACGCTGTGCGGTTCGAGGACGGTGCGCCGTTCGACCTCGACAGCGCGCTGGATGCGCTCGCCGAGGCCTTCCCGGAGGTGGGACCCGACCTCGACTGCGGCGGCGTCGCCGGGGACGAGACCGTGCAGGTCATGCTGCTGGGCGTTCCACCCATGGTCGTGCAGCACTACCGCAAGCGCTGGCTGGAGCTGGTGCGGGAGATGCACCTGGTCGCGCTGGCCCAGCCCTCCCCGCAGCAGGAGCTGGCGCAGCGCTTCTGCACCGCGGCCCAGACCCTGCACAACGACCTGTACGTCATCGAGCGCTCCACCACCGGCTACTCGCCCGCGCTGAGCGAGGACGGTGCGGCGGTCGACGCAGTGGTCGACGTTCCCCCCTCGCTGCGACAGGCATTCGTCGACCTCCGCGACCTCGCCCGCGAGCTCGAGGCGCACTGGGCCGGCGGACGGCTGCTGTTCGTGCACCCGGGTCCGCAGGCCGCGCAGCTGCGCGAGTGGTGGGTGGGCGAGTTCATCGGCCAGATCGACGGTGAGGAGCCGACAGCATGGCCGGGCGAGATGGAGGTGCACGACCGCGGCGCGCCCTCGCGCACGGCTCCGTAGCGCCCAACCGCCCGCACCCGGTCAACGGCGGCCAATCAGCACGGCTCCGTGAGCGGGCTCAGCCGGCGATGCGGGAGCGCATCTGCCAGACCAGCACCTCCGCCGGTTCGGCTGCCCTGACCCGCTGACCCTCTGCGGCCGTGATCCGCACGGCGTCGCCTGCCTCCAGGCGACCGGCCCCTTCGAGCTCGACGGTGCCCGCGGCGATGTAGAGGTGCACGTACGGCGCGTCGGGCAGTGCGACGCAGGCTCCGGTGTCGAGCCGTGCGGCGTGCAGGGCGGCGTCGCGCTGGTTGATCCGGATCGCGGCGACGTCGCGGTGCTCGGGCATGCCGCTGGCCACCGTGACCAGGTCTCCGCTGCGCAGCTCGTCGCCGATCTCGAGCTGTTCGTACCCGGGCGTGATGCCCGCCTGGTCGGGCATCACCCACATCTGCACGAAGCGCACCGGCTCGTCGTGCGACTGCTCACCGGTGAGCCGCCAGGAGTCGTTCCTCTCCGAGTGCATGATCCCGCTGCCGGCGCTCATCCGCTGCGCCAGTCCGGGGTAGATGACGTCGCTGTGCCCGGTGGAGTCCTGGTGCACGAGCGACCCGCGCAGCACCCAGGTGACGATCTCCATGTCGCGGTGCGCATGCGTGTCGAAGCCCGTCCCGGCAGTGACCTCGTCGTCGTTGCTGACCATCAGCAGGCCGAAGTGCGTGTTGGCGGGGTCGTAGTGGTAGCCGAACGAGAACGAGTGGTGGGAGTCGAGCCATCCGAGCTCGGTCCGGAACCGGTCCCCGGACGGACGCACATCGACGTGCGGTCTGCGACCGTGCTCGGCCGCGGTCCGGGGATGCATGGACTCCAGACTACGGTTCGGCCAGGGCCGCCGGCCGGGTCAGCCGTAGCCGAGCTCGCCGAGGCGCTCGTCGTCGATTCCGAAGTGGTGCGCGATCTCGTGCACCACCGTCACGCGTACCTCGCGCACGACTCCCTCCTCGCTCTCGCACACGGCCAGCGTCGGGTTGCGGTAGATGCTGATCCGGTCTGGCAGCGTCCCGGTGCCGTACCACGCGTCGCGCTCGGTCAGCGGGATGCCCTCGTAGAGCCCGAGCAGGTGCGGCTCGTCGGAGGGGGCGTCGTCCTCGACGAAGATCGCGACGTTGTCCATCAGGTCGGCCAGGTCGGTGGGGATGGTGTCGAGCGCCTCGGCCACCAGCTCCTCGAACCGTTGCGCGCTCATCTGCATCACGCCCCCATTGTCCCTGCCCCGCCGAGGCCGCAGCGACCGGCGTGCGCGGGCCCGGCGCGGCTCAACGGCGCGATGCCAGGCGGCGGGCGCGGACCGGGAGGCGGTTTTGGCGTCGGACCTGCCAGCCCGTATGCTTTACCGGTCCCCGACGGCACCGACGTGTCGAGACGGCTCAAGCCCTCATCGTCTAGAGGCCTAGGACGCCGCCCTTTCAAGGCGGTAGCACGGGTTCGAATCCCGTTGGGGGCACCGGCGTAGCGTGCAGTAAACTGCTGCGTCGAGACATTTCAATAGCAGTGCAGCCATAGCAGAGCCACAGTTCCACAGCACAGTTACACAACATGGCCCCGTAGCGCAGTTGGTTAGCGCGCCGCCCTGTCACGGCGGAGGCCGTGGGTTCGAGTCCCGTCGGGGTCGCCATCGACCGCCCCGGATCACCATGATCCGGGGCGCTCGTCATTTCCGGCAGACTTCACCGCATGCACGTCATCGAGCAGGCCGGCCATCCCACCGAGGTGTCCGCGCCGACATACGTCGAGCAGTTCCGCGTCCCCGACCTCAGCGTCGGCACCTACTCGATCCCGGTCGGCGGGGTCGACGAGCAGGAGCCGCACGCCGAGGACGAGGTGTACGTCGTGACCGCGGGCCGCGGCCGGCTCTGGACCCCGGCCCTGACCGTCGACGTCGG
>DATMEB010000075.1:0-21077 GCA_035557095.1 Nocardioidaceae bacterium | reverse complement strand
CCGCGCGGTTCCGTACCTCGGCGCCGCTGTGGCCGCCCTCACCCTCGCGGTGCCCGAGGCGCTGCTGGACTGGACCGACGGCTCCCTCGGACCGGTCGGCGTGCTGCTCGTGTCCGGGGTCACGCTGCTGGTCGCGGGCCTGCTCGGCCTGCGCCTGCGCAAGGAGGTCGGCGAGGAGCAGGCTGCGGAGCCCGATAATCGTGCAGCCAGGTCCCCGGGCGGCCCGTAACATTGGTGTCAATGGCAGAGACAGCGATTCCACAGATCCAGGTCGTCATTCCGGCAAGCGTGCCGATGGTGGCCCTACTCGGACCCAATGACGAGTTCCTCCGGATCATCGAGCGCGAGTTCGACGCCGGCGTGCACGTGCGTGGCAACCAGGTCACGCTCTCGGGCAAGGGCGACGAGGTGCGAGCGGTGGAGAAGCTGCTCGACGAGCTGGTCGCGATGGTGCGCACCGGCCAGGGCCTGACCGCGGAGACGGTCGAGCACTCGATCCGGATCCTGCGGCTGGAGAGCGCGGAGCGTCCGGCCGACGTGCTCACCACCAACATCCTGTCCAACCGCGGGCGCACGATCCGTCCGAAGACGCTGAACCAGAAGCGCTACGTCGACGCGATCGACAAGCACACGGTGGTGTTCGGGATCGGCCCGGCCGGCACCGGCAAGACCTACCTGGCGATGGCCAAGGCCGTGCAGGCGCTGCAGGCCAAGGACATCAACCGGATCATCCTCACCCGTCCCGCCGTAGAGGCCGGCGAGCGGCTGGGGTTCCTGCCGGGCTCGCTGTCGGAGAAGATCGACCCCTACTTGCGGCCTTTGTACGACGCGCTGCACGACATGATCGACCCGGAGTCGATCCCCAAGCTGCTCACCGCCGGCACCATCGAGGTGGCCCCGCTGGCGTACATGCGCGGGCGCAGCCTCAACGACGCGTTCATCATCCTCGACGAGGCGCAGAACACCTCGCCGGAGCAGATGAAGATGTTCCTGACCCGGCTCGGCTTCGGCTCCAAGATGGTCGTCACCGGCGACATCACGCAGGTCGACCTGCCGACGGGCACCCACAGCGGGCTCCGGATCGTCCAGGAGATCCTGACCGGCCTGCACGACGTGCACTTCTCCTGGCTGACCAGCCATGACGTGGTGCGGCACAAGCTCGTGGGCCGTATCGTCGCCGCGTACGACGCCTACGAGGCCGACCGGGACGACTCCCGCGACGGCCGCGGGCCGCGACGCTGACGAGGAGCCGATGAGCATCGAGGTGCTGAACGAGTCCGGTTCCGACGCCGACGTCAACGGGCTCAGCCGGCTCGCCCGCTACGTGCTCGACCGCATGCGGATCCACCCGCAGGCCGAGCTGTGCCTCAAGCTGGTCGACGCCGACACGATCGCCACCCTGAACGCGCAGTGGATGGACAAGCAGGGCCCCACCGACGTACTCGCGTTCCCGATGGACGAGCTGCGTCCGGGCGGGGACCAGGACGAGCTCGAGGAGGGCGTGGTCGGTGACGTCGTGCTCTGCCCGCAGGTCGCGGCCGAGCAGGCACCCGGCAACGGGCAGACGCCCGCGCAGGAGGTCGACCTGCTCACCATCCACGGGATCCTGCATCTCCTCGGCTACGACCACGCCGAACCGGACGAGCGGGCGGAGATGTTCGCGCTGCAGTCGAGGCTGCTGGCCGAGTGGCAGGACCCCAGACGCGCCCAGGGCGGCGAGGACGGACGGGCATGACCGTTGACTCGGTGATCCTGCTCGCGATCGCCACGGTGCTGGTCTTCCTGGCCGGGCTCCTGGCCAGCGCGGAGTCGGCGGTCTCCTCGATCTCGAAGGTGCGCGCCAACGAGCTGGTCGAGGAGGGCAGGTCCGGCGCGGCCCGGCTGCGTGACGTCGTCGAGGATCCGCCCCGCTACCTCAACACCGCGCTGCTCCTGCGGCTCGCGACCGAGATCTCGGCCATCGTGCTGGTGACCGTCGTGGTGTTCGACCAGGTGGAGCAGCGCTGGCTCGAGTTGGTGGTGTCGATCGTGAGCATGGTGCTGGTGTCGTACGTCGTGATCGGCGTCGCGCCCCGCACCCTGGGCCGTCAGCACAGCGAGCGGGTCGCGCTGATCTCGGCCACGCCGCTGAAGCTGCTCAGCACGATCCTCGGGCCGCTGCCGCGGATCCTGATCGTGATCGGCAACGCGCTGACGCCCGGCAAGGGCTTCGCCGAGGGACCGTTCGCCAGCGAGGCGGAGCTGCGCGAGCTGGTGGACCTCGCGGAGAAGAGCTCGCTGATCGAGTCCGGCGAGAGCCGCATGATCCACCAGATCTTCGAGCTCGGCGACACCCTGGTGCGCGAGGTGATGGTGCCGCGCACCGACATGATCTTCATCGAGCGGCACAAGACGCTGCGGCAGATGATGTCGCTGGCGCTGCGTAGCGGCTTCTCCCGCATCCCCGTCGTCGGTGACAACCTCGACGACATCGCCGGCGTGGTCTACCTCAAGGACGTCACCAAACGCGTCTTCGACAAGCGCGAGGCGGAGACCACCGAGCGCGTCGAGTCGGTGATGCGGCCGGCGATGTTCGTTCCCGACACCAAGCCGGTCGACGCGCTGCTGAGCGAGATGCAGACCGAGCGGATGCACGTCGCCATCGTCGTCGACGAGTACGGCGGCACGGCCGGGCTGGTCACGATCGAGGACATCCTCGAGGAGATCGTCGGTGAGATCAGCGACGAGTACGACCAGAACGCCACCGACGTCGAGCACCTCCCCAACGGCGCCGTACGGGTGCCCTCGAGGCTGTCGCTCGACGACCTCGGCGAGGTCTTCGACATCGAGCTCGAGGACGACGACGTCGACTCCGTCGGCGGGCTGATGGCCAAGCACCTCGGCCGTGTTCCGATCCCGGGCGCGGAGATCGAGGTCGACTCGCTGCGGCTGGTCGCGGAGGCACCGACCGGCCGGCGCAACCGCCTCGGCACCGTGATCGTGTCGGTCGCCGAGCCGCCGGCCGAGCACGAGGACAGCGACACCGCGGACGCCGACCAGGTGTCCTAGGGCCCCCTTTGCGACGCGAAGGCTGGGGCCGCGACGGCCGCCTGCCTGGGCCATTCGCGCAATCTCGACGCGAAGCGGTGGGGCACATGTCTTAGCCTGCCTGCATGGCCGACACCCCTGACGACCCCGAGGACGCGAAGATCATCACGCTCGCGCGCTCGACCCGCGCGCGCAGCCAGGCCGCCGAGGGCGCGGCCGTGCGCGACACCGACGGCCGCACGTACGCCGCGTCGACGGTGTCGCTGCCCAGCATGCGGCTGTCGGCGGTCCAGCTCGCCGTGGCGATGGCGGTGTCCAGCGGTGTCGGCGGTCTGGAGGCCGCCGCGGTCGTGACCGAGGCCGACGAGCTCGACCCGGCCGACCTCGACGTCGTACGCGACTTCGGCGGCCCGGGGCTGCGGGTCTTCCGCGCCGACGTACGGGGGAGTGTCACCGGCGTCGAGACCACGTGACCTCGCACCGCGGGGCGTCGCTGAGCGCGCTCCTCGTGGTCGCGGGTACCGCGCTGTTCGGCACGGTCGGCACCGCGCGGGTCCTCGGTCCGCCGATCCCGTCGCCCAGCATCGCCGCCGGCCGGCTAGCCGCGTCGGCGCTGCTGCTGGTCGCGCTCGCGCTGGTGCTGCGCAGCGGCCCCGCGATGTGGCGTGCTGCGCGGCACCCGTGGGTCTACCTCGCCGGCGCCGGTCAGGCCGGCTTCCAGGTGTGCTTCCTGGCCGCCGTCGAGCAGATCGGTGTCGCCACCGGCACGCTGATCGCGATCGGCTGCACGCCGATCATTGCCGGAATGGTCACGCGCCAGGTCACCACGGTGTGGCTCGCGGCGACGGCACTGTCGGTGGTCGGTCTCGTGCTGCTGGTCGGTGGCGACGCCGGCGGGGTCGAGGTGCTGGGTCTCGCGTCCGCCCTCGGTGCCTCGGCGTCGTACGCGACCTACATCATCGCGACGCGCCACCTCGTCGCACGTGGTGTCTCCGGTCTCGGTGTGCTCGCGGCGATCTTCGCGGTGTCCGGTCTCGCGTTGGTCCCGTTCCTGCTGTTCGGCGACCCCGGGCAGATGTGGACCGCCCCAGGTCTGGCCACGGTCGCCTACCTCGCGGTGGTGCCGACCGTGCTGGCGTACTCGTTGTTCAACGCCGGCCTGCACGGGGTCACCGCGAGCACGGCCGCCACCCTCGGCCTGACCGAGCCGGTCGTGGCCGCCGGGCTCGGCGTGCTGGTGCTCGACGAGCGCCTCGGCGTGGTCGGGACGATCGGGGCGGGCATGGTGCTGCTGGGGCTGTTCGTGCTGGTGACCCGGCAGCGGACGGAGCGGCACGGCGGTCCGCGCACGGAGGCGCGTACGGAACAATGACCGCCGTGGATGCCCCCGAACACCCCCACCGCAGCGGGTTCGCCTGCTTCGTCGGTCGGCCCAACGCGGGCAAGTCGACGCTGACCAACGCCCTCGTCGGCACCAAGGTCGTGATCACCTCGGATCGTCCGCAGACCACGCGGCACGCCGTGCGCGGCATCGTCACCCGGCCCGGGTCGCAGCTGGTGCTGGTCGACACACCCGGACTGCACCGGCCGCGCACGTTGCTGGGCGAGCGCCTCAACGACCTGGTCCGCACGACGTGGTCGGAGGTCGACGTGGTGGCGGTCTGCTTCCCGTGCGACCAGCGGGTCGGGCCAGGTGACCGGTTCCTCGTCACAGAGCTGGCCAGGGCCCGCCGTACGCCGAAGATCGCGGTGGCCACCAAGTCCGACCTCGCCTCACCGGAGCGGATGGTGCAGCACCTGACCTCGATCGCCGAGCTCGGCCGGGAGCTGTCGGTGGAGTGGGACGAGGTCGTGCCGGTCTCGGCCACCGAAGGCAGCCAGGTCGACCTGCTCGCCGACCTGCTGGTCGCCCGCCTGCCCGAGGGCCCGCCGCTGTACCCCGAGGGGGAGGTCAGCGACGAGCCGGAGGAGCAGCTGGTCGCCGAGCTCATCCGCGAGGCCGCGCTCGAGGGTGTACGCCAGGAGCTGCCGCACTCGATCGCCGTGGTCGTCGAGGAGATGGGGCTGCGCGCGGATCGCCCGGAGGGCCGCCCGCTGCTCGACGTCTACGCCAACCTGTTCGTCGAGCGCGACAGCCAGAAGTCGATCGTCATCGGCACCAAGGGCGCACGACTCAAGGACGTCGGGAGCCGCGCCCGCCGGCAGATCGAGGCGCTGCTGGGGACCCCGGTCTACCTCGACCTGCGCGTCAAGATCGCCAAGGACTGGCAGCGCGACCCCAAGCAGCTGCGCCGGCTGGGCTTCTGAGTCGCCCCGTGAGCTGGTCAGTCACTCGCTGGTCTCGACCCAGCAGAGACTGAGCCGGTCGCCTCCGGCCCATGCCTCGCGCTGCGGCACCTCGAAGCCGAACGAGAACGACTCGTCGGTGCCGAGGTAGTCACGGACCACGTCCTCGCACTGTGCGCGTGCGCGGTCCTGCATCGTCGTGCGTCCGGGGTAGGCCTCGTCGGGCGGGCCGAGCTGGCGGGTGTCGATGGCCCGCCACTGGTGCGGAACGAAGCACGCGACGTGGCGGAACTGTGCGTCGCTGGGGCTGACCGGGCTGCAGCGGCCGAACCGCTGCTGCGCGATCTCGCGGTCCAGGGCATCCTCGACGTTGCGCGGCATGTCCGCGAGCCGGTCGGGCGTGGCGTATGCGTAGGCGTCGCAGCGGACCCACCGGGCACCGAGCTCGAACTGCTCGCTGGAGGGCAGGAAGTACGTCGGCGTCAGCATGCTCAGCCGGCGGCTGGTGCGGTCACCGCCGACGTGGTCGCGGAACTCGCTGCGGCAGATGCGGTCGGCTGCACGTTCGACACGGCCGTCGCTGGCCGCCGTCGCGCCACGAGTCGCCGAATCGGGCAGCTCGCCGACGAAGAACGTCACCACCGTGTGCGCCCGTCGGCACCGGACCGGCCGGTCGTCGTTGACGATGGTGCGCAGACCGTCGACCGAGACCCGGCGGCAGGCGCCCTCCCTCGGCGGGGGGTCAGGGTCGGGCGTCGGGGTCGCGCTCGGCTGCTCCTGCGCATCCGTGCGGTCGCCGGCGACCGACGTCGAGGGCGCCGACGGCGACGGAGCGACGTCTGAACCGCCGAAGCACGACGCGAGCAGTGTGGATGCAGCACAGGCGGCCACTATGTGCGCCAACCGGGACCCTCGGCCGCGCCCCATCGCCATCGGTTCGTTTCCTCCCTGTTCGCCCTGCTCCTACAACGAGCCTAGTACCGCAGCCCGCGTTCGGGTGTTCGGCGTGCGAGCGCGCAGAAGTCAGCTGAGAGGTCACCGTGGGCCGGCGGACGTCACCGAACGTGCTTCTGGAAGATCGCCTCGCGACCGACCACGCTGCACCCGATCGCGTCGTTGACCGCGATCATGTGCCCGTTGCTCTCCTGGTTCCACGTGTCGATCAGCCGAAGCTGGGGCTCGACCTCGCGCAGCCATTCCAGCAGCTCCAGCTTGAGGCGCATCCCGAGCCGGTGTCCCCGGTGCTCGGGGCGCACGCTGGTGTCGTGCTGCTCGCCGACATGCGGGCGTCGTCCGTCCACGGCTACCACGGTATGCGCGGCGGGGGAGCCGTCGGCCCGGCTGCGCGCGATGATCCGGTAGATCCGCTGCTGCTGCGCCGCCTGCGCGGCGTCGTACCTGCGCAACCGGTCGACGGTGTAGTTCTCGTCCTCGAGCTCGAGGTCGTCGAGCGGGGCGTCGTTGATCGCGTCGACCGTGCTCACCATCGACTCCAGCAGGTCATCGGGTAGCCGCCCGGCGATGTGCACCAGCTCGTAGTCCGTCGACGCCGCTCGGGACTTCTCCAGCAGCTCGACGTCGACCGGGCGCGGGAGCTCGTTCGGGTACAGACGTCGCTGCGCGGCGGTTGAGGCCTGTGCGAACTCGTGCCGCTTGAGGAACGGCATACCCGCCGAGCCGACCCATGTGCCGCTCATCAGCAGGTCGCGTCCGGCCTCCTCCGACGCCGCGACCACGTGCTCCAGGAGCGTCGAGCCGACGCCCCGGCGGCGTTGTACGGGCTCGACCACGATGAAGAACCACACCAGGTTGCGGTTGTCCTGTCTCGGCAGCTCGACCTCGGCGAGCCCGGTCAGCACGCCCTGCTCGTCGCGTGCGAGCAGCACACGGTCGGTGGCCTCGCCGTCCCACCCGTGCATCAGCCGGAGCCGCACCATCTCCCCGGTCTCCCCGGGCATGTGCGGGGCGTCGACCGCGGTTGCGCGGTTGCGCAGGTCGGCCATCTCCGTGGCCGTACGTCCGTCCACCTGGGCAGGACGGAGCGTGCTGATGTGCATTCCACCAGTCGAGCATCGCGGGCCACCGCGTGCCACCGAATTTCGATACTGGTACGGTGGGCCACCACATGCGGTATGCAACTGCCCCCTTCGGGCTCCTCCTTCGCTGCCGCGGCGAGGTTCTGTAGAGCCGGTCCCCTCGCCGCGGAGTCTGTCGATGTCCGGCTACGCCGACTCAGAACAGCACCCAGCACAGCGAGGAACACATTCCATGGCCATCCAGCCTCAGCAACCCAGCGGTATGCCCATCCAGCGCTACCGCGCCTTCCCGCCGGTCGACCTGCCCGACCGCACCTGGCCCTCCCAGCAGACCACGACCGCGCCCCGATGGCTGTCGACCGATCTGCGTGACGGCAACCAGGCACTGATCGACCCGATGACCCCGGCTCGCAAGCGCCGGATGTTCGAGCTGCTCGTGAACATGGGGTACAAGGAGATCGAGGTTGGTTTCCCCTCCGCGAGCCAGACCGACTTCAACTTCGTACGTCAGCTGATCGACGACGAGCTGGTGCCCGACGACGTCACGATCTCGGTGCTGACGCAGGCACGCGAGGACCTCATCGAGCGCACGGTCCAGTCGATCGTCGGCGCGCGGCACGCCAACGTCCACCTCTACAACGCGACCGCCCCGCTCTTCCGCCGCGTGGTGTTCGGCGTCGACAAGGACGAGTGCCGCGCGATCGCAGTACGCGGGACCGAGCTGGTGATGAAGTATGCCGACGAGCTGCTCGGCGACACCGACTTCGGCTACCAGTACTCCCCGGAGATCTTCACCGGCACCGAGCTGTCGTTCGCGGTCGACGTGTGCGAGGCGGTGTCCGACGTGTGGCAGCCCGGTCCCGGGCGCGAGATCATCCTCAACCTGCCGGCGACCGTGGAGATGTCCACGCCCAACGTGTACGCCGACCAGATCGAGTGGTTCTCCCGCCAGCTGACGCGGCGCGAGCACTCCGCGATCTCGTTGCACCCGCACAACGACCGCGGTACGGCGGTCGCCGCGACCGAGCTCGCGGTGATGGCCGGGGCCGACCGGGTGGAGGGCTGTCTGTTCGGTCACGGTGAGCGCACCGGCAACGTCTGCCTGGTCACACTCGGCATGAACCTGTTCAGCCAGGGCATCGACCCGATGATCGACCTCGCCGACATCGACGAGATCCGTCGCACCGTCGAGTGGTGCACTCAGCTCCCGGTGCACCCGCGCCACCCGTACGCCGGCGACCTTGTCTACACCGCGTTCTCCGGGTCGCATCAGGATGCCATCAAGAAGGGGCTCGAGGCGCTCGAGCGCGAGGCCGCGGCCGCGGGCGTACCCGTGGAGGAGCACCCGTGGGAGGCGCCGTACCTGCCGATCGACCCCAAGGACGTCGGCCGCAACTACGAGGCCGTCATCCGGGTCAACAGCCAGTCCGGCAAGGGCGGCGTTGCCTACGTGATCAAGGCCGAGCATAACCTCGACCTGCCGCGTCGGCTGCAGATCGAGTTCAGCCGCGTGGTGCAGGACCACACCGACGCCGAGGGCGGCGAGCTGGCGTCGGAGGCGATCTGGGAGATGTTCCGGCGGGAGTACCTCGACCGTGACCAGCCCCTCGCGCTGAACTCCGTGCACACGTCCTCGGCGGCGGGCGCGCGCGACGCGCTCAACGTCGACGTCTACGTCGGGGGCGAGCGTCGCTCGCTCGAAGGTGAGGGCAACGGCCCGATCGCCGCGTTCGTCGACGCGATCAAGTGGGTCGGCTACGACGTGCGGGTGCTCGACTACCACGAGCACGCGATGTCGTCGGGTGGCGACGCGATCGCCGCGGCGTACGTCGAGTGCGAGGTCGGCGACCAGGTGCTGTGGGGTGTCGGGCTCGACGCGAACATCGTGACCGCGTCGCTGCGTGCGGTGATCTCCGCGGTCAACCGCGCCGGTTGAGCCCCTGCGCCGAGAAGGGCCGGCGCGTCACGCTCAGGAAGTCTGGCTGAACGACGAGATGGCGCGTCCCGCCACCCTTGCGGGGGCGGGACGCGCCATCTCGTGTTGCTGGCTCAGGCCTGGTCGGGCGGCTGGATGGCGAGCACGAACTGCACGCCTCCGGACTCGTCGACCTGCGCGTCGAGCACCTTGTCGTCGAGCGTCTCCGCGGCGGTCCCCTCGAGGAAGACGCGGGCGCCCTGGTCCTCCACGACCTGGTCGCCGGGCTCGGGGGAGGGAGCGGTGGTGAGCGCGAGCTCGGCCTCCTCGGCCGCGCCCTGCTGGACGATCCGCAGACCCGTTCCGTCGGGCTGCTCCTCGCCTTCGGTGATGTTCTTGATGACGGCGGTGGCGTTCTCGGTCAGGGTGAGCACGACTGCTCCTCCCACATAGAGTTCAGGACCTTCCAGGCTTCCTGCCCGTGATGGGCACAGTCAAACGGCGCTCCCCGGTTACTCGCCCGTAACTTCGCACATCCCGGGTCGTTTGGTGCTGTGACGTCTGTCTCGCCAAGGGAGGCGCACGTGCGCCCGGTAATCGCAGCCCTTTTACTGTCCGGTTCGGCCGCGCTCGCCGCCGCAGCCGCGGGTCCCTCGGCCGCGGGTGCGTCCGACTCTGACCCCTACGGCCACGTGCGCAACATCCTCCCGCCTGGCCAGTCCGGCACCATCACCGCCGCGGATCTCGTCCAGGTGCTCGCCGGTGACCCGCAGGGCCGGGTCGCGGTCGAGGGCGAGAACGCGCCGGAGAACTTCGCCGACCAGCTGGAGATGTACGACGCGATCAACGCGCGGGCGCCGTCGGCGCTTCGCGCCGGTGACCTCGACCGCTACTACAAGGACGCGGACTTCGTCCCCGACGTGGTGGTGCGCAGTGCTAACCCCCGGCCCGGCGTACGCATCCTGTGGGACGAGTTCGGTGTGCCGTACATCCGCGGAGCCACCGCCACCGACACCGCGTTCGGTGCCGGGTACGCCGCGGCGAAGGACCGGATGTTCCTGATGGACGTGCTGCGGCACGCCGGCCGTGCCAGGGCGGCCGAGTTCGTGGGTGCGACCGAGTCCAACCTCGCGATGGACCAGGACCAGCTGCGTAGCGCGTTCTACACCGAGGCCGAGGCGCAGGCGCAGATCGCCAGCTCGGCCAAGAGGTTCGGCAGGCTGGGGCAGAAGGGCATCCGCACCTCCGACGCGTTCATCGCCGGCATCAACGCCGCGCAGGACGAGATGTGCCCCGCGGTCGTCGCCCCGACCTGCCCGGCCGAGTACGTCGCGCTGCAGAAGCAGCCCGCCGACTGGACGCGTGCCGACGTCACCTACGTCGCTTCGCTGGTCGGTGGCATCTTCGGCAAGGGCGGCGGCGACGAGTTCGCCAACGCGCGCTGGCTGCAGCAGCTGCAGGCCGCGCTCGGCCCGGACCGGGGCCGGGAGGTCTACACGGACCTGCGGGCCAAGAACGACAGCGAGGCGCCCACGACGTCGAGCATCCGCACGCCGTACGGCAACGGGGTCGTCGACGAGAGGCGTCCCGGCGTCGCGCTGCCCGACCTCGACGGGCCCACCGCACCCGGCACCGGCGACCCCGTCGCCGCGGCGTCGCCTCTCGACGACCTCCCCAGCGGGCTGGAGCGGCTGAGCAGTCCCGGCAAGCGGCAGCGCAGCGTGAGCGTCGAGCTGCCGCAGGGCTCGATCGACGTCCCGATCGTGCCGGGTGGGATGAGCAACGCGCTGCTCGTGGGTGCGACCTCAACTGCGAGCAGCAACCCGATAGCGGTGTTCGGCCCGCAAACGGGATACTTCACGCCGCAGCTGCTCACCGAGCAGGTGCTCGTCGGGCCGGGGATCAAGGCGCGGGGCGTGTCGTTCGCCGGCACCAACATGGTCGTGCAGCTCGGACACGGTGTCGACTACGCGTGGTCGGCGACATCGGCCAGCAACGACAACGTCGACACCGTTGTCGAGCCGCTGTGCAACCCCGACGGCAGCCGGCCGACCGTCGAGTCTCTGCACTACCTGCGGGCCGGCGATTGCCTGCCGATGGACCGGTACGTGCACACCGAGCACACGACGCCCAACCTCACCGCTCCCGGCCTGCCGCAGACCCACCGGTTCCTGGTGCTGCGCACGCACCACGGCATCGTCCAGGCCAGGAACACGGTCGACGGCCGACCGGTGGCCGTCGCGCTGCAGCGCAGCACCTACCACCACGAGGTCGACTCGGTTGCCGGCTTCGCGCGGCTCAACGACCCTCGCTTCGTCGACGACGCGGAGAGCTTCAAGCGTGCCGTCAGCGACATCGACTACACCTTCAACTGGTTCTACGCCGACGACCACGACATCGCCTACTTCTCGTCAGGTCGACTCCCGCTGCGTGACGACGAGGTCGACTTCGACCTCCCGCGATGGGGTGACGCGGCATACGACTGGCAGGGCTGGCTGCCGATGTCGCGGCACCCGCAGCAGGTCAACCCGCCGAGCGGTCACCTGGTCAGCTGGAACAACAAGACCGCACCCGGGTTCTCCGCCGCCGACGGTGTCTACGGCTACGGCCCGGTCTACCGCAGCCTCGCGCTCTCGGACCGGATCGAGCGCGCGACCGCCGGAGGGCAGACGGTGGGTGTCGCCGGCCTCGCCGGCATGGTCCAGGACGCCGCGACCGTCGACTCGCGGGCGCGGTACACCCTGCCGGTGCTGCTGCGCGTGCTCGGCGACGACCCCACGACGTCGGCCGCCCGCGGGCTGCTGCGCGACTGGCTCGCCGACGGCGCCCACCGGGTCGACCGCGACCGCGACCGTCACTACGCGCACGAGCAGGCGATCGCGCTGTTCGACGCCTGGTGGCAGGACGGCGACGAGGCGCTGGCGTACGACGTGCTGGCGGGCCGGCTCGGTCACGACCTGGTGCGCCGTCTGCCGGAACCGCTCGACGACCACCCACGGCAGGGCCTGGGCTCGGCCTGGAACGAGATCGGCTGGTACGGCTATGTGGCCAAGGACCTGAGGACTGTGCTTGGCGAGGACGTCGCGAGCCCGTACTCCACCGGCTACTGCGGGGGAGGGGACCTCGCGGCCTGCCGGCGCGACCTGCGAGCGTCCCTGCGCGCGGCGGCCGAGCGGGTAACGACGGCGCAGGACGTCGACTCGGTCACCGAGCTGACCTATGACAAGAGCCAGGACTACATCCGCAGCACCACCGCCGGTACGGTCGGCGTACGCCCGATCGACTGGCAGAACCGCCCGACGTTCCAGCAGGTGGTCGCCTACCAGCGGCACCGGCCGCGCTGATTGCCCGGATGCGGGAGGCACGGCGGACCGGCGGCTACATCTTTTCCCGGCGGGGTGCGGGACAATGCGGGTGTGGGTCTGTACCGGGACGAGGCGGTGGTGCTGCGCACCCAGAAGCTGGGTGAGGCTGACCGCATCGTCGCGCTGCTGACCCGCCGGCACGGGCGGGTCAGGGCTGTCGCCAAGGGCGTGCGGCGTACGTCGTCGCGATTCGGCTCACGGCTGGAGCCGTTCATGCACGTCGACCTGCAGCTCGCCGAGGGCCGCTCGCTCGACGTGGTCACCCAGGCCGAGACGCTGGCCCCGTTCGGAGAGCGGATCTGCTCCGACTACGGGCTCTACACCACCGGCACCGCGATGCTCGAGACCGCAGAGCGGCTGGTGACCGAGGAGCACGAACCGGCTGTGCAGCAGTACCTCCTGCTGGTCGGCGCGCTGCGGGTGCTCTCGCGACGCGAGCGCGACCCGGGCCTGGTGCTCGACTCTTTCCTGCTGCGCTCGCTCGCGGTCGCGGGCTACGCACCGAGCTTCGCGAACTGCATACGCTGCGGCCGCCCGGGACCGCATCGCAGCTTCAGCGCCTCCGCCGGTGGCAGCCTCTGCGGCGACTGCCGCGTGCCGGGCACCGCCACGCCGGCCGCCGAGACCGTCGTGCTCCTGGCCGCGCTGCTGGAGGGGGACTGGGCGATAGCCGAGCAGTCGTCGCCTCGACAGCGCCGTGAGGCCAACGGCCTGGTGGCGGCCTATCTGCAGTGGCACCTCGAGCGCGGGCTGCGTTCGCTCCCGCACGTCGACCGGACCCCGGTCGCTCGCGACTGAGGGACACCCGCTGGCTGCCGTTTGCTCGCGTGGGCGACGGGCGGCCCTGCATGAGCGTCTGAGCTCGACCCGCTGTCAGTGGTGCGACCGGCGGCTGCGCTGGTGGCACTGGCGCTTACTGCCGGCGCTGCGACCGCAGGCCCGGCCGGGACACCGCTACCGATCTGAGCCGCGGGCCGCTGTACCCGAAGGGTTCGTGGCGAGACGCGCCGGCTCACGCGTTCTGGAGACCACCATGAGAACGGGGCCTACCACCATCAGCATGTCACTCACGGGTGCTCACTCTCGACGCCGTCGGTCACCCGCCGGTCCTGGCGGTCCCACTCGCTGTGTCGGGCGACCAGCGCCGCGGCGTCGGGCTGACGTTCGGAGTCGCTGAACAGGTCGGTGAGTTTGATGTCCCACAGCGCCCATCGGTCGATGAGGATGCCGAGCACTGCCGCGAACATCGCGGTGGGGAACCCGCCGAATACCTCGACTGACCAGATGAGCAGCCCCGGCCCGCCAAAGAGGACGGGCAGGCCGACCCAGGCCCGGGTACGCCGTGCACGCAACGTCTGGCTCGGGGGAGTGCTGCGGGCCGGTGCCCAGCGGAACCCGACCATGGCGATCGCGAACAGGATGGGGATGGTGAACGCGTCCTGCCAGGTGTCGCCGGGCAGGCGCAGCGCGGTGCCCAGGAACAGTCCCCACGCCGCAAGCATGACCAGGATGCCCGCGGACGTGACGATGCGGCGCTGCACCGGGCTCATCCCGTCGCGTAGCCGGTCGGCCCAATTCGGGTAGTCGTCGGGCCGGAACCCGAGCGGCGGCTTGGTGCTCATGGGGGTTCCTCCGTGGGGGAGTGGGCGGCTTTCCGCCTCTTGCGGAGGCTCATACCCAGGGACTTGGGCGCGCTCACCACGTCACCGCCGCGAGCGCGATGAGCGCGCTAACCATGAACCGGTCACCCCAGCGCAACCCGAACGCGAGCGAGCACGCGACCAAGGGCCTCCCGCGACCACGAGTCAGCGCTGGCGCTCACCGGCGCTCTCCCCGCCGCCTTCGACCGGCTCGGCGCCGGGTGTCTCGGCTGCCGGCTGCCCCTCGGGGATCAGCCGGTTGAGGCTGTCGTTGAGGCGCTCCAGCAGAGCGGCGAAGTCGTTGACCTCGTCCTCCGGCCAGTCCGCGAGCAGCAGGTTGAGCTGGTTGCGCCGGTGCTGCCGGGTCGCGTGCACGGCCGCGAGCCCCGGCTCGGTCAGCGCGAGCAGGCTCACCCGGCGGTCGCGGGCGTCGGTGCTGCGCGCGGCCAGCCCGGCGCGCTCCAGTGCCTGCACCTGCCGGGTGATGGTGGAGGGGTCCAGCCCGAACACGGTCGCGAGCGCACCCAGCCGCTGCGGTCCCTCGTCGTCGATCCGGCACAGGATCGCGTAGGCCGACCGGTCGAGGTCGATGTCCTCGTGGGCCCCCATGAGGTGCACGCGTTGGGCCCGCCGGAACAGCATCGTCAGCTGCTGCTCGATCCGCTGTCTGGCGTCGCCCATGTCTCCTCCAGCGGGCCTGCTCATGGGAGCGGCCCCGGTTGCTGTCGGTTCTTGCCGGTAGAGGATGCCACACCAGTGTCCTCGGTATACACGTTCGCAGGGCTCGCTGACACCTGCGCGTCGGTGGCGGCGGCATCGGACACAATGAGGCCGTGCCTCGTCCTGAACGTCGTGGAAGGAACGCCCTGCGTCGCCGACGTGCCGACCCCGCGCCTGCGCACGTGGTACGGCCGCCGGCCCCGCACCCGTCCGGGGCCACCCCACCAAGCCTGTCGCCGGACCTCGTGCCCGCCCACGTGGCGATCGTGATGGACGGCAACGGCCGGTGGGCCAACGAGCGAGGTCTGCCGCGCACGAAGGGGCACGAGATGGGGGAGGCCGCGCTGTTCGACGTCGTCGAGGGCGCGATCGAGGTTGGGGTGCGCAACCTTTCGGCGTACGCGTTCTCCACCGAGAACTGGAAGCGCTCACCCGACGAGGTGCGCTTCCTGATGGGGTTCAACCGCGACGTGATCCGTCGCCGTCGCGACGAGATGCACGCACTCGGCGTCCGCGTCCGCTGGGCCGGGAGGCGGCCCCGGCTGTGGCCGAGTGTGATCAAGGAGCTGGAGACGGCCGAGGAGCTCACCCGCGACAACGACGTGCTCACGCTCACGATGTGCGTGAACTACGGCGGGCGCGCCGAGATCGCGGACGCCGCCGCTGCGCTGGCGCGTGACGTCGTGGGTGGCCGGGTCAACGCCGACCGCGTCGACGAGAAGGTGTTCGCTCGCTACCTGGACGAGCCGGGCATGCCCGATGTCGACATGTTCTGGCGTACCTCCGGCGAGCAGCGGACGTCGAACTTCCTGCCGTGGCAGGCGGCCTACGCAGAGATGGTCTTCACCGACGTGCTGTGGCCCGAGGTCGACCGGCGCAGCCTCTGGGAGGCGATCGAGATCTACGCCGGACGGCATCGTCGCTACGGCGGTGCCGTCGACCGGTCGACCCCCTGACCCCTTCGCGCCGAGACTGCGCGAGTGGCTCAGCCGCAGGAGCCGCAGGTGCCGAAGATCTCCAGCGTGTGGCTGACGTCGCGGTAGCCGTGCTCGGCCGCCACCTTGTCGGCCCAGCGTTCGACGGTCGGACCCGCGACCTCGACGGTGCGTCCGCAGCTGCGGCACACCAGGTGGTGGTGATGGCCGTCGCTGCACCGCCGGTACAGCGCCTCGCCGTCGTCGTTGCGGAGCACGTCGACCTCGCCCGAGTCGGACAAGGCCTGCAGCGTCCGGTAGACCGTCGTCAGGCCGACGTTCTCACCGCGCTGCTTGAGCAGGTCGTGGATGTCCTGGGCGCTGCGGAAGTCGTCGACGGCGTCCAGCGCCGCCGACACGGCCCGCCGCTGACGGGTCGGCCGGCGCAGCTCAGTGCTCGTCATAGTGGTCTCCATGCGACGCGTGGCGGTGCCCCTGGTGCACGTAGTCGACGTGGTCGCCGTGGCGTACGGCGGGATGGCCGCAGCCCTCGCCGTGCTGGTGCGGATGCGTGCCTGCCGGCGTGTGCCCGGCGAGTACGGCGGCCGGGTCGGGGTCCTCGAACGGCGCCTTCAGTCGTTGCCGGTACCTCAGCGCCGCCCCGATCGGCCAGGTGGCGACGAACCCCGCCAGCGCGAGCACCACGATCGTCGGTCCCGGCGAGGTCCTGGCGTAGAACGACGCCAGGACGCCGCCGACCCCGGCGACGGTGCCGAGTGCCATCGACGCGAGCAGCGTCAGCCGGAACCCGCGCGCCAGCTGCTGCGCCGTCGCCGCGGGGATGACCATCAACGCCGAGACCAGCAGCAGTCCGACCGTGCGCATGGCCACCGTCACGGTCACGGCGGCCATGACCGAGAGCAGCACGTTGTAGACCCGCACGCTCAGGCCCTGCACGCGTGCGAAGTCCTCGTCCTGGCAGACCGCGAACAGCTGTGGCGCGAGGCCGAGCGCGAGCACCGCGACGACGAGCGCGAGCACCCCCACGGCCACCAGGTCGGTCGTGCTCACCGTGAGGATCGACCCGAAGAGGTATCCCTGGAGCTCTGCGGCACTGCCCCCGGCGGCGGTGATCATCAGGACCCCGCCGGCGATGCCGCCGTAGAACAGCAGTGCCAGGGCGACGTCGCCGCTGGTGCGTCCGCGCGCGCGGATCAGCTCGATGGCCAGGGCGCCGAGCACGGCGACCACCACCGCGGTGAGCATCGGCGCCTGCCCGGTCAGCAGGCCGAGGGCCACGCCGGTCACGGCGATGTGGCCGATGCCGTCGCCGAGCAGCGCGAGCCGGCGCTGTACGAGGTAGGTGCCCACCGCCGGTGCGGCCAGGCCCGTGACGAACGCGGCGAACAGCGCCTCCTGCATGAACCCGAGCGCGAGGATGTTCACAGCTGCCACCCCCCGCCGAGGATCGTGGGTCCGGCCGACCCCTCCGGGTGGGCGTGGTCGTGGAAGGCGTGCAGCTCCTCCGCCGCCCGCGGGGCGCCGTCGTACACGATCCGTCCGTCGTGCAGCACCACGGTGCGGTCGATCAGTGACTCCAGGGCGCCGAGCTCGTGCGCGACCAGCAGGACTGTGGCGCCGTTGCCGGTGACCCGGCGGAGTACGTCGGCGAACGCCCGCTGGCTGTGCAGGTCGACACCGGCGGTCGGCTCGTCGAGCACGAGCAGGGTGGGCTCGCCGGCCAGGGCACGGGCGATCAGCACCCGCTGCTGCTGCCCGCCGGACAGCTGCGACGCGCTGTCGTGCCTGCGGCCGTCGAGCTCGACCGCCTCGAGTGCGGCGTTGATCGCCGCACGGTCCCGCTTGCCCATCGGCCGCAGCAGGTGCCGCCGAGCGAGCCGGCCGGAGGCCACGACCTCCCACACCGTCGCCGGGATGCCGGCGCTGGCGCTGACGCGTTGCGGCACGTAGCCCACGTCGTGCCAGGAGGAGAAGCGCGCCAGGGGCGTGCCGAACAGCTCGACCGTCCCGCGCGCCAGCGGGATGAGCCCCATCGCCGCGCGCACGAGCGTCGACTTGCCGGATCCGTTGCTGCCGAGCAGCGCGACGACCTCACCCTCCTCGACGAGCAGGTCGATGCCGCGCAGGACGGGCCGGCCGCCGAGGGCGACCGCGCCGTCGTGCACCGTCAGCGGTGCCGGTGTCCTGGTCATGTGCACCCGTTGGCCCTCTTCAGGACGGCCAGGTTCGAGCGCATCAGCGACAGGTAGTCCTCATCGGCCGTGGCGTCGCTGAGGCCCTCGACCGGGTCGAGGACCGCCGTGCGTACGCCGACCTCCTCGGCCAGGGTGCGTGCGAGCGCCGGGCTGGCGAGGGTCTCGGAGAAGATCGTCGTCACGCCCTCGTCGGCGACGACCTGCTCGAGTTCGGCGAGCCGTGCCGGGCTCGGCTCGATGTCGGGGCTCAGGCCGGCGATCGGGACCATCTCCAGGCCGTACCGCTGCGCCAGGTGGCCGAACGCCGCGTGGCTGGTGACGAACGTACGGCGCTCGCAGTCGGCCAACCCGCGCCGGTAGTCACGGTCGAGGCGGCGCAGGTCCGCGACCAGCTGATCGGCGTTGCGCCGGTAGTCGGCGGCGTTGTCGGGGTCGGCCTTCGCGAGCTTCGCTGCCAGCACGGTGGCGATATCGACCAGTTTGGTGGGGTCCTGCCAGATGTGCGGGTCGCCGGCGAGGTCGGTTTGGTCAGGCGCGTCCCCGCGCGACTGATGACCTGCGTGACCGAGGGCCTCGCCGCTCTCGGAACGCCCGATCGCCTGGGTCACCTCGAGGACCGAGCCTTCGGCGTTCTCCTCCACGGCGGCGTCGACCGCGGGCTGGAACCCCTTCTCGTAGACGCTCACGTCGGCGGCGGCGACCGCGGCCACCTGCTGCGGGGTCAGCTCCAGGTCATGCGGCTCGGCGCCCGGGCCGGTGAGGTTGGTGACCTCGGCGTGCCCGCCCGCGACCCGCTCGGCGACGTACGCGAACGGGTAGAAGCCCGCGACGACAGAGGTACCCTCGCTGCTGATGGACGCGCCGCCGCCGCAGCCGGCGAGGAGGCAGCAGGCCACTGCGGCGCCGAACCATGACGTGTGCCTGAGCCTCATGACAACGATTATCAAATACGATGAAAATCGTTGTCAACTAGGGGGGTTGGTAAGCGGTGGGGCGGCGCGCAGCAGGCCATGTCCGTTTGCCAACACGTCCTAGGGTGCCGTCGAGGGCCGTGGGACCATGTGGTCGTGTCCAACCGCCGCCGTACCTCCGCCGACCGCTCGCATCCGCACGGCGGGGCGCACCACCAGCCGACCGCGCGGTCGCGACCGTTCGGTGGCCGCGCTCGCGTGCAGCAGCGCAGCTACGCCGCACTGACCCGGCTGCATGCGATGCCGCGCTGGACGGTACCGGTGGCCACCGTCGTGTTGGTGTTCGTCGGGCTCTACGCCGGCCCGATCCTGGGCGGGATCTGCTTGCTGGTGGTGGCTGCATTCCTCGGGTGGCTGGCCTACCTCGCCTGGCCGCAGATGGGCGTCGGCGGCCGCGTCAGCCGTTGCCTGGTGCTCGGCGTCCTTGCCGGTTTCGCACTCGTTCGGCTGACGGGGCTGTGGGGCTGAGGTGCTGGTCGCCATGCGCTTCCGCGTGGCCGAGGCCGCGGGCGCGGAGTTCCTCGACCAGGCGCATGCCGCGCTGAGGGCGCTCTCGCAGCGACCCGGCTATCTCGACGGTGGCATCGGCCGGGCCACCGACGACCCCACGCTGTGGCTGGTCAGCCTGCGCTGGGAGAGCGTCGGCGCCTACCGCCGGGCCCTGAGTGCCTACGACGTGAAGGTCGCGGCCGTACCGCTGCTGTCGACGGCGATCGACGAGCCGACGGCGTTCGAGATGCTCGGCGATGCAGAGACTCTTCGCGACAGCGACCGGGCGGCTGACCACGGTTGGCGGCAGCGTTAGCCTGGCACCTTCGAACGACACCGTTTGCACAACCGCCGACATCCAGCCGGATGGAGTGATCCCAGTGGCAAGCCCCAGCAAGTCTGCTGCCGTCGACAGCGTCGTCAGCCTCTGCAAGCGCAGGGGTTTCGTCTACCCGTGCGGGGAGATCTACGGCGGCACGCGCTCGGCATGGGACTACGGCCCGCTGGGTGTCGAGGTCAAGGACAACATCAAGCGGCAGTGGTGGCGCGCGATCGTGCAGAGCCGTGACGACATCGTGGGCCTCGACTCCTCGGTCATCCTGCCCACCAAGGTGTGGGAGGCCTCGGGCCACCTCGACGCGTTCGTCGACCCGCTGGTCGAGTGTCAGAGCTGCCACCGGCGGTTCCGACCCGACCATCTGCAGGAGGACTTCGCCGGCCGCAAGGGCATCGACAACCCAGACTCGGTCGACCTGGCGCTGGTGGCGTGTCCCAACTGCGGCACCAAGGACGCGTGGACCGAGCCGCGGATGTTCAACGCCCTGCTCAAGACCTACCTCGGCCCGGTGGAGAGCGCGGAGGGCCTGCACTACCTGCGTCCGGAGACCGCGCAGGGCATCTTCGTCAACTTCCTCAACGTGATGAACTCCGCGCGCAAGAAGCCGCCGTTCGGCATCGGCCAGATCGGCAAGAGCTTCCGCAACGAGATCACGCCCGGCAACTTCATCTTCCGCACGCGCGAGTTCGAGCAGATGGAGATGGAGTACTTCGTGCAGCCGGGCAGTGACGAGGAGTGGCACCAGTACTGGCTCGACGAGCGCATGCGCTGGTACACCGAGCTCGGCGTGAGCCCCGACAACCTGCGGTTCTACGAGCACCCGCAGGAGAAGCTGTCGCACTACTCCAAGCGCACCGTCGACATCGAGTACCGCTTCAACTTCGGCGGCAAGGAGTTCGAGGAGCTCGAGGGCATCGCCAACCGCACCGACTTCGACCTGTCCACGCACGCCAAGCACTCCGGTCAGGACCTGTCCTACTTCGACCAGGACCGCGGTGAGCGCTGGACGCCGTACGTCATCGAGCCGGCGGCGGGTGTCAACCGTTCGATGATGGCGTTCCTCGTCGATGCGTACAGCGAGGACGAGGCGCCCAACGCCAAGGGCGGTGTCGACAAGCGCACGGTGCTGCGCCTCGATCCGCGGCTGTCGCCGGTCAAGGC
>DATMEB010000074.1:0-5913 GCA_035557095.1 Nocardioidaceae bacterium | reverse complement strand
CGTACCGTCCGCAGACCCGACCTCACCCTCGCTGTCGAAGACCACACCGTGCCGACGGACGGTCTCGGGCTGCTCAACGCGGACCCGGCATCCCGTGCCCAGGTCGAGGCGCTGCGGCGTGGCTGCGCCGAGTTCGGTGTCCCCCTCGAGTCGGTCGGCCACGACGGGCAAGGCATCGTGCACGTGATCGGCCCCGAGCTCGGCCTCACCCAACCGGGCATGACGCTGGTCTGCGGTGACAGTCACACCTCCACGCACGGAGCACTCGGTGCGTTCGCGGTCGGCATCGGCACCAGCGAGAGTGAACACGTCCTCGTCACGCAGACGATATGGCTGCCCCGGCCCCGCACCCTCGCCGTGAACGTCCAAGGCAGGCTCCCCGCCGGTGTGACGGCCAAGGACCTGATCCTCGCGGTGATCGCCCGACTGGGCGCCGGTGGTGGAACGGGCTACGCCATCGAGTACCGGGGCGAGGCGATCGAGGCGCTGTCGATGGACGGCCGGATGACGGTGTGCAACATGTCCATCGAAGCCGGCGCGCGTGCGGGGTTGGTGGCCCCGGACGAGAAGACGTTCGCCTACCTGCGCGGCCGGAAGCACGCACCCGGTCCCGGGCAGTGGGACGCCGCGGTCGCCGACTGGCGTGCGCTGGCCAGTGACGCGGACGCGAGCTTCGACAAGGAGATCACGATCGACGCCGGCGAGCTGGCGCCGTTCGTCACCTGGGGCACCACCCCTGCGCAGAGCGTGCAGCTGAGCGGCACCGTGCCGGAGCCGGAGGCCGTCGCCGACCCCGCGCAACGCGCCGCCGTCGCCCGCGCCCTGGAGTACATGGACCTGACCGCCGGCACCCGGCTTCGCGACGTCGCCGTCGACGTGGTGTTCCTCGGGTCCTGCACCAACGGGCGGCTCGACGACCTCCGCACGGCCGCCGAGGTGCTGCGCGGCCGGCGCGTCCGCGAGGGGATACGGATGCTCGTCGTGCCCGGCTCGCTGTCCGTGCGCCGGCAGGCGGAGCTAGAAGGGCTCGACGAGGTCTTCCGGTCGGCCGGCGCCGAGTGGCGGACCGCCGGTTGCTCGATGTGCGTCGGCATGAACGACGACCGCCTGCTGCGAGGCCAGCGCTGCGCCTCCACCTCCAACCGCAACTTCGAGGGCAGGCAGGGCGCCGGCGGCCGCACCCACCTGGTGTCACCCGCGGTCGCGGCGGCCACCGCCGTACGCGGTGCGTTCACCGCCCCCGCCGACCTGACCTGAGCCACCGCAGCCCGGGCGGCCTCAAGCAGGGGGCAGCACCTTGCCGGGGTTCATCAGGTCCTCCGGGTCGAGGGCACGCTTGACCGTGCGCATGAGGTCCAGCTCGACCGGGTCCTTGTACGTCCTCGCTGCCTCTCGCTTGGCGGTGCCGATGCCGTGCTCAGCGCTGATGCTGCCGGAGCTCCGGCTCACCTCGTCGTAGATCGCGCTGGAGAGGTCGCCGGCGCGGGCGACGAAGTCGGCATCCTCTGCGCCCACGGGCTTGCTGAGGTTGTAGTGCAGGTTGCCGTCGCCGACGTGGCCGTAAGTCACGCGCCGGACTCCCGGCAGGGCATCCTCGAGCGCCCGGCCGGTCCGCTCGACGAAGGCCGGCAGGTCACCGATCGGCACGCTGACGTCGTGCTTGAGGCTCGGCCCCTCGGGGTTCTGCGCCTCCGAGATCGCCTCGCGCAGCGCCCACAGCGACTCGCGCTGCGCGCGGCTACCGGCGACGACGGCGTCGGTGACCAGGCCGCGCTCGAAGCCGTGTCCGAGAACCGACTCCAGCGTGGCGTCGAGGTCGGGTGCGGCTCGCGGGGCGGACAGCTCGACCAGGCCGTACCACGGGTGCACGCTCCGGAACGGGTCCTGCGCGCCGGGCCCGTGTGCCAGGACGAGGTCGAGTGCCTGACGCGACATCAGCTCCCATGCCGACAGCTGGTCACCGGCGTACTCCCGCAGCAGTGGCAGCATCGCCACCGCTGACGACACGTCCGGCAGGGCGACCCACGCGGTCGCCCGTCGTGGCGTGGCCGGGAAGAGCCTCAGCGCGGCGGCGGTGATGATCCCCAGCGTGCCCTCCGCGCCGATGAACAGATGCTTGAGGTCGTAGCCGGTGTTGTCCTTGCGCAGGGTGCGCAGGCCGTCCCAGACCCGGCCGTCCGGTAGCACGACCTCGAGTCCGAGCGTCAGGTCGCGCATCATGCCGTAGCGCAGGACGCCCGTTCCGCCGGCGTTGGTGGCAAGCATGCCGCCGATCGTGCAGCTGCCCTCAGAGCCGAGGGTGAGGGGAAAGAGCCGCCCGGCGGCAGCGACAGCCTCCTGCACATCGCGGAGGACGACGCCCGCCTCGACCGTGATCGAGTCGTCGTCCGGGTCATTGCGGCGGATGCGACGCATCCGGCCCAGCGACACGACCAGCTGCTCGCCCGAGGAGTCGGGCACCGCCCCACCGCACAGGCCGGTGTTGCCGCCCTGCGGCACGAGCCCGACGCCGGCGTCCTGGCAGAGGCGTACCAGGGCCGAGACCTCCTCGGTGCCGGCCGGCCGGAGCACCGCGCGGGCATCGCCTCGATGCGCGCCCCGCCAGTCGACGAGGTACGGTGCCACGTCGTCGCGTGCAGTCAGCACACCGTTCGGCCCCAGTACCGAGCGAAGCGAGTCCAGAACGCGGTCGGACACGGGCCCCATCGGATACCTCCGGTCGGTCAGGCCAGCAGTACAGCGATGACCAGGCTGACAGGAAGACAGCACAGGGTCGTGACAAGGATGGTCTCGCGCGCGACATCCTCGCCGACGCGGTAGCGGGTGGCATGCAGGAAGATGTTCTGAGCGGTCGGGAGTCCCGCGGTGATGACGACGCCGAGCAGGACCGGTCCGTCGAGGCCGAGCAGGACCCCCAGCAGGAGGGCACCCGCCGGCATCACCGCGAGCTTGAGCAGGGTCGCCGTGACCACCTCGCGACGGTGGCCGGTGCGGCCGACCGGGGGACTGAGCCGCAGTGCTGCTCCGTACGCCAGCAGCATCGCGGGGATCGCCAGTCCTGCCAGCAGCTGCATCGGTTCCTCGACCAGCGCAGGCAGCGAGACACCGGTGATGGCGAGCAGCAGTCCCGCGACCGAGGCGATCGTCAGCGGGTTGGTCACGACCCGTGTCGCGATCGCGCCGGCGCCGTCCGCGCGCCCCGCCCGCCGGTCCAGGATCGCCAGGCTCAGCGGCTGTACGACGAGGAGCTGCACCAGCAGCGTCGGCACCACCACCGCCGTGTCGCCGACCACGTACGCCGCGACGGCGATCCCGAGATTGCCGGCGTTGACGTAGGACGACGCGAGCGACCCGATCAGCACCTCGGCGCCCTGGCGTCGCCACAGCACCCGCGCCAGCACCGCGTACACCGAGGCTGTCAGCAGCAGCGAGACGGCGGAGGCCACCACGTTCGCCGCTGCCGCACCGTCGAAATGCACCTCGCTGATGGTGAGCAGCATCAGTGCGGGCGTCGCCACGAAGAACGACACCTCCGCGAGCGTCCGCTGTGCGCGCTCGTCGAGCACGCCGGTGTGCGCGAGGGCCACTCCGCAGGCGATGACCCCGAGGATGGTGAGGAACCCGGTCAGCAGGGGCACGAGACTCCCCGGACCTCGCCGTGCACCGGCTCCTCGTCGGTCCGCGTGTGCTCACCCCGGTAGCGGGGTGACGCCGTCACACGTCCCTCAGGCCCACGTGACCGGTGGTGATGTCGGCGACCGCCGGGGTTCCGAGCAGGCACATGGTGCGGCGCATCTCGGTGGTGAGGATGTCGAGCGCCGTGTCGACGCCGCGCTGCCCGCCCACCATGAGGCCGTAGAGGTACGCGCGGCCCACCATGACCGCCCGCGCGCCGAGTCCGAGAGCTGCCACGATGTCGCCACCGCTGCGCACCCCGGAGTCGACGTAGACCTCGGCGCGCCCGTCCACAGCGGCCACCACGTCTTGAAGCAGCTCGAGCGGAACCGGCGCCCGGTCGAGCTGGCGACCACCGTGGTTGGAGAGCACCAGCGCATCGGCCCCCGCGTCGACCGCGGCTCGTGCGTCGTTCACCGAGAGGATGCCCTTGACCACGACCGGGCCCTCCCAGGCGTCCTTGAGCCAGCTGACGTCGGCGGGTCGCAGCTGTTGCTCGCGCAGCACGTTGGACATCCCCCAGCGGCCGTAGGGCGACCCCTCGGGGAACGTGGCGAAGCGCAGCGGCTCGGTGCTGAGGATGTGGCCGACCCAGCCGGGGTGTCGTGCCAGCCCGGCCAGTGTCCGCGCGCTGAGCTGGGGCGGGATGGCGAACCCGTTGCGCACGTCCTTGCGCTTGAGTCCGGTCACTGTGGTGTCCACGGTGATGACGGCCGCCTCGTAGCCACAGGCCTTCGCCGCGCTCAGGTGCTCGCGCGTCACCGCTCGGTCCTTCATCACGTAGAACTGGAACCAGCGGCGCCCTGCGGGCGCGGCGGCGGCCACATCATCGATCGACGTCGTCGCGTACGTCGACAGTGTGTACGGCAGTCCGGCCGCCGCAGCAGCCGCGGCGACCGCCTGCTCGCCGGTGTGGTGGCTCAGCCTGGTGTAGCCCGTGGGCGCCAGGACCACCGGGGCGGCGGCGGGCCGGCCGAGGATCGTCGTCGACACGTCCGGGTGCGCCACCTGCCCGAACATGGTCGGGCGCAGCTCGACCCGGTCGTAGGCCGCGCGGTTGCGGGTCAGCGAGACCTCGTCCTCCGACCCGCCCTGCACGTAGTCCCAGACCGCCGCCGGGACGCGGCGCCGGGCCGCGCGCTCGAGGTCGTCGATGCTCAGGCACCGCGAGAGACGTCGCAGCACCGGGTCACGGTGCACCGGCCGCAGCCGGAGGAAGGGCTCCAGGTCGCGCCACCTCGGAGCGCGGCGCCTCGCCGGTCGTACGCGGGGCGACCAGGGGGCCTTGCGCGGCGCTGATGGAGCGGACGCTGAGGGGGCCGGCGTCGACGACGGCTCGGCAGGTGGCACGTCTGTACTCCCAACGAGTTATCCGATAAGTTGATGACTCATCATATAAGCCCTCCGGAAGCCGAGAGAGCGCCCATGCCCGACGCCATCCGCAAGCTGACGCTGTCGCACGTCGTGCTGTCGCTGGACAACCCCGTCAGCGACGCGAAGGTCCTGACGGGACGCCAGCAGCCCCTCACCGAGACGGTTCTCCTCTTCGTCGAGGTCGCGACGGAGGAGGGGCACCACGGGACGGGCTTCAGCTACTCCAAGCGTGCGGGTGGGCCCGCCCAGTTCAGCCACCTCAAGGAGGTCGCCGAGGTCGCCGTCGGCCAGGACCCCGCTGACATCGACCGGATCTACCAGTCCCTGCTCTGGGCCGGCGCGTCTGTCGGCCGTTCGGGTGTCGCCACGCAGGCCATCGCCGCCCTCGACGTCGCACTGTGGGACCTCAAGGCCCGTCGAGCGGGCCTTCCGCTGGCGAAGCTCATCGGCTCGCACCGGGACTCCTGCAGGGTCTACAACACCTCGGGCGGCTTCCTGCAGGCTTCGGTCGAGGAGGTCAAGGAGAGGGCCACCGCCTCACTCGAGGCCGGCATCGGCGGAATCAAGATCAAGGTCGGCCAGCCCGAGTGGCGCACCGACCTCGACCGGGTGGCCGCGGTGCGCGAGCATCTCGGCGACAGCCCGCTCATGGTCGATGCCAACCAGCAGTGGGACCGCGCGCGAGCGCGGCGGATGTGCCGCGAGCTCGAGACCTTCGACCTGGTGTGGATCGAGGAGCCGCTCGACGCCTGGGACGCCGTCGGGCACGCCGACCTGAGCCGTACGTTCGACACCCCGATCGCCACCGGGGAGATGCTCACCTCGGTGGCCGAGCACATGGCGCTGGTCGACGCCGGCTACCGC
>DATMEB010000073.1:0-5949 GCA_035557095.1 Nocardioidaceae bacterium | reverse complement strand
TCGTTGGAGCGATCGCCGTGGCCGATGAGATCCGGCCGGAGTCGCGCGAGGCCGTGGCGGCGCTCCGGCAGCTTGGCGTCCGGGTGGCCATGATCACCGGCGACGCGCGCCCGGTGGCCGAGGCGGTTGCCCGCGACGTGGGGATCGATACGGACGAGGTGGCGGCCGAGGTCCTGCCGGCGGACAAGGATGCCGCCGTCGCGCGCTTCCAGGCCGATGGGTCGCGCGTGGCGATGGTCGGCGACGGCGTGAACGACGCGCCTGCACTGGCCCGGGCCGACGTCGGGATCGCGATCGGCGCCGGCACCGACGTGGCGGTCGAGTCGGCCGGGATCGTGCTCGTCAGCGACGACCCTCGCGACGTGGTCGGCGCCATCCGCCTGTCGCGCGCCGCCTACCAGAAGATGGTCCAGAACCTGTGGTGGGCCGCCGGCTACAACATCGCCGCCATCCCGCTGGCCGCGGGCGTCCTGGCGCCGATCGGGTTCATCATGCCGATGAGCCTGGGCGCGCTGCTCATGAGCGTTTCGACGATCGTCGTGGCCGCCAACGCCCAGTTGTTGCGCGGGCTCCGCCTGCGGGCCTAGACCTCGCGCTGCCTGGCGTGCCGCTGGAGCACGGATCGGCCAACCAAATCGGTGGATCCGGCAACCGCGAGGTCGATTCGTGCCGCAGGGGCACATCCCGGCAATCGAAATGGCCTTCGGCGCCACGAGCGCATGCGTCGTTGGCCGATGCATGCCTCCGCTGCACATAGTCCGCGCCACGTCCGCCCCGCTTGCCGCCGACGTGCCCTGGCGGCACATCCGGGCCAACGGGGGCGGTGTGTGATGCCGGTCACACGTGAACGCTGCCGGCTACGCCTCCGGGCGGAGGATCAGCCCGCCGAGCGGCGGCAGCGACAGGCTCGCCGAGAACGGCTGGCCATGCCACGACTCCTCGACCGCCACGACGCCGCCGAGGTTGCCGAGGTTCGATCCGCCGTAGTGCTCGGAATCGGAGTTGATCGCCTCGACCCATCGGCCGGCGAGGGGCAGCCCGAGCCGATAGTCGTGCCGCGGGATCGGGGTGAGGTTGAGGACCACGACCGCGGTCTCGCCGCCGCCGCGGCGAATCCAGGAGTAGACGCTGGCCTCGACGTCCGAGGCGTCGATCCAGGCGAAGCCATCGGCCTCGTGGTCGGCCGCCCAGAGTGCGGGCGTGGAGGCGTACACGCGGCCGAGGTCCTCGACGAAGTGCGCCACCCCGCCGTGCATCGGCTCCTCCAGCAGGTGCCATGGCAGCGCCCGGTCGTGGGACCATTCCTCGGGCATGCCGATCTCCGCGCCCATGAACAGCAGCTTCTTGCCGGGCTGGCCCCACATGTCGAGCAGCAGCGCGCGGAGGTTCGAGAAGCGCTGCCATTCGTCGCCCGGCATCTTGCGCAGCAGCGATCCCTTGCCGTGCACCACCTCGTCGTGCGACAGCGGGAGCACGAACTGCTCGGTGCCGGCGTAGAGGCCGCGGAACGTGAGCTTGTCGTGGTGATAGCGCCGATGGACCGGGTCCTCCCGGAAATAGGCGAGCGTGTCATGCATCCAGCCCATGTCCCACTTGAAGCCGAAGCCGATGCCGCCCAGGTATGTCGGCCGCGTGATGCCAGGGAAGGCGGTGGACTCTTCGGCGATCGTCATCACGCCGGGGAAGCGCGCGTAGACCCGCTCGTTCATCTCGCGCAGGAAACTGACCGCCTCGAGGTTCTCGCGACCGCCGTGGACGTTCGGCGTCCACTCGCCGGCCTTGCGGCTGTAGTCGAGGTACAGCATCGACGCCACCGCATCCACCCGCAGCCCGTCGACGTGGTAGCGCTCGAGCCAGAACAGCGCGTTGGCGACAAGGAAGTTGCGCACCTCCGGCCGACCGAAGTCGAAGATCAGCGTTCCCCAGTCGGGGTGCTCCCCGCGCAGTGGGTCGGCGTGCTCGTACAGCGGACCGCCGTCGAACTTGGCCAGTGCCCAGGCGTCCTTGGGGAAGTGGGCGGGAACCCAGTCGACGAGTACCCCGATGCCGGCCTGGTGCAGCCGGTCGACCAGGTAGCGGAAGTCGTCGGGGTCGCCGTAGCGCGACGTGGGCGCGTAGTACGACGAGACCTGGTAGCCCCACGAGCCGCCGAACGGATGCTCCATCACCGGCAGCAGCTCGACGTGGGTGAACCCGAGGTGGCTGACGTAGCTCACCAGCTCCTCGGCGAGCTGCCGGTAGGTCCGGTCCTTCAGCCACGACCCGAGGTGCAGCTCGTAGATGCTCATCGGGCTGGTCTGCACCGGGTTGCGTGCGCGCTCCTCGAGCCACGCGTCGTCTCCCCAGGCGTACGCCGACTCGAACACGACGGAGGCGTTGCCCGGGGAGGTCTCGGCGTAGAACGCCATCGGGTCGGCCTTCTCGCGCCACGCTCCGTCTCGGCCGCAGACGTCGAACTTGTAGTGCGTGCCGCTGCCGACGTCGGGGACGAACAGCTCCCACACGCCGCTGGACCCCATCGACCGCATCGGATGCGCGATGGAGTCCCACGCGTTGAAGTCGCCGCTGATGCGCACGCCGCGGGCCTGGGGTGCCCAGACCGCGAACGACGTTCCCGTCACCGGACCCTGCGGGGAGTCGTAGGTGCGGACGTGCGCGCCCAGCACCGACCACAGCTGCTCGTGCCGGCCCTCCCCGATCAGGTGCAGGTCGACCTCGCCGAGCGAGGGGAGGAACCGGTACGGGTCGTCGGTGTGAACGGTGCGGCCGTCGTAGTCGACCTCGAGCCGGTAGTCGGGGACCTTGCGGCCGGGAAGCAGCCCCTTCCACACCCCGTGGTGCTCGTGCTCCAGCCGGTGCCTGGAGTCGGGCGTGACCACGGTGACCGTCGTCGCCATCGGGCGGAGGACCCGCACGGTGACGCCGTCGGATCCCACGTGCGGCCCGAGTACGGCGTGCGGGTCGTGGTGGTGCCCTGCGACCAGGGTCTGAAGGTCATCCATGCTCATCGGGCAGCTCCCCAGCCGGTGCCTCCGGCTCGACTCCGGACAGGCGGGCGATCGCGGCCATCGGTATGCGCAGCCAGGACGGCCGGTTGCGGGCCTCGTAGACCACCTCGTAGATCGCCTTGTCGGTCTCGTAGGCGCGCATCAGCACCTGCTCGCGACGCGGGTCGACCGGCGACTCCTCGTTGTAGCCCTCGCAGAACGCCACCCGGTTGCGTTGCGCCCACTCGCGGCAGCGGTAAGCGATCTGCGGGTCGTACGGATGGTCGGTGAGCAGGTTGGCAGCGGCGTAGTCGAACGAGCGCAGCATCGCGGCCACGTCCCGCAGGGGCGAGTCGAGCGCGACCCGCTCCGGCAGCGGCTTGGCCGGCTCGCCCTCGAAGTCGATCAGCTTCCAGCCCTTGACCGTGCGCAGCGTCTGTCCGAGATGCAGGTCGCCGTGCACCCGCTGCACCGGCACGTTGTGGTCGACCTTGGCGAGCGCGTCGAACGCCTCGCGCAGCCCGGCGGCGTGCTCCTCGAGCTGGGGCACGGCCTTCACGGCGGCGTCCAGGCGGCCGTGCATGGCCGTCACGAGGGTCTGCAGGTCCTCCGGTGTCCAGGTCCGGGAGCCGAGCAGCTCGGCCAGGTTGCGGTGCACCTCCGCGGTCGCGGCGCCCAGCCGGTGCGACTCGGACGCGAAGTCCCCGCCCACCTCGTCGGCGTGCAGGTCGGCCTCGGCGTAGAGGTCGCGCACGCTGTTGAGCGCCATCGTCCAGCCGTCGGTCGCGGTGCGCAGGAACTGCTGCAGCATGCCGAGGTCGGCCGTGCTGCCGTCCGCGCCGGCCCCGCGGGCGACACCGTCAGCACCCTCGGTGGACCCGGTCCACGCGCCGCTGATCCAGCCGTAGAGCCCGGCGACCTTGTCCACGCCGGCGTGCGTGAGGGCCTCGTGTATCTCGATGTCGGGGTTGCGTCCGGGTGCGACCTTGCGGAACACCTTGAGCAGCGCGTCCTCGCCGAACACCAGTGACGAGTTGCTCTGCTCGCCCGAGAGCAGCAGCGACTGACCGGACAGCTCGCGGTCGGTCTCCTCCAGGCAGTGGAACCCCATGCCCTCGACCGCGCGCTCCTCCAGGATCCCCGTCAGGAGATGCGCCGTGGCGTCGTGGTCGTGCAGGCCGTCGTAGGCCATCACGTCGCCGAGATCGTCGTCTCTCCAGGTGCCGATGAACGCGTGTGCGAGATGCTCCTGGACGTCGGGGTAGTAGGCGATCGGCAGCTGGTAGACCTCGTCCCCGTCGTCGCCGTAGGAGATCGTGACCAGCTCGACCCGGAAGGCCGGCCACTCGCCGGTGGCGGTCAGCCACGGGAATGTGCGCCGCCCGGTGACGGTGAAGGCTCTGCCCTTGCCACCGAACCAGCGCTGGTGGCCGACGTACTCGTGGACGTGGTCGTCGAATGCCGACGTCACGGTGACGGAGCCTCCTTCGGCTTGGGGAACCGGAACCAGTAGAACCCATACCCGCCGAGCGTCAGCAGGTACGGCAGCTCACCGATCTGCGGGAAGCGGACGCCGCCGAGCAGCTCCACCGGCTCGACCCCCACGAAACGGCGCAGGTCGAGCTCCACCGGCTGCGGGAACCGGGACAGGTTGTTGACGCAGATCACGACGTCGTCGCCGAACTCGCGCGCGAACGTGAACACGCTCGGGTTCGACCCGCCGAGGTCGGTGAAGTCACCCATCCCGAACGCGGGGTGCTCCTTGCGCGCGTGCACGATCGCGCGGGTCCAGTGCAGCAGCGAGGAGGTGTTCTCCAGCTCCGCCTCGACGTTGACCCGCTGGTAGCCGTAGACCGGGTCCATGATCGTCGGCAGGTGCAGCTTGCCGGGCGTCGCGGTCGAGTAGCCCGCGTTGCGGTCGGGGGTCCACTGCATCGGCGTGCGTACGCCGTCGCGGTCGCCGAGCCAGATGTTGTCGCCCATCCCGATCTCGTCGCCGTAGTAGAGAACCGGCGAGCCCGGCAGTGACATCAGCAGGGCGGTGAAAAGCTCCATCCGGTTGACGTCGTTGTCGAGGAGCGGGGCCAGCCGGCGGCGGATGCCGATGTTTGCCTTCATGCGCGGGTCGTGGGCGTACTCCGACCACATGTAGTCGCGGTCCTCGTCGGTCACCATCTCGAGGGTGAGCTCGTCGTGGTTGCGCAAGAAGATGCCCCACTGGCAGCTGTCCGGGATCGGCGGCGTCTGCTCGAGGATCTCCGAGATCGGGAACCGCGACTCCCGGCGCACGGCCATGAAGATGCGCGGCATCACCGGGAAGTGGAAGCACATGTGGCACTCGTCGCCACCGGCGTCGTAGTCGCCGAAGTAGTCCACGACGTCGGCTGGCCACTGGTTGGCCTCGGCCAGCACGACCGTCTCCGGGTACTCCTTGTCGATCGTGGCCCGCAGCCGCTTGAGGAACGCGTGGGTGGCCGGAAGGTTCTCGCAGTTGGTGCCCTCGGCCTCGTACAGGTACGGCACGGCGTCGAGCCGGAAGCCGTCGATACCGTGGTCGAGCCAGAAGCGCAGCGCCTCGAGAACCGCCTCCTGTACCGCCGGATTCTCGTAGTTGAGGTCCGGCTGGTGGCCGAAGAACCGGTGCCAGTAGTACTGCTTCCGGACCGGGTCGAACGTCCAGTTGCTGGACTCGGTGTCGACGAAGATGATCCGCGCGTCGGCGTAGCCCTCGTCGCTGTCGGCCCAGACGTAGAAGTCACCGTACGGGCCGGTCGGGTCTGAGCGGGACGCCTGGAACCACGGGTGTTGGTCGCTCGTGTGGTTCATGACGAAGTCGATGATCACCTTGATCCCGCGGTCGTGCGCCGCGGCCACGAACTTGGTGAAGTCGTCGATCGTGCCGAACGCCGGCAGCACCTCCGTGAAGTGGGCGACGTCGTAGCCGCCGTCCCGCAGCGGTGAG
>DATMEB010000072.1:0-5512 GCA_035557095.1 Nocardioidaceae bacterium | reverse complement strand
CACACCGTCGCGACCACCCGGCCGTCGTACGGATGGATCACCTCGACGAGGTCAGAGCTTCGCCCCCGCGACCCGGCCGTCCAATAACCCACTGGCTCGCTCATCGTGACCTCCGTGTCCGTTGCGTAGCGGCATGAGCAGCGACCGGACATCGCCGACCGAGCCCAGCTCGCGCATGGCGGCCACCGTCTGCTCGCACACGGCGGCGGGCAGCTTGCCGGCGGCGCTCATCCAGAACTTCTCCGCGACCTCGTCGAAGCTCAGCGGGTCGTCCGGGTCGCCCTTGGGCACCGCGGCCGTCATGCTGAGCGTCTCGCCGTCGACCAGACGCACCTCGACGGTCGCGCCACCGGCCTTGACCTCCGGGTCCTCGATGGTGGTGACCCGTTCCCTGGCGAACCGGATGAGCTCGTCGTCGGCGAAGCGCTGCGCGGTGAACTGTTCGAGCCAGCACTGCCGGTCGTGCAGCACGACCGCCGCGACGTAGCGGGCGGAGAGCCTGGCCTGGAAGCGGTCCTTCGGCGAGAGCTCTCCGTGCAGCGCGTAGCCGGTGTCCGACAGTCCCAACCGGATCGTGGCGACCGACTCCGGCCGCACGTCGTGCTCGCGGACGAGGGCGAGCATGGCGGTCACCACGCCCTGCAGGTACGCGGCGGCGGGGGACGGGCGCAACGAGATGCGCAGCATCTCCCAGCGTGAGCCGAAGTCGGCCAGCAGTGCGTCCGGATCGCCGCCGTCGGAGTAGGAGCTGAACAGCCCGCCGTCAGCCGCGCCGAGGCCGTCCTCGGTCGCCGTGAACGACCGGCCGGCGAGCGTCGCGGCCAGCAGCCCCGACATCGCCCCGTGCGCCTGCTGGAACTTGATGGTCGGACTGCCCAGCTGCGCCCAGGTTCCGGACGCCTGGCTGGCCGCGATCCCGTAGGCGTGCGTCAGCTGGCTCCCGTCCAGGCCTGCCAGCAGACCCGCGGACGTGGCGCCACCGAACGGACCGGTGATCCCGGGGGAGTGGAAGCCACGATCCCGGAAGGCCTGGTAGTTCAGCGCGACACCGATCCGCGTGGTGACCTCCAGCCCCATCGCCACCGCGTGCAGCAGCTCGGCGCCGGAGCTGCCACGCTGCTCGGCGACCGCCAGTGCGGGCGGCACGACCTCGGGCGTGACGTGGCAGACGGTCGGGTAGTGGATGTCGCAAACGGTGACCGCGGTGGTCAGATAGGCGTTGACCATGGTGGCCGCGGCCTGGGATCCGGTGTCGCCGTTGAGCATCGTGCTGTCGCCGCCGCCATAGACCGCGTGCGCGGCGTCGACCACGCGGGCCGACTCGTCGGCATCCTGCCCCGCCATCGCACTGGCGAGGGTGTCTAGGATCACGATGGCGGTTTGCTCGCGAACGGCCGCCGGAAGCCGTTCGGCCGGGAAGTTCGTTACAAGTTCGGCAAGTGCGCGTGTCGGATTTGATGTTGCCATGTCTTCACCGCACAATTTTTGGTGCCAAATGCGGGACTGTTGGTAGCATATTCATGGCCTACTCCGTTGTCGGCGGGGTTCGTACGGTCAGGGAGTGATAGTGGGGCGAAAGTCAGAAATCGACATCTTGGCCAGCTTCGACAGCCTGCAGGCGCAGTCGGCTGCCGACATCGTGGAACGGACCGGTCTGCCACGCAGCACCGTGTTCCGTGCGCTCCGGCAGCTGTCCGACGACGGGTTCGTCAGCCAGGAGCCGGCCACCAGTCGGTACGTGCTCGGCCCGCGGATGCTGCAGCTCGGGTTGATCGCCCGGGAACAGCTGAGCCTCAACGAGCTCATCGCGCCACCGCTGCTGTCGCTCGCGTCGCAGACGCGGGAGACGATCACGTTCAGCGTGGTCGACCTGCCGTGGCGGCTGTGCGCGTTCGTCCTCGAGGCGCCGAGTGATCTGCGCTCCGTGGCGCTGGCCGGGACGCGGTACCCGCTGCATCTCGGTGCGGCGAGCACCGCCATCCTGGCGCACCTGCCGGCCGACACCGCCGAGGAGGTGTTGCGCTTCCACGGTGTCCCGCAGCGCGACCTGGCCAAGCGCATGGCGCGGTTGACCGAGGTCTGCGAGGCCGGTGCCGTGGTCTCGGTCGGACAGCGGGTCACCGGTGCCACGTCGGTGGCGGCGCCGATCCTGACCGGTGACATCGTCTTCGGCGCGGTGGCGATCGCCGGGCCGAGCGAGCGGATGGCTCCCCGGGAGAACGAGTTCGAGTCCCTGGTGATCAAGGTCGGCGGCGAGCTGTCCGACCGGCTGACGCAGGTACATCCCCCGCGTCAGCCGGACCGGCGCAGCCAGTCGCACCGGCGCAGCCTCAACGGCCGCGCTGACTAGCCGCGCCACCACTGCGGCCCGGCGAAGCCGGTGCCGCTCAGCGCCGCGGACCGGATCCACGGATGGTCGCCGTTCGGCACGCCGAAGGCCGGGAACGTGCCGTCCCGAAGCTCCTCGGCTTCCATGACCTCCTCGATCAGGACGTTCGCCATGTTCACGTCCGGACCGAACAGGTACACGAGCAGACCTTGCAGCGCCCGCTTGCCGGCGTAGTGCAGGAAGGTGCCGGGGATCTCGAAGATGATCTCCTCCAGCCCCACCCGCTCGACCAGCTCGACGATGCTGTCGCGCCCGGCGACCTTCTCGGCCATGTCGCCGAGCACGGCTCGCAGGACGTGGCCCTCGAGGTAGCTGCCGTCGCACCCCATCTCCCGGTACGCCTCGAACGTGCGAACGGCCGTCTCGACGTCGAGCACGTCGGGGGACTTGCGGACCTGGTCGCCGCCGGGGAACTTCTTGCCGACCTCGCCGTGGATGCGGAACCCGCGCTCCAGGCACTTCTCGGCGAGCTTGGCGTCGGCGGCCATGTCGGTCTGCGTCGGCATCGACTCGCTCGACACCTCGAGGGCGTCGAACCCGAGGCGCTGGAGGTAGTCCAGCACCTCGTCCTCCTTGTTCTGCAGCCGGGCGATCTCCAGCACCGGCCCGCCGCCCATCGTCTCGACGCCGTGGCGCTTGTACATCGCCAGCTTCGTGGTGACCACCGCCTCGGTCTGGTGCAGGTGCCACGCGCTGATCTTGGCGATGTCGATGACGCCAGGGAAGGCGTCGAGAACGCCTTCGATGAACGTGTGTGGCCAGCCCCGGTCGAAGATCACCGTGCGGCGTAACCGACGCGGCTTGGGTTGTCGCGGGGGCAGGTCCAGCATCGGCACGAACCGCGCGCCGTCAGTGGTCGTCATCGCCGGCTCACAGGTCCACGAGCGCGACCGCGCGACATGGCGCGCCTTCCACGCCCTCGTACTTGACCGGCAGGGCCATCAGCGTGACGCGCTGGCCGACGAACTGTCCGAGCGCCTCTGAGACGTTCTCGACCATCATGATGCCGGCCGGCAGGAACGTCTTGTGCGCGTACGCCGGCGGGAACTCGGCGGGGTCGAACAGGTCGTCCGGCCACTGCTCGGGCCGCAGCTTCTTCCACTGCCGGGACCGGCTGAAGATGTGCTCGGCGCTCGGCGAGTCCACCCAGACCGCCTTGACACCGTGCTCGACGATCCAGTCCACACCGGACTTGCCGAGGCCGGGTGCCTTGAGGATGTAGGTCTCCTCGTCGTAGATGTTCTTGCTGTACCCGGTGTACAGCGCGAGCATCTCGCCCGGCTGGATGTCGCCGGCGATCTTCTCCAGGTGCTCGGCGGAGATGACGCCACGAGGCTCGAGGTCGACGTCGACCACCAGGGCGGTGCCCCAGAAGCCGTCGAGGGACAGCTGCTCGATGGTGTCGCCGTCACTGAAGTACAGCGCGGGCGCGTCCACGTGGGTGCCCGAGTGCAGCGAGGCGGTGATCTGGTGCGCCTTCATCCCGTCGCGCGAGTACCAGCGCAGGGTCTCGAAGGTGACCTGTGGGTGGTCGCTGGAGCGGGGTGTCCTGGGCGACAGAGGCTGGGAAAGGTCCACGATCCGCACGGCGTCCTCCTGGTGTGGCGATCAATTCTAGTCTAGTTAATGGGACTGTTGGTCTCACATGGTATATCATCGGCGGGCGCCTGCGGTACCCCGCGCTTCGCGGCTTCTACGCAGGAGTATCACCGGCCGACCGATCAGGAGGCAGCCGTGGAGTCCGTCCCCACCACAATGGTGTTGCGGTCCTTGTTGGACACCTACGGCCACACGTTGGGGTTGAAGGACCTCTCGGTGACCTCCCCGCGGGTTGGGTTTTCCTTCGACGAAGTGCGCCCGATCTACGACGGCTTCTCCCGCACGGTGCAGACCGGGGAGTTCGACCTGTCCGAGCTGGCGACGGCGAGCTACCTGCAGGCGCATGCCTTCGGCACACAGTGGATGCTGCTGCCGGTCGGCCTGCTGAGCCGGTTCCATCACGCCTCGATCGTCCACAATGTCGATCGCGGGCTGCGTTCCCCGGCGGACCTCGCCGGACACCGCGTCGGCGTCCGGTGCTACACACAGACCACTGTGGTCTGGGTGCGCGGCATCCTGATGGCGGAGTACGGGCTCGACCCGGACCAGGTGCTCTGGGTGACGCTCGAGGACGGCCATGTGCCGCAGTACCAGGAGCCGCCGAACGTCGTCCGGGCCGAGCCGGGGGCCACGTTGGACGACATGCTGCTCGACGGTCGGGTGGACGCCGCGATCGTGGGCAGGCTGCGGCCGCGGGACCCCCGGGTCGTGGACCTCGTGCCGGACGCGGAGCGCGCCGAGCTCGACTGGTACCAGCGCACCGGCGTGCTGCCCATCAACCACATGCTGGTGCTGCGACGGTCGCTGGCCGACGAGCATCCCTGGCTCGTCAGTGAGCTGTACCGGTTGCTGGCCGACTGCCGGACGCGGTACCTGGACGGGCTGAGCAACGGTGGCCCGCTCAGCCGGGACGACGTGTTCCGGGCCGGCCTGCTCGCCCGCGGCATCGACCCGGTGCCGCTCGGCACGGCGGCGGTGCGCCCGGCGGTGGAGATGATGATCGAGTTCTGTGTCCGCCAGCGCCTGTTACCCCGGTCGCTGACGTTCGACGAGCTGTTCGACGTGCCCACGGCCGCCCTCGTGTGACCGGGAGGCATCGTGATCGTCGACGTGCACGGACACTTCACCACCGCTCCGCCCCGGTTGGACGCCTACCGCGGGCGGCAGCTGAGCATGCTGAACCAGCCGGTGCGCGGTTCGCTCGCGGTGTCCGACGACGAGCTGGCCGCGTCACTCGTGCCGCTGCTCGACCAGATGACCGGCCGCGGCATCGACGTGGTGATGCTGTCCCCACGCGCCGCCGGCATGGGTCACGACATCGGCGATGCCCTGGTGAGCGAGCACTGGACGCAGATCAACAACGACCTCATCGCGCGCGCGTGCGCGATGCACCCACGCCGGCTGGTGCCCGTGTGCCAGCTGCCGCAGTCTCCCGGCGTGGGGCCGGCCGCGCTGTGCGCGGAGGTCGACCGGTGCGCCGACGCGGGTTTCGCCGGTTGCCTGCTGAACCCGGACGTCACCGGC